>CAIMSU010000268.1 GCA_903844155.1 uncultured Pseudomonadota bacterium | reverse complement strand
TCCCAGGCCCCGTCGATGAGATCAGCGTGCGAGGTAGCGGTCGAGGCGTGGCGGCGGCGGGCGGAGTGCATGCCGCAGACTCACCCGGAACTCTTGACGTGTCAAGTAAGTTAGCGCCTATGGGGGCGGCCCCTACGTCTTCCCGAAGGATGACAACGCCGACGAGGTCACGGGGTTCGAGTACGACCTCGCGGGCAAGATGGCAGAATACATGAAGCTCAAGCCCGACTTCGTGCAGGGCGACTGGGATCACATGCCGGACATGCTCACCGCGGGGAAGGTGGACATGATCATGAACGGGTATGAGTTCACGCCCGAGCGCCTCGAGGTGATGGACGCGAGCATTCCCTACTATGTGTACGCCCTGCAGCTCATGGCTCGAAAGAACGATCCGACGTTCACGAGTTGGGACGCTGTGCGGGCCAATCACGGAAAAATCGGCGTACTGACCGGATCTGCAGCGGAGACGAGGATGCGGGAGTTTTGCGGCGATGGCGCGGGCGACAACTCCAAAGCGTGTGAGGTCATCGACTACGACGGGAACACGGACACCATGCGCGAGGTGGAGACCGGCAAGCTCGACGCCACCCTTGAAGACACGCCCATCGCCAGCTTCTACGCCCCCCGCTTTCCCGGGCTGGTCCCGGTGGAGGCACCTCGGTACACGGGCTACTACGTCATCTACGTGCGGAAGGGCGACAGCCCGGTGTTGCAGGCGATCAACGAGGCGATCGTACTGATGGTGCGCAACGGCGATCTCCAGAACATCTACACGAAATACGGGATCTGGGACAAAAACCAGGAGCAGCTCGACCAGATCGCGCAGGAGTCGAGGTTCTTCGGATTGAACAAGGCGGTGGCAACGAAGGTCGAGAAGAACGTGATGCCTACCCAGGCGGTGGTGACGACCGATGCTCGGGAGCACGGCTGGCAGGTGGTGAAGTCGTATGGCGGCGTCATGCTGGAGTCGGCGGGTCTGACGGTGGTTTTGTCGTTCCTCTCCTTTCCCCTGGCGATCACCGCCGGCCTGATCATCGCGGTCGGGCGTCTCTACGGTCCGGCGTGGATGAAGTGGCCGCTCGCCGCCTACGTCGAATTGCTGCGTGGAACGCCGGTCATGTTGCAGCTCTACTTCGTGTTCTTCTTCCTGCCGGAGCTGGGCATCAACATCCCCGCCTTCGCTTGTGGGGTCCTGGGCCTGGCCATCAACTATTCCGCGTATGAGTCGGAGATCTATCGAGCCGGGCTGCAAGCCATACCGACGGGGCAGATGGAGGCCGCGCTCTCGTTGGGGATGTCCAGACCCCTCGCGATCCGCCGGATCATCGTGCCCCAGGCCGTGCGAATCGTCATTCCCCCTGTCATGAACGACTTCATTGCCCTGTTCAAGGACACCAGCGTCTGCTCCGTCATCACCCTGGTGGAGCTGACCAAGCGGTTCTCCGTGCTCTCCATGTCGACGCAGGCCACCATCGAATTGATGGGGATGACCGCCTTCTTGTATCTGGCGATGAGTTATCCGATGTCGGTTGTCTCCCGCCGCATCGAGCGTAACCTGGGGCAGGTGAGCGTATGATCAAGGTCACGAATCTGGTGAAGCGGCATGGGGCGCTGGAAGTGCTCAAGGGCATCTCGCTCGAAGTTCCGAAGGGGGAGGTGGACGCGGTGATCGGGCCCTCCGGGGGTGGAAAGAGCACGTTCTTGCGGTGCATCAACGGGCTGGAGCCCTTTCAGGGCGGCGAGGTCACCGTCGGCGCCCACACGCTCACGCCGGCGACCACACAGCGCACCCACCCGAAGCTGCTGGAGGGGGTTCGTCGCACGGTCGGCTTCGTCTTCCAGCAATTCAACCTGTTCCCGCATCTCACGGTCATGCAGAACCTCATCGAGGCGCCGATGATGGTGCTCGGCGAGTCGCAGGACAGCGCTCGCGCCCGCGCCACCGTGATCCTCGACCGGGTCGGTCTCGCTTCCAAGCACAACAGTTACCCGCGCGACCTTTCAGGTGGGCAACAGCAGCGTGTCGCCATCGCACGGACGCTGGTGATGCGGCCCGAGGCCATCCTGTTTGACGAGCCGACAAGCGCGCTCGACCCCGTGATGGCAGGCGAAGTCCTGGCGGTCATGGCCGATCTTGCGAAGGAGGGCCAGACGATGATCGTGGTCACGCACTCGATGAACTTCGCGCGGAGCGTGGCGACTCGGGTGCACGTCTTCGCGGACGGGTACGACGTCGAGAACGGGCCTCCTGCGCAGGTCTTCGCTGATCCGCAGCACCCCACCACAAAGTCCTTCCTGGTCCAGGCGGCGAAGTAGGCGCGTTCGGGGACGAGGCCGGCGTGGGTGATAGGCGGGGACATGATCGCCAAGCTCTGGATCCAGAATCAGTCGCTCGACGCCCTCTCGGGCGAGACCCTCGACACCCCGAACCCCGCGACTGGGCAGCGCCTCGCCACGCTCGCACGCGGAAAGCGCGAGGACGTCGACCGGGCGGTCGCTTCGGCGAAGGCGGCTTTTCCGGCCTGGTCACGGATGGACCCCAATGAGCGGCAGCGGATCCTGTGGCGAGCCGGCGAACTGGTCCTGGCGCACCTTCCGGAGCTTGCACGGCTTGAATCGTTGGACACCGGCAAGCCCATCGCCAATTCGACGGCGATCGATGTGCCTCGCACGGCGGACACGTTCTTCTACTTTGCGGGCTGGGCGACGAAGCTGACGGGAGAGACGATCCCGGTCCGCGGGCCGATCCTGAACTACACGCTCCGGGAGCCGCTCGGCGTGATCGGCGCGATCATCCCGTGGAACTTTCCGCTCCTGCTGGCCGCGCGGAAGATCGCGCCGGCTCTCGCGGTTGGCAACTGCGTGGTGCTCAAGCCGCCCGAAGAGGCGAGCCTCTCCTCGCTGCGCCTGGCAGAGATCCTCGCCGAAGCCGGCCTTCCGCCCGGCGTGTTGAACGTCATCACGGGGCTTGGCGAGGAGGCGGGCGCGGCGCTCGTCGACCACGTGGACGTCGCCAAGATCTCGTTCACGGGCGGTACGGACACGGGCCGGATCATCATGCGCGCTGCGGCTGGGACGCTGAAGAAGCTCTCCCTGGAGCTCGGTGGCAAGAGCCCCAACATCGTTTTTGCCGACGCCGATGTCGACACCGCTGCAAAGGCCGCTGTCTCCGCGGTCTTCTACAACCAGGGGCAGCTTTGCACCGCGGGCAGCCGGCTCCTGGTGCAGCGATCGATCCTCGATCAGGTCGTTGATACGGTAGTCGCGGGCACGCGCGCGCTGGTCCTCGGTGACCCCCTCGACCCGAAAACACAGATGGGACCCTTAGTTTCGGCGGCCCACCGTGATCGGGTCGTGCACTACATCGGCAAGGGCGACGCGGAGGGCGCGTCGCGACGGGCAGGCGGCGGCGCGACCGGACCCGGCTACTACGTCGAGCCCACCGTGTTTTCAGACGTCAGCGGCGCCATGGCGATCGCGCGCGAGGAGATCTTCGGTCCGGTCCTCGCGATCCTCCCGTTTGACGACGACGACGCCGTCGAAAAGGCGGCCCGGCTTGCGGATGCCACCGAGTTTGGGCTCGCCGCCGGTATCTGGACACGGGACATCCGGAAGGCCCACACGCTCGCCGCGCGCATTCGTGCCGGGACGGTCTGGATCAACACGTACAATCGCTTCGACGCCGCCAGTCCCTACGGGGGCTACAAGCAATCGGGCTTCGGCCGGGAAAATGGCCGCGCGGTGCTTGAGGAGCTGACCCAGCTCAAGAGCGTCTGGGTCAACCTCGCCTGACCGTCGGAGGGGCGCCGACGGCGGTTGTTTTGCCGGCGGCCATTTTTTGGCCCCGGCCCGCGGTAGGTTGTCCCCGATGCGTCCTCTACGTCCGCCCCCTGGCCCGATGTGCAGCGCCCTCATCGGATTGCTGGCGGTGTTCCTGCTTTCGTGCGTCAGCGGTCCCGAGGGTCTGCGCCGTACTCCAGTCGGTACAGGCCCCACGGTCACCGTCGATTGGGACGCAAAGCCGCTCGCGAACATCCCTTTTCCCAACGATCTGGCCACTCGGCCGGATCCCGGGAGCGTCACCGGCCTTCGCCTGAACCTCCCGCTCGAAGCCGCCACGGACGAAGAGTCCGCCGCCCGGGCGAAGATCAACGAGCTCGTCGGCTTCGGGATCTACGCGCCCATCACGGTCGCGTTCGACGCGCCCCTGGACCTCGACACCATCGCCGCCCGCCACCGGGACGATCGCCGGACCGACGGCAGCGAGTTTGATGACGACGCGGTCTACGTGATCGACGTGGACCCGGCATCGCCCAACTACCTGCAGCCCGCCGCCATCGACATCGGCCAGGGCCGCTTTCCGATGGACGTTCCGGACCCCAACCGGTACTTTCCGAATGACTCCCGCGCAGCGGATCCATCCCTGGTGTTCGACACCGTCGACGAAGATGCGAACGGCAACGGGCAGCTTGACTGGGGCGAGGACCTCGACAACGACGGCGTCCTCGACAGCCCCAACGTGTATCCGTTGGGCGGGGATTCGCGCGCTGACCTGCTGACGTGGTACGAACGCGAGTCGAACACGCTGATCCTGCGGCCGGTCGTCCCCCTTCGCGAGGAAGGAAAATACGCGGTCGTCCTGACGGATCGGCTCGTCGGTGAAGACGGGCAGCCGGTGCGCTCGCCGTGGGCGTACGTCAATCACCTGAGCCAGACGGACGCGCTGGCGCCGGTTTCGGACGCGCTACCAAAGCTCGGTTTGAGCCTGGACAACGTCGCGTTCGCCTGGGTGTTCACGACCGGGCGGGTGACCGGGGACCTTGTCGACATCCACCGCGGCCTGCATGGCAAGGGGCCTTTCGCCACGTTGCAGGCTGCGTATCCGGCGGCGGTGAGCGAAGCCCCGATCCTGCACAACCTTCCGGGTGAACCGACCGATGGCCCGAGCTACTACCGGCTTCCCATCTCCATCTTGATGGAGCAACTGGTGTCGCTCGGGCTCTTCTCCGGCGAGAGCGCCGACGCGCTGACGTCCAACTACAACGCGTTCTCCGACGTGGTTGTCGGCGGCACATTCGTTACGCCGTACTTCCTGGCGGACCGGGACGACGGCGGGAACTGGGATGCGGACGAGTGGTGGCAATTGGACCCGATGAAGGGGACGTATTCGGCGCAACCCCAGCGGGTCACGTTCACGTGCGTGCTTCCCAAGCCACGCGACGGCGTGGATGGGCATCCCGCCGTCAAAGCGCCGTTTCCCGTGGTTCTCTTCGGGCACGGGTACGGTTCAAACCGGTTCGACTTCCTGGGCTACGCGTGGGCATTCAACCGGCTGGGCATGGCTGCATGCGCGGCGGATTTTCCGGGTCATGGCCTGTCCTTGCCCGACGATCAGCTCGCGATCATCCGCGGCTACCTGACAAGCGCGGGGGTCGCTCCCTTCCTCGATCACCTGCTCGACGGTCGGCAGCGAGACTTGAACAACGACGGCGTTCCCGACTCTGGCGGCGATCAATGGACTGCCGATGCCTTCCACACCCGCGACATGGTGCGGCAGGCCGCGGTCGACTGGATGCAGATGGTTCACAGCTTGCAGGCGTGCGGACAGGGCCAGATGACGCTCTCTGGAGGCGGGACGCAGGCCTCCTGCGACTGGGACAACGACGGGCAGCCTGACATCGGAGGCCCCAACGCGAAGTTCTACATCGTCGGGGGGTCGCTCGGAGGGATCAACGCCGCGGTGGCCGGGGCCGTGATCCCAGAGGTCACAGCCTGGGCGCCCATCGTGCCCGGCGGAGGCCTTCTCGACGTCGCGGTGCGGACCGAGATCGGCGGTGCGGTCGAGGCGATGTCCGGCCGGCTGATGACACCGTTGATCCTTGGCTATCCGAACGGCGATGGCAGCCTGCAGGTCGTGGAGGAGGTGAATTCGGTGACCGACATGGTGGACGTGCCGGTCGCCACCCTGCCGACGTTCCCGTCCGGCGGCGCCATCGTCGTGGAGAACCTGGACAAGGGGACGAGTCGGGAGGGGTACATCCCGGCCGACGGAAGCTTCCGGGTTTCGATCGCGGCAGACGCGCTGGACGCATACGAGCGCCAGGGTTTCAGCGACCCCGAGAACGCTGGGCTTGGCGACCGGCTTGTCCTCCACTTCTACGACAAGGCCCCGGAGGACGGCGGGGTGGAGGTCGCGACGATCGACAGCTTCCAGACCGCGGTCGCCAACGAGGGGACGACCATGGCTGCTGGCTCTCCGCTGGTCGCAGCGTCGTACGGGTTTGGTTACATCCGCGGCACGCCGGAATTGCGGCGGGTGGCGATGGCCTTTGGGATGCTGCTGGAGCCGGGCGACCCCATCGCCTACGCCCCACACTACGCGCTGGATCCGTTGCCCGATCTCGCTGAGATCGGCGGTGACAAGCCGGTGAACATGCTGATCGTGCCAACGCCGGGCGACCCGTACGTGAACATCAACTCCGGCCTCGCACTGGCGCGCTCCGCGGGCGTGATCGATCGTGTAGACGTGGACCCGCGGTACGCCATGACGGAGGACCAGTTCCTGATCGATCGGGGGGTGGTGGAGGGGCTGGAGGAGTTTGGTCCATACACCGATGTGAACGGCAATTCATGCCTGTTCGACGCCGATGATCTCGACAATGGCACGGACGGAACGGGGGCCCCGTCGGATGCGCCGCTTCGGGCCGTCGCGCCACACGAGGGTGGCGTCCTGGCGCTCCGCCTTCCGTACGTCAACCCCACAGGCCAGCACGGCTTCGGGCTCCCGCAGCCCAGCGCCGCGTTTGACTTCGACACCTTCGAGATCCTCCAGATCGCCACCTTCTTCCAGGATGATGGCGCCGCGGTCGTCGATGATCCGTGCCTCGCCACCGCGACCTGCGCGTGGATCCCGCCGGTGCCGCAGTGAGCGCTTCCGGTGGGCCAGCCGGGCCAGCCGCGCGCGAGGAACAGGTGGTTGTCGCTGCGGTTTCGGGCGATGGGCTTGCGGACGCCCCGGGCCCCGCAACGGGCCAGCCGATGCCCTCGCCGACCGCGGGCGGGGCCGGCTCCTCGTCGCCGGCCCCGATACACGCTGGCCGCAGTGGCTATCAGCCGGTAGCACCAACGTATTGCAATGGCCCGCCGGACGCTGTCGTGATCGGCTGCTTCCACGGCCCGGTCACGCTGAGGTCCTACGGCGAGCTGCGGTACATCGGCAGCCTGCCGCCAACGCTCACGCTCGACGCGGCGGGCACCCAGCTCGGTCAGGGGCCAGTGCTCGACCAGCGTCTGCGGGCCGGCATCGACCTCCGACCGTCCAACCCGGCCGCCGCGCTTCCCTGGTCCGTGTCCACATCCTGGGACGTGTTCTCGGGCCAACTCGCCGGCGATCCCTGGGACCTCCCCGGCTCGATCGACGAGCGCCACCGCGAACAGATTGGGGTCTTGTACGCCCATAGTTTCCTGCCCAGGGAGGCGGTCGGTGAGCTCCGCCTCGGCCCCATCGGCGTGCAGGCGGGTCTGACGACCTCGTACTGGGGACTGGGGATGGTGGCGAACGATGGGAACCACGATGCTGAGTTCGGCCGGTCGGACTTTGGGGATCGTGTGCTTCGGCTGCGACTGGGCACGCGACCGTTTCAAAAGGGCGCATTCCCCCTCACGTTGGCGATCGCGGGGGACCGCGTGGTCCAGGACGACCTCGTGCGCGCGGGCGTCTTCGGTCCAGCGGGGCAGGTGGCGTGGCAGGGCGTGCTCGCGGCGGCCTACACGCCACAGAGCGGGAACGTTTTCGGGATCTACGGCGTGTACCGTGATCAGACCGAGCCGTTGTTGAATGGCGAGACGATCGCGCGAACCACGCGGCTCGGCGTCATCGATGGGTACGGCGAAGGGCACGTTGCCGTCGGGGCTTTGGAGCTACGGGCGGGCGGCGAGTTCGCCGGGATCCGGGGTCACACCACACGCACTGAGACCTACAATTCCACCGATGGCATCGCGATCCTCGCACACGGCGCGACGGGCTACCTTGGCGTCGCGAGGAGCGTCAGCGGTTACTCGTTCGGCCTGGCGGAGGACCTGCCACCCAGTTCAAACCCCGCAAAGTTACCGCCGGCTCACGACGTCTGGTCCGCGAAGGTGCGCGCCGGCTGGGCCTCCGGGGACGCCGACCCCAACGACGGCGTGTCCGGTGACTTCACGTTTGACCGCGACTACGATGTGGGGATGTTGCTTTACCGTGAGCAGATGGGTGGGATCGAGGCGGCTGATTACGCGCTCATCAGCGATCCGGGGAACGCCGGGCAGGCTCCGGACGGCGCCGACCTCACCGTTACGGAGGGCAGCTTTCGACGGGCGATCTTTGCGCAACCGGTGATGGATGTTGCGCCGCTCGCGTGGCTTGGCGTGCGCGCGGGGGTGATGCGGGCGTGGTCGACGGCGCCCATTGAGCAGCCGTACTACACCTTCCGAAATGGGGGAACACCCACGAACTACCTCGGTCAGCCGACGAGCCGGCGTGCGCTGGGCACCGAGATCGACGTCGCGGTCCGCGTTGGCGGCGTTCCCGTCGGGTACCGGTCAGTACGGATCCGCCCTGACGTTCTGGTTCAAGGGGCCTACCTCTTCGGCGCTCCCGACATGGGTGGCGGCATTGCATCGATGCTGACGGGGACGGTGCGGGCGCGGTGGTGATAACGGGACGGGGCCGCAGAGGTATCCATGCCCGCTCTCCGTGAATCATACCCGTACTACCTTGCAAATACTCCGGCGTACGGCAGCGCGCTGCTTGACGTCAAGGACAAGTACACCGGCAACGTGGCCACTCGCGTGGCGCTTGCCGACAGGGCGACGGTCGACGCTGCAATTGCGGCCGCTGCGGCGGCTGCCGAACCCTGCCGCCGCATGCCGGCCTACGCCCGTGCCGCGGTCCTGGCCCACTGTATTCGCCGCTTTCAAGAAAGGTTTGACGAGTTGGCCGAGTCGCTCTGCGTTGAGGCCGGAAAGCCGATCAAGGACGCACGAGGCGAGGTGACCCGCTTGATCGACACGTTCCGGGTGGCCATGGAGGAGGCCACACGGATGACCGGGGAGATCATGGATCTCGAGATTTCGCCACGTGCGAAGGGCTATTCCGGGATGTGGAAGCGCGTCCCCATCGGCCCCGTCTCGTTCATCTCCCCGTTCAACTTCCCGCTCAACCTGGTCGCTCACAAGATCGCCCCCGCCATCGCAGTCGGTTGCCCGTGGGTGCTGAAGCCCGCTACGCGCACGCCGGTCGGCAGCCTGATCATCGGCGAAATCCTCGCGGAAACGGACCTTCCCAAGGGGGCTTTCTCCGTGCTGCCCTGCAACCGGGACGACGGCGACCTGTTCACCACGGACCCGCGGCTGAAGCTGCTGAGCTTCACAGGCTCTCCGCAGGTTGGCTGGGACATGAAGGCTCGGGCTGGAAAGAAGAAGGTGATCCTGGAGCTTGGGGGGAACGCCGCGTGCGTCGTGGACGAGGGCTCGGATCTCGATGACGTGGTGAAGCGGATCGTGGTGGGGGCCTTCTACCAGTCGGGCCAGAGCTGCATCAGCGTGCAGCGCATCATCGCCCATCGCTCGTTGTACGCCGAATTGCGCGACCGGCTGGTCGTGGCGACGAGGGCGTTGAAGATGGGGGACCCGCGGGCGGAGGACACGTTCATCGGGCCAGTGATCGACGAAAAAGAGGCGATCCGGCTGCAGGAATGGGTTGCGGATGCGGTGGAGAACGGCGCGACGCTCCTCTGTGGGGGCGGACGGAACGGCCCGATGTTTGAGCCCACGTTGCTCGAAGGGGTGCCGCGACGCTGCAAACTCTACTGCGAGGAGGCCTTCGGGCCGGTCGCGACCATGGGTGCCTTCGATGACTTCGATGAGGCGATCCGCGAGGTCAACGACAGCGCGTTCGGACTGCAGGCGGGCGTTTTCACCCGCGACATCTACAAGGCCAACAAGGCGTGGAACGAGATCGAGTGCGGCGGGGTCGTCATCGGCGACGTGCCATCGTGGCGCGTGGATCACATGCCTTACGGTGGCGTGAAGGACTCAGGAGTCGGCCGCGAAGGCGTGAAGTTCGCGATGGAGGACTTGACGGAGATCCGGCTGATGGTGCTGAGGACCGTCGGGTAGCGCTCAATGCGGGCCGTGTGCACGGGGCCTGCACCCCGACGCCCTGCCTGAGCGCTACGTTCCGTGGATGCGCCGGTTCCTGTATTCGACCGTGATCGTTGGGGTGTTGGCCCTCGTCTGGGGCGTCGGCGTGGAGCCCGGCTTGCTGCGCGTGCGCGTCACGCGAGTGCCGGTGGTCGGCCTGGCGCAGGCCCTGCGCGTCGCGCTCATCTCGGACACGCACGAGGGCTCACCAGGCACGGGCTGCGCCCAGATCGATCGCGTCATCGCCGCCACGAACGCCCAGTCTCCGGATGCTGTGCTGTTGCTCGGCGACTACCTGATCAACGGCGTGATCGGTGGGAACCCCGTCGGGCCGGAGCACGCCGCGGCCCACTTCGTCGGGCTCGCCGCCCCTGTGTTCGCCGTCATCGGCAATCACGACGCCTGGAATTGTGCGGACTGCATGGCAAGCGCGCTCGCGGCGAATGGCGTGACCGTGCTCAGGAATCGCGTCGTCGTCTTCCACGGCGTAACGATCGTTGGGTTGGACGACCCGTACGGCCTCGGCTCGGATGTGAACACGATCCCACGCACCCCCGGCGCGCTCGTGCTCGTCCACAACCCCGATGCTGTCGAGCACATGCACGGTCCCGTCGGCCTCGTGGTGGCGGGGCATACCCACGGCGGCCAGGTCCGGCTGCCCCTCTGGGGGGCGGTGGTGGAGCCGACGAACGTGATCTGGGCAGATGGACTCTCAAATCGCTACGGCCAGACTGTTTTCGTGACGCCTGGCATCGGCACGTCGGTCCTGCCGATCCGGCTCGACGACCCGCCCACGGTCGACATTCTCGACCTGGTGCCGGGGTAGTCGAGACCGAGCGGTACGGGGCGCGGGGCCTCGTCGTGACCGGAGCGCAGGCGAGTTATCCGCCCGTCCCCTCGCACGCGTTTCCCAAGGATCTCAACATGAACCTCTCCGGCCACACCATCCTCATCACCGGCGGCAGCGCCGGCATCGGCCTCGCCTTCGCAAAGAAGTTCGTTGAGCTCGACAACGTCGTGATCGTCACCGGTCGTCGGCAGTCCAAGCTGGACGAGGTCAAGGCCGCGAACCCGAAGATCCACTGCATCCAGAGCGACGTGGCAAAGTCGGCGGACATCAAGGCGCTCGCCGTGAAGGTCGCCGCCGAGTTCCCCAAGCTCGACTTCCTGATGAACAACGCCGGTGTTTTCGTCAACCGCAACCTCTCTCGGCCGGCAAAGGACCTCGACTCGCTGATGGAAGAGATGGACATCAACGTTGGCGGCACGATCCGCACCACGTCAGCGTTTGTGGACCTCATCACTGCGAACAAGGGCACGATCCTCAACGTCTCCTCCGGCCTCGCGTACGTCCCCTTGCCGTCCTCGCCGATCTACTGCGCGACGAAGGCGGCTGTGCACTCCTACACGATCTCCCTGCGTTTTCAGCTTGAGGCGGCTGGCGTGCGCGTCATCGAGCTGCTCCCGCCGGCCGTCAAGACCGAGCTGACCGCCGACATCCCCGAAGGCGGCGACTTCACCGTCATCACGACCGACGTCCTGGTCGACGCGACGATCAAGGGGTTGAAGGCGGACAAGACCGAGATCCGCGTCGGGCAGTCGGGCCAGCTCTACTGGATGCAGGCGATCGCGCCGGGGTTCATCAACGCGCAGCTCTGGAAGGGGTCGAAGTCGTTGGTGCCGCCGGCGTAGAGGCGTACGCGACCGCGTCGGTCAGCAGGGGCCGTACGTGTAGGTGTAGGTGTGCTCGTCGTCGGTGGTCACGTTGCCATTTGAATCATAGGTCCAGGTGGCCGTGTAGACCGCCCCGGTTGAGTCGGTGTATGTCTCGCTGATGATGTTGCCGTCGGCATCGTAGGTGTAGGTGGCGCTCTCGACGTTGCCGTCGGGGTCGGTGTAGGTGACGGACGCGGTGTTGCCCTCCGAGTCGTACGTGTAGGTCCACGAGCCGCCCTGCGAGTCGGTGGCCCCGGTCGCGTTGCCGTTCGCGTCGTACGTGTAGGACCAGGTCGCGACGTTTCCGTCCTGGTCGGTCGAGGACGTCACGTTGCCGTGTGCGTCGTAGGTGTAGGTGCGCGTCTGGTCATTCCGGGAGCCGCCGGTGTCGTAGCTGTAGCCCGTCATGTCTCCGGCCTCGTCATAGGTGTACGTCATCGTTGACCCGTCGGTGAACGTCCGGGTCGTCACGTTCCCGTTCGCATCGTACGTGTACACGCTGCCCGTCTCATCCACCTTCGACTGCACGCACTCGGACGCGGAATCCCCTGATCCATCGGTTGTTTTGGAGCCGTCACCGGAGCTCGAGACCGGAACCGTGCAGCCGAGGAGGATCGCGACAAGTGCGGCGAGGATCGTCATCCCCGAAGCATACCTCAGCTCGCAAGGAGTCCGCCGGCGATCGTCGCGACGACCAGCTCGAGGCCGAGAAATCCGTAGAGGATCGGGGTGAACACAAGGCCTTCGACGAGGGCGACAATCCGCCCCAGCGCCAAACCGCCAAAACCCAGGCACACGCCCCACAGTCCCACCCGGACCGACTCCGAGTGACGGGCACAAAGCCCCAGCCAAATGCCGATACCGAGGCACATGCCGCCGTAGGTCGCCATCACGTCCGCCCTGGCCGTGTCGTTGGGAAGCGGTAAGCTCACAGCCGCCAACGCCCGGTCTGGCGCGGCGAGCACGTACAACCCGATGCCTCCATACACAACAGCGGCGGCGGCGACCACTACCCGCTCAACAAAGTGACGATCCTCATCCCGCATTTTGGTTCACGATGATATGAAATGCGGGAGGAGGAACGTCACGGAGGCTCAGCTTGCCTTGATCTCGGTCCACAGGGTGTCCCACAACTCGGCCGCTTTGCCGAGGTCCTTCTGGACTTCGAGGCGCTTGAGCTCGTCATCGGTCGGGTAGGGTAGGGGGACGGCCAGCTTCGAGGAAGCAGGCAGGTTGGGCGTGCCATATCCGGTGGTGTCCGAGATGGAGGCCGCGACCTCGGGCCGCAGGATGTAGTCCATGAACGCGTGGGCGGCGCGCTTGTGCGGGGCGCCCTTGGGGATGACGAGGGAGTCCGTCCAGAGCGCCGCGCCCTCTTTCGGCAGGCAGTAGGCGATCTTTGGCTGCTCCTTCGCCGCCTGGGCGGTGTCACCGTTCCAGAGCTGGGCGACCCAGACGTCGCCGGTGACGACCTGGCCCTTCACCTCCGCCGAGATATACGCCTTCAAGTTCGCTTTTGCGAGGATGGCGTCTGCCTTGGCGCCGGCGAGGTCCGCCGTGTCGGTCGAGCTCAGCGACTTTCCCCTGAACTTCAGCCAGGCACCGATCACGTCCCGCTCGTCGTCGAGCTGCGTCATCTTGTGCTTGTACTTGGGGTCCTGGAAGATGCTCCAGCCGTCCGGTGGCGGGTTCACCTTGTCGCTGCGGTACGCGATGCCCGTCGTCCCCCACTGCCACGGCACGCTGTGGGCGCAGTCGGGGTCAAAGGTGGGGTTGGCGAACAACGGGGCGATGTTCTTCCAGTTTGTCAGGTACTTCTTCACCAGCGGCTCCAGCAGGTTCTGGGCCGCGAGGACGGTCACGATGTACCCGGTCGGGACCACGATGTCGTAGCCGGAGGTGCCGACCTGGAGCTTGGCGAGCAGCTCCTCGTTGGACTCGTACGTGTCATACTTGACCTTGATCCCCGTCTCTTTCGTGAAGTTCGCGACGGTGTCCTCGGCGATGTAGTCGGACCAGTTGTAGATGTTGAGCTCCGTCTCCATCGGGCCCAGGTCAGGCTCGGCCGGGGCAGCGGGCGTCGGAGCGGCACCGCCCGTGAGCGGGCCCTTGTCCGGCGGCGGCGACGCCTTGGGGGCTTCGGCCGGGGTGCCGGTGCAGGCCTCCAGAACGGCGCCGAGGGCCGTAACGGACGCGCCCAACGCGAGCGCCTGGAGGATGAAGTCGCGGCGGGCGAGGCGGCCTTCCACGAAATTCTTGAAAAGGGAGTCGGCTTCGGATTTCTTGGACATGCGGATCTCGGGGAGGAGGGTTGGGGATGGTGGGCTGGCTACGCGACCAGCGGCTTGTCGCGGGTGAGCCTATCGGACACGAAGAGCAGGATCGTGGTGACGACGAGGATGATGGTGCTGATGGCGTTGATGCTCGGTTCGATGTTCTTGCTCGCCATGTTGTAGACCACGATCGGCAGCGTGGACTGGCCGGTGCCGATGACGAACGAGGTGATGACGTAGTCGTCAAAAGAGTTGGTGAACGCCAGCATCGCGCCGGAGAGGATGCCCGGCCACAGCACCGGCGCGGTGATGCGCCAGAACGTCGTCCACTCGTCGGCGCCGAGGATCATCGCCGCCTCTTCGAGGTTGCGATCCATCCCCTGCAGCCTCGCCAGCACGACGACGACGACGAAGGGGATGTTGAAGGCGACGTGCGCGATGATCACGGTGGTCAGCCCCAACGGGAAGCCGACGAACACGAGCAGGATGAGCATCGAGATGCCAACGACGATGTCGGGCGTCACGATGGGCACGTAGAGGAAGGCTTCCATTGGCCGGCGGCCGCGAAACACGTGCCGCCCCAACGCCAACGCCATCAGCGTGCCGAGCAGCGTCGAGATGATGGTGGAGACGACGCCCACATACAGGCTCGCCTCCAGCGCGTCGATCACATCCTGGCGTTGAAACAGGCGTTCGTACCAGTGCAGCGTAAAGCCGGTCCACTCGACCGAGAACTTGGAGTTGTTGAACGAGAACAGCGCCAGCGTCAAGAGCGGGATGTGGAGGAAGGCGTAGACGAGCGCGACGATGGCGATGAGCCAACGCGGGAGCTTCAGGCTGCTCATTTGGCCCCCAGCTCGGCGCCGCGATCACGGGCGCGGAGATACCCCATGACGGCCACCAGCACGAGCGCCATGACGATGAAGGAGAGCGCGGAGCCGAACGGCCAGTTGCGCGCGGTCGAGAACTGCGCCTGAACGACATTGCCGATGAGCACGTTCTTGGCGCCGCCGAGCAGGTCCGAGGTCAGGAACGAGCCGAGCGCCGGGATGAAGACGAGCATGGAACCCGCGACCACGCCGGGCATCGAGAGAGGCAGGGTGATCCGGAGGAATCGCGCTGTCGGGCGCGCGCCGAGCACCTCGGCGGCCTCCAGCAACGACAGGTCCAACTTCTCGAGCGAGGAGTAGATCGGCAGGATCATGAACGGGAGGAACCCGTAGACCAGGCCGAGCATCACGGCGAACGGGGTGTAGAGCATGATGATCGGGTCATCGAGGCTCTCCAGCCCGATGTCGGCGAGCAGCGTGTTGATGAGGCCGGTGTCGCGAAGCAGGAAGATCATCGCGAAGGTGCGGACCAGGAAGCTGGTCCAGAACGGCAGCACGACGAGGAACATCAGGACGTTCCGCCATTTTGTCGCGCGCGCGACTACGTAGGCGACGGGGTAGCCGAGCAGCACGCAGATGACCGTACAGGCCACCGAGTCCAGGAGCGTCCGCCAGACGATGCCGATGTAGAGCGGGTCGGCGAAGCGCGCGTAGTTCTCGAACGTGAAGCCCGAGTCCACCCCCCCGTACTCGCCCCGGGGCATGAAGCTGTAGGCGAACATGATGAGGATGGGGGCCACGAAGAAGAGCAGCAACCACACGAAGCCGGGGCCGAGCAGGCCCCAGGCCTTCGCCTCCCGGTGCTGGTGGAACCACCCCAGGGCCTTGCGACGGAGCGCCACGAAGTTCATGCGTCCTCCAGCACCTGGCAGTCGCCCGGCGCCCAGCACACAGCCACCTGGTCGCCCTTCGACCACCGAATTGGCCGTCCAAGCTGGCCTTCGTTCCGAACCGCAACGGCCACGCGCTCGTCGCCGTTCGCGCCGGCCACGGCGACGAGGACGTGGAGCGTCTCCCCGAGGTAGATGACGTCGCTGACAGTCCCCGGGATGGCGTTCTCGCCCGCAGGTTCGTCTCCACGCGCGACGACGTCGAGCCACTCGGGGCGCACGGCGACGGCTGCCTTCGCGCCGGGCATCATCCCCGGGCCGTCCGGAACGGTGAACCCGCCGCGGTCGCCGTTCACGCGCCAGCCGTCTCCATTCCGCCCCTCGACCACCCCGTCGAAAAAGTTCGATTCCCCAATGAACTTCGCGACGAAACGTGTCCGCGGGCACTCGTAGATCTGGGCTGGCGTCCCGAGCTGTGCGACCCGCGCGTTGTCCATGACCGCGATGCGGTCGGACATCGTCAGCGCCTCCTCCTGGTCGTGCGTGACGTAGACAAACGTGGTTCCAAGCTGCTTGTTGAGCTGCTTCAGCTCCAACTGCATCTCCTTTCTGAGCTTGAGGTCGATGGCGCCGAGCGGCTCGTCCAGGAGCAGGATGCTCGGCTCGAGCACGAGCGCGCGCGCGAGCGCGACTCGTTGCCGCTGTCCACCCGAGAGCTGTCCGGGCATCCGTCGCGCGAACTGTCCGGGATCGAGGCGCACCATCTCCATGGCGCGCTTCACCCGTCCCGGCATCTCGGCCTTCGGCGTCTGGCGCATCTCCAGCCCGAACGCGATGTTCCGCTCCACCGACAAATGCGGGAACAACGCGTAGTTCTGGAAAACCATCGCGATCGCGCGCTCGTAGGGCCGCCGCTTGTTGACGACCTCGCCGTTGATGCGCACCTCGCCGCCGTTTTCGTCGGGCTCCTCGAACCCGGCGAGGAGGCGCAACGTGGTTGTCTTGCCGCAGCCGGAGGGGCCGAGGATCGAGAAGAACTCGCCTTTCTGGATCTGGAAGTTGATGTCGACGACCGCGCGGTAGGCGCCGAAGGTCTTGTGGACAGCGCGGAATTCAACGATTGGAGAGGCTTCGCTCACAGCGGACCTGGGACGGCCGGCATGGTACGGCTTTTGGCGAGTGATGTCGACCCGGAAGGTGAACTATTTCGGTGGGAGGCATGGAACGGGATGCTCAGGTGGGGGTCCGCGGTCGCCCTGGTGCACAGACGGCGGGACCCGCCTTGACAGGAGCCGCGCGGTGAGGGGGGTGACGGAAGTCTGACGGACGTCCGTCAGGTGACAACCGTCACCCCGCGAATGATCGAGGTTGAACCGTTGGCACGGGACCTGCCCACGGTGCGGGCGAGGTGCCCTTGTCCGTCAACTCGCTCGGTGAATCCGCGGTCCTTGCGCTCGAGTTCGCCCCGATCGCTACCGCCCTCCTCCTGCTGTTCACCTTGCTGGCGATGCCGCTCGGCGGCTGCGTTCGCCCCCCCGAGGTCGGGCAGTCCGCTTTGCTCGGCGAGGTTGCCTCGCCCGGCGACGTGGAGCCGCTGCCGGTCGCCCTGGCGGAGCCGCCCAGTGCGCCAGCGCGCGAGGGCCTCATCTACGAGATCTACGTTCGATCGTTCCAGGACTCCGATGGAGACGGGATCGGGGATCTGCGGGGTGTCCAACGGCACCTGGACTACCTCGCGGGTCTTGGGGTGGGAACGCTGTGGTTGTTGCCGGTCTTTCCGGCGTTTGGACCGGCGGGCTACGATGTGACGGACTTCAACCGCATCCGGGACGAGTACGGGACGGCCGCGGATCTCGCGGATCTTGTCGCTGAGGCACATGCGCGCGGCATGCGCGTCATCCTCGACGTCCCCCTCAACCAGGTGCATCGAACGCACCCGTGGTTTGAGGCGCTCGGAGTCCACCCGGAGCGCTTCGTCCTTCAGGCGCGGGCGCCGGATGGCGAACGTTGGTTCCCGGCCGGCTCGCCGCAGTCGGCGTACTACGGCTGCTTTGGGGCGGACCTGCCGGACCTCAACTGGAAGGATCCCGGGGTTCGGGCCGCGATGTTCGACGTGTTTCGGGGTTGGTTGGCCGCTGGCGCCGACGGGTTCCGACTCGACGCGGTGGTCATGCTCGTGGAGGAGCACGGGGACACCGAGGGCACGGCGGCCTCCCACGCAGTGGTGGCGGACCTGTATGGGGCGGTGAAGGCGGCTGATCCGGACGCGTATGTGCTCGCTGAGGCGAGTGAACACGACGTGGACCGGAGCGTGAGTTGGCTCGGGACTGCGGGCGCGCCGGAGAGCGACGCGGTCCTCGATTTTCCGCGCTACGAGGCGTTCTTCGAGGCGGTGGAGGCGGACCCCGAGGCGCTGGTTGGCGTCGTCGAGGCTCAGGGCCCCGCCGCTCGAAGCATGGCGGTGTTCCTCGCTTCCCATGATACGGACCGCCTGGCCACAGTCCTGCCCGACCCGCGCGAACGTCGGGCATTGCGCGTCGTTCAGTTCCTGCTCCCCGGCATCCCGGTGGTCGACTACGGCGACGAACTCGACCAGGCGAACGACGCTGCGGATACCGGCGAGGACCTGGCGATGCGTGGGCCGATGGCCTGGGATGACTCCAACGAGGGCGGGTTCTCTGCGTCTACCGCGTGGTTTTCGGCGGACCCGGCCTATGCGACCGTCAATGTCGAAGCGGAGAATCGGGACCCGGGATCCATGCTGGCGCTGATTCGCTCGCTGGCTGCTGTCCGGCGGGCGGCGGGCGAAGGGGTCGTGTTCGAGGACGTCGGACCTGCCCCGGTACTTGCCTTCACCCGGGGCGTTGGTCCGAATTCGGTCCGAGTCGAGGTCAACCTGAGCGGGCGCGAGCTCGCGGGTCCGTGGGACCTGCAGCCCTGGGCGTTCAGAATCGAGGGCGCGTCCGCCCTCCCGGGATAGATCGGAACCATGTCCGCCGACCGCAGCACCGATTTCGTCGTGGTCGGGTCGGGGCCCGGAGCCGCGGTGACGGCCGCGACGCTTCGCCGCCACGGCAAGGCGGTGATCCGCGTGGGGTCGGCGTTCACACATCCCGAACGCCCTCTGGGAGCCGGTTGGTGCGCGGAAGCGCCGCCGACCGGGTTTGAGGTGGCCGCGGCGCCTCGGCGGGCGCTGCTGGTTCGCGGGAGCCTTCTGGCCCTGCCGCTCTCTGGGGCTGATCGCGTGCGGTTGTTGCCGGCGCGTGCTCTGCCGAAGGCCGGGGTCGCGCTCGGACGGGCGCGCGTGGCATCCGCAATCGCGGCGTTCGTCGGGGGTGGGCGCGAGGAGCGGAGCTACCGTGACTGGGTGCAGCATCGGTTCGGCGCGCCGATCTACGAGGCGGTGTACGCGCCGTACGCTCGGGCGCGGTTCGGCGACCCGGAGACACTCCTCTGCGGCATTGCCAGGGTGGTCCACGGCGAGCCGCCCGCCGCGGGGAGTCGAGCGCCAGCGGGCCTCCATGACGCGCACCCAGACGACATCGACAGTGTCGTGACCGGGTTGGGGGAAGGACGGGTTGAGACGGAGGCAGGGACGATCGAGGGCCGGATCGTGGTGGACCTTGCCCCGGACGAGGTGGTCCGCCTGCACGGGGATGCCCGGTTGGCGTTGGACGCCGCGGGCTTGCACGCGCGCCACGGGCTCGAGGTGTGGGTGCGAGGGACCCTGCCGGAGGGCGTGGACGAGATCCACGTCGCCGGGAATTCCACAGGAGGGCCACCATTTTTTCGCGCTGTTCAGCACGCCGCGCGCCCAGGAGAGGTTGCGCTGCACCTCGCGGTCGAGCCTGGCTCACCCCCGTGGACCTCCGAGGCGCCCCGGCTGGCCCAGGAACTGGTGGACGCGGCTGCGGGCCTCGGGCTGAAGGGCCTGGACCCTGCCGGCGCTGTCGTCCGTTGGCTGCCGCGCCATCATGCGGTCTGGACGACCGGTCACTTGACGCGGCTTCGCACGTGGACGGAGGCGCTGGTTGACGGCGGCATCGAGCCCGTCGGGCGCGTGGGCCTCGTCGCGCCGATGAGCTCAGCGGCCATCGCCGCCTACGCCGAGGACCGCCTGATCCACGGCGCCAGCTTGCGGGACTGCATCCGGCACCACGTCGAGCCTGCCCCGCGGGACTCCGTCGCCCGTCCCCGGCTCGCGGACTTCGTCACCCGCTAGCCGCTACCAGGTGATGTCGGTGACGGTCCACTCGGCCGTCCCCTGATCCAGGCTGGCGACGATTCCGGGCGAGGAGCCAGCCAACCCGCGAATGCGCGGTGCGAGCGTGTCCGTACAGTCCGGCGTTCCGTCGGGCACGAACCGGCAGATGCTCACCGTGTCCGTGTCGTTGAGCTCCGCCCAGTAGAGCGTCCCGTCGACCCAGATCGGCGGAATGTGACCGAGGACGCGTCCGGCGGTGTCGAGGCGCTGGGGGCTGTCCCAGGAGGCGCCCTTCAGCAGGCCCGTGGAGAGCAGGAGCGTGTTCCCGACGTCGCCGTAGCCGACGTAGGCGACGTAGATGGTCTTGTCGACAGCCGTCACGGCGGGGTGTTCGAAGCGGCCGTACTGGTTGCCTTCGGTGTCGACGGTCGGAGTGCCAACCGGGCAACCCACCTCGCCGTCGCCCCTCACGCCCGCGTACCCGTCGCCGTCGGTATCGGCGGTGTCGCCGGGGCAGGCCTCGGTGTACGTGCGCCAGACTTCCTGCCACGTCTGCTTGTTCCCCCAGCTCACGGACTGCAGCGAGATGTGGCGCGTGTAACGCCCCGGGTTCGTGGAATTCTTGGCGCCGAGGTCCGAGTTGGCGTAGGCGATGTAGCTGTTGGCCCCGATCTCGGTGATGGTCGGATTTCCAGGGAAGATGGAGGTATTGTCCGGGCCCGTGTACTCGGTCCCTTCCCATCCCGCGTCTGTCGACCAGCGCCAGAGCCGGATGGACGCCGGGTTGCTGGCGTTGAAGTACGTCGTCGCGTCCGAGTTGTCCGCGAAGGTGAACATCAGATGCCCGCTGTCGTCGCTGGCCATCGACGGCCGCCAGAGCGGCGAGACCACCGTGTTCGGCAGCGTCAGGTCATCCCAGCTTCCGGCGTCCAACCTGGTCTTGCACATCCCGGCCCAAGGCCAGTCGATGGCGTCTGGCTGGTCGAGCAGCAGGTTGAGCTCCCGCCAGCAAACCACGTCGCGCGAGCCGTCGCTGTACATGGCCGGGGCCTCGGCGTGGATCGCGCCGACGGTGGAGACCTGCGCACCGTCCACCACCACGACGCTCTGCGCGGCGTCGTCCGTCGTGAACTCCTCGGTGGCGACCGCGCCGTTCGCGGTTGCCGGGTTCACGTCGCCCGTGCGGTTGGTCACGGTCGGGGTGCCGTCCAGGGCCTCCTGGATCACCATCCCCGTCGAATAGGGCACGGTTACCCCCAGGATTCGCGCGATCGTCGCCGTCAGGTCCTCCTGGGTGTACGGCGACGTCACGGTGACGCCCTGCTTGATGCCCTTCCCGACCATCAGAATGGGAATCTCCCGGCATCCGCGGCATTGATCGCCATGGTTCCGGTAGTCCGGGCCCACGGTGCCGTCCGAGTTCACGGCCTTCGTGCCGTCCAGCCGGCTCGCTGCCTCGTCGCCCCACCGGTGCCGACCGTGGTCGGCCACCACGACGAGCACCGTGTCGTCCTTCATTCCTGGGTATTCGCCGGACTGGATGAGGTCCCAGAGGTCGACGATCGGCTGGTCCATCTGCGCGACGCGCTCGCCGTAGGCGTTCGGGTCGCTGTTGTAGTGGCCCGCGCGGTCCATCGCGTGGAGGTTCGCGAGCGCGAGGCGGGGTGCGCTCCCCCTCAACGTCGACTCCAGCGCCGTCAGCACCTGACCGTCGTTCGCTGCGGGTTCGGTGTCCTGGGGATCGCCCGGGTCCGCCACCAGGGTGTAGGTAGCGGCGGAGGTGCTCCCGTCGCCCGGGTAGAGGCTGTAGTTCAGACTGGCGATGTGGTCCGTGTTGCCGGTCAGCACCAGGTCGCCACTTTTTGCCGCGGTGAACTGCTTGCGAAACTCCTCGTACATCGTCGGTAGTTCGGGCCGGTAGAATCCGGGGCCGTCCGGCGTCGCGAAGTGGCCGAATTCCTGATGGATGCCCGTCAGCAGGTTGCAGTGGCCGGGACCGGTGATGGTGATGCCCGTGTTGTACCCGGGCACGATGAGAGTCCCATTTGGAACAAGGTATTTCTTGATGTTGGTGAACAGGGTGGACGTCTTGGCGCTCGATGCTGTCGAGTAGGAGTCGGGGTTGATTTCGTCGCCGAACGTCTCGTCGATCCGCCCGCCGTCCAACACGAGGATGACGACGTGGCCGGCAAGGGCATCCGGCGGCACGACCTCAGGCCCCGTGTCCCGGTCGGTGTCCGACCCCGAGTCGGTGTCCGGCGCGGTGTCGGTGAGGCCGTCGGTCTTGCTGGAGTCGGTGAAATCGAGACAGCCGGACAGCAATGCCGACAGGCTGAGGGCCGCGATCATGGGATCACCAGGGGAAGCGACGAGGCCGGGACGAGACGCATGGGACCACCGGGAATGCGCTGTTTACCCTGAGAGTCTAGGCACCGTCTCCGGTGGGACGACACGTTTCGTCACCGCGCCGTCGGCCACGGGTCGGTCAAACGCCGATCGCGTCCTTCTTCCGCTTGTAGTCCCAGGCTGCGGCGTCGAAGACCATGCGCAGCGCCGCCGAGTCGAGTGTGCGGCCCGACTGGAAATACTGCACCGCCGCCCTGCCAACGCCGAACGTGGTCGCGCCGGCGACCAGCGCGCCGATGCCCAGAATAGCAGCTTCGACGAGCTGGGTTCCCGGGATCCACCCCGCCGCCTTGAGCGCCTCGGCGCCCCAGCGGACAAAGCCCCGCATCCCGCCGGAGAGCAGCTCGCCGATGATGAAGAGGGCGACCTCCTTGTCGATGTCCGCGCCATGAACAATGGCGATGTCGCGGATCATCTTCACCTGGATCGCGGTCACCAACGCCAGATCAGCCCCCGGTATCGGGATGGCGCCAGCCACCGAGGCGCGCTTCGCCGCGGCCTGGATGATCGGTTCACACGCCTGCGCCTTGTTGCGGAGCTGCTTTGCGAACAAGAGCTGCTTGCCGCTCTCCGCGAGCTGCGCGTAGATCCACGCGGTCACCTCCTCGACGCCCATCGGCTCCCGGGAGAGCTGCGGCAGGGGGTCGAACGCGGTGATGACCGCGTCCGCGCGGTCGACGCCGAGCTGCTCGAGCGTGGCCACGATGAAGGCTTCCCGGTCCCGGGCCCGGATGAGGTCGATCTTGTTCAAGCACACGAGCACGGGCCGGGCGCGGGCGCGTATTGCCGCGAGATCGCGCTTTTCGTCGATCGTGGCACCGCCCTCGGAGTTCACGACGTAGACGATGACGTCGAGGTCGTCGAGGATCTTGCGGGCCACCTGGTCGACGTCCGCGCGCACGTCCCCAAACCCAGGCGCGTTCACGATCAGCACCTGTTCGGCTTCATCGAGGGGGATCACCTTGAGCGTGGACGTGGAGCCGGGGATCGGGGAGATCTCCCCGAAGTCCACGCCGAAGATGGCCTTGATCGCGCTGTCCTTGCCCGAGCTCGCAGACCCGAGGAACGCGACGGTGAGCCGCCCGCTCATCGCCTTGGCGAGCTCTGCCGTGGTCTGCTCCCACGCGAGCGTGCCCTCCTTCCGTAGCGCCAGGCCCATCTCCGGGTTCGGCGCGGTGCCTTCGAGGATGGCGTCTGGGGCGATCGCGGGGTCGGACGGGGGGATCGGGTCGGCCATCGGTCAGGACTCCTGGAATGCCCCGATGATGACACGGGCGGGGCGGATGAGGCGGTTGCCGATGCGAAATCCCGCAGAAAACACCGTCACCACCGTGTTGTCGGCGCGCGCGTCCGTCACCGGCATCGTGGCGATGGCCTCGTGCAGGTTCGGGTCGAACTTCGAGCCGACGCCCGGCACCTCCTGCAGGCCGAGCTTGCTCAGCGCGGTCATGAACTCGCCGTGCACCATCCGCAAGCCCCCTTCGGCCTGGCTGCCTTTGACGGTCTCAAGTGCGCGATGCAGGTTTTCGACGGGTTCAAACAGGCTCTCGACGACCTCGCCGCGCCTGATCTCCTCCTGCACGGCCGCCTGGCGCGAGAGCCGGTCCTTGATCGAGTCGATCTCCTCGACCTTCTGCCGGTACGCCGAGCTCACCTGGCGCAATCGGGCCTCGGTGTCGGAAGCCCGCGTGTTCGCGTCCGTCAGCAGCCCTTCGAGCTCGACCACGCGTAGCTCAGCGGGGCTCAGCGGGGCGGTGCCCTCTGCGCCGGATTCCATCTCATCTTGTCGCGAAGCGCTCATCGGGGATGCCCAGGAAGATGGGCGGAGGATACGCACCGCGCGCCTCCCGTCAACACTCAAGGCTCCCCATGGAACGTCAGAACCGCCTCCTCACCATCCTCGCTGTCGTGCTGCTCGCCATCATCGCCGTGATCGCGATCGACAACAACCAGACCGGCGGGAAGAAGAAGAAAGACGAGGATCCGGACGCGCCGGCCACGCACGAGCTCGTCGACTACAAGCCCGACGACATCGTGTCGTTGAAGGTCACCAACGGGCAGGGGCCCGAGGTCTCGTTCGAGAAGACCGGCGGCAAGTGGACGATGGTCGCGCCGAAGTCCGTTCCCATCGACGAGCGGAAGGTGAGCGAGATCGTCGACCGGTTCGACCCCGTCCTGGTCGAGGAGCATCCGCTCACGGGCGACCCGGCCGGGTACGGGCTGGACCCCGCCAGCCGGTCCACGCTGGTGTTCGGGACGGCCGACAGCCGCGTTTGGACGGTGTACGTCGGAAAGGACACCACGGTGGGATTTGGGAGCTACGTCCAGACCGCGGATGGCGGGCCGGTTGGCGTTGCCCAGAGCCATCTCGCGGACCTGGGGCACCGCGGCGTCGACGACTTCCGCAGCAAGACCCTCTGGACCTTCTCCAGCGGCACGGCGCGCCGGATCCAGATCGATCGGGGCGACGTGCGTGTGGTCCTCCGCAAGGACGACCACGGCTGGTGGCTGGGCGACGAGGGCCCGCGCGTCGACGACAAGACCGTGGAGGACTGGCTGCAGAAGGCCGACATGCTGCGCGCCGACAGCTTCATGGACGACGGCCCGGCCGACATGAAGCCCGTCGCCACCCTGACGGTCGAGGACGCGGACGGCACGCACGTGCTCCAGGTTGGCGACACGGACGGCGAGGGCGCCGACGCGCGCGTGGCTGTGAAGGGCGATGGCCCCCTGGCGAAGACCACCGGGAGCGTGAACGACCTCGTGAAGCTCGATGGATGGCAGGGCGTCGCGCTCATGACGGTCAAGAAGTACCAGGTGGATAGCATCGCGCTGGTGTTTGGGGACTACAAGGCGACCTTCACCAAGGTCGATGGTGCGTGGAAGGACGCCGACGGGAAGCCATACAAGCTCGGCGACGGCGTCCTCGACCAGATCGACCACACGCACGCGGACCGAAGCACCGTGCCGGCTGGCGCCGCGTCGGGGTGGGGCAGCATCACCCTCACCGAGACGGACGATGGCAAGCCCCACAGCGAGGCCATCAGCATCGGCGATGTGGCGGCCGGGGCGGCGCTGGCTTCCCGGGTTGCGAAGGACGCAGGCGGAGGTCCGGCCTTCTCGGTGTTGCAGGCGGATCTCGATGTGATCTTGGGCGTCGCGCGCGCGACGGTCCCGCCGCCGCGTCCCGAGGCGCCACCCTCCGGCCCGCCGGGGATGGAGGGGTTTGAGGGGATCCCCGGGATGTCCGGCGGGGACGGTGAGCCCCAGTAGAAGGAGCTATCGCCCCTTCGAGCCCAGCAGTTCCATCCCCAGCAAGAGTCCGGGCTCCTCTTCGGCCCGGAGGATTCGGCCCGCCACCGTCGCGAGCCGCCCCAGCGCTGCGGCTGGGATCAGGAGCGCGCTGAGCATGAGCGCCGCGGCCAGGATGGGGATGCTCGGTGCCGCCAGCACGGCCAAGCCCCCGAGGACGCTGGACATCGTGAGCGCGCACGCGCACCACTTCAAGCCCCACGCGCGAACCCAGGTGAGCGCGCGGCCCCCGGCGCCCTCGGGTGTGTCCGAGGAGAAGAGCTCGAACGGCCGGTAGCGGGTGAGGTTCAGCAGGATGGAGACGGCGCGAGGGAGAGGCGCCGGCCCGGACTCTGCGATGACGCTGCGTGCGCTCGCGACGTCGTTCATGCGGTAGAGGCTGATCGCCAGGAGCGCAGAGAGCAGCGGCCGGGTTTTTTCACCCTCGCCCGCGTGCAGCAGCCCGAACAGCGCGGCAAACCGGGCTCGCTCGACCTGCTGGTCCAGCAGCGCGACCGCGGAGGTAGCGAGCGCGAGGCCCGGGCGCAGGGGCGCCAGCTCCATCCCCTCCTCAAACACGCGCAGCGCGTCGGCGATGTTGCCGTCCTTCAACGCGCGCATCGCGATCACCTCCACCGGCCCTTCAACGACCTCCAGCTCGCCCTCCGCCGGGCCGGTGTCGACGCTGATGCCGTCCCAGGGGCCCTCGCCCGCGAGGAGCACGCCCAGCTCGCTGGTCTCATGCACCACGAAGAGCCGCTCGACCCCCTCTCCGACGGTGGGAGGGCGCTCGCTCGGGGGGGCGGGCTCCTCCACCGGAGCGGCCAGGAGCCGACGCTGCTGACTGTGCGCCGTGCGCGCGGCCTCCGAGTCCAGGCGCCAGGCGTACACGATGAAGCTGCGCCCGCCGAGCCCGGTCAGCCACACGACGTCGCCGAGCCCGGTCGCGATCAACCGCATCGTCCCGAGGTCCGACGCGTCGAACCCTTGCCGAGCGAGGAACGCGTAGACCTCCGCGCCGAGCAGCGTCCCGACCACCCGCCCGTCGCCCACGGGGTGCTCCTGCTGCTCCAGGTAGCTGCGGCGAAGCTGATCAATGCGAAGCTGACAGTGCCTCACCTCGGCGTCCACGAGCTCGGAGTCGTCCAGACGCGCGATGGCCGAGCGGATCCGCCGCTGGTACAGACGCACCGACTCGTCGTAGGAATACCGGCGTACGCGGCCGTCTCGCCCCACGATCTCGACCGGGAAGTCCACGCTCTGCGTGTAGTCCTTCCGGTGGTACTTTCGGAGGCGAGAGGAGCGTTCCAAGAAAGGGGCCTCAGTGCAACAGCGTAGCACGCTTCAGCGACGCCGCGTGTGCGACCAGCGCGCTCCCCTGGAGCAGGTGCGAAACACCGCATTCAACCTCGGACGAGGAACATGCCGGCGAGCACGACCGCCAGGGCGAGGAAGGTGCTGCGCTCGCTCCGCAGGGCCTCAGCGCCGGCCCAGGCGGGTGCGTCGGCCTGGGAGGCAGGAAACGCAGGCACCCACCTGGGGACCCGGGCCAGGTACTCGCGGTAGGGTTCGCCGAGCCTGGCGGCCAGGTTCCCCTCCTCCCACGCGACGATGAAGTGGTAGTCGAGCGCGAGCAGCGGCGCGGCGACCACGCCCCACGGCCACTTCATGATGCCCAGCCCGAGGAAGATCACGATATTGCCGACGTAAAGCGGGTTTCGGACGAGCCGGTACGGGCCCGAGGCGACAACCCTGGCGGCGCCGTCGCCGCGAGTTCGGCTCGCAAGCCCGATGTGGCCGACAGCCCAGAATCGCAGCGCCTCACCCGTCGCGACGACGGCCAGGCCTGGCCCGGCCAACCTCAGGGGCAGGACGGCCATCGCCAACAGCAGCGGCACGGGGAGCCACCCGCGGTTCCGGAACAGCCAGCCGCCGACCGATCTGGCGGTCTCCGGCGTCACGTGAACTTGAGGTTCGCCTGGAGCCGCTCGCGCAGCCGGTTGTGAGCCTCGTCGGGGTGCGCGATCGTGCTGCCCGCGAGCATCTCCGCCAACGACTCGTGCTGCCCGCACGCCTCGGCCCAGCTCTCCGCCGCCGCCGCCGCGTCACCACAGGCCTGGTAGGCGATGGCCTTGACCAGCAGCAACGACCCGCGCTCCGCCGTGCCCACCGCCGCGAGGACAAGCCCGCGGTCGGCGATGCTGGCGGCCTCGGGCCAGTCGTGCCGACGAAGCGCAAGTTCGGCGAGCCGGAGGAGCGTCAGCGGCTGGTTGCCGTCGAACGCGAGCCCCTTCTCGAAGTGCTGCGCCGCCTTTTCGGGCAGGTGCAGGCGCGCATCGAGCACGAAGCCTTTGGCCACGTAGGCGTCCACGACATCCGAGGGCTCCTGGGTGTGGTAGATGATGTTGTTGTAGATGTTCAGCAGGTTGTTCCAGTCGTTGGCGTGGAACAAGACCTTGGCCAGGCCGCGAAGGGCGAGCACCTCGTTGGGCCGGAGCTCCAGCGCCTTTGAGAACCGCTTCCTCGCCTTCTCGGGTTGGTTCAGGTTGAGCTCGACGATGCCCAGGTTCGCGTAGACGGACGCGAGCTGCTCGTTGTTCCCGTGACCCCCGGTGAGCTGCAGGACCTGCTTGAAGACCTTGTCGGCCCGCTGCCACTGGCTCGCCTCGATGTACATCGGGCCGACGGCCTCCAGGGAGGGGAGGTGGGTCGGGTTGAGCTGCAGCGCCCGCTCGTAGCGCTCCACCGCGTCCGTGCGGCGCCCGGATCGGCGCAGGGCCTCTGCAGACCGGTAGTAGAACATGGCAACGTCCACCTGCTCGTCGAAATCCTCGACGTCCCGTGCGGATTCCACGGGCTCCAACCGGTCGTAGATCGCGGCGGCTTCGGCGTAGTGCCCGCTCTCGTACAGATGTTCGGCGCGGAACCGCAGGGCTTCGTGATGGTCGGGCTGCAGCTCCAGGAGCTGGTCGTAGATCGCTGCGGCCCCGGCGCGATCGCGATTCATGTCCAGCCGGATCCGGGCAGCGCGGGCGAGGGCGTCGCTCCGCTCGCCAACGGGCGCGCCGGATCGGGCGATCCGCTGTTGGGCGTCCACCGCGCGATCCCAGTCGGCGCGACCGACGTAGATCTTCTCGAGCAGCGCGGCTGCCTCGGGGTCCGCCGAGCTGCCGCCCGTGGCTGCGTCGAGGAAGCGAATGGCCTCATCGTCCCGGCGCAGGTTCTCGTGGTAGACGACGCCGATCCGGCGCTGCAGGGCCGTGCGGTCCTCGCCCTCGAGGAACGAGAGGAGTGCCTGTGCGACCTGCACAAAGCCGATCCAATCCCTGCCGGTTTCGGAGAGGGACAGGAGGTGCCGCAGGGCTTCCTGATCTTCCGGGGCCATGTCCAGGACCTTGCGCCAGGCGTCTGCCGCGAGCGCGCGGTTTTGCGCCTTCTCTTCGTAGATCCGTGCGACCTCTGCGTAGCGCTCCACGCGCTCGCGCCCGCTTGCCAGCGCTGCTGTGCGCTCCAGCACGCGAACGACCGCCTCCCAGTCGCCGGCAGCCTCGCCGAGCCGTCGAAGGCCGGCCAGCGCCTCGCCGTCCTGCGGTTCCAGGTCCAATGCCCGGGAGTACGCGGCCCGCGCGCCCTCCCCGTTGCCGGCGGCCTCCAGGGCCTCCGCCGTGCGACGCTGATAGCGCGCGGCCTGGGCCGGGGTCGTTGCTGTCCGAGCGAGATCCTCCAGGTACGTGATTGCCTGTGCGGTCTCGCCGCGGGCGCCGGCGATGCGCGCGAGGGCCTCGACGACTTCGCGGTCTGCGGGGTCGGCCGCGTGCAGCTTCTGGTAGTAGTCCCAGGCCTCGTCGCTCCCGGCCATCTTCTCGGCGAGGATCCAGCGGCAGCGGGCTGCGTCGCCCGCGCGTAGCGGCTCGGAGATCGAGCTGGCGCGGGCGTTGATCACGTCTAGCACCGCCTTCCAGTCCCCCCTGGCGACGAGCGCCCGCTCCAGGCGGAGGCTCCACGGGAGGGGTTCGCTCGCCCCCTCGACCTCCGTGCGGAAGCACGCGATGGCGCCGTCGATATCACCGGCTTCCTCCAGCGCTTCGCCCAGTCCGGCCTGCTGGTCGGCGGCGAGGCGCGCGTACACCGCCCGCAGGCCATCGGGATTCTTCAGGGCGATGAGCGAGGCGCGCAGGCCTTCCAGGGCGGAGCGCGAGCCCGGCGAGGCCTCCCACGCAAATTCCCAGGCCGCGCGCGACGCGTCGGGCTGCCCCGCGACACGGTACAACGTCGCGGCGACCCGGGCGTGGTGCGCCCGAACACCCGCGTTCGTGGCTGCGTCTGCGAGCACCCGCTGCGCCATCGCAGCCTCCTGGGGCCCGGCGCGCAGGCGCATCGCCGCTTGCGCAAGCGCGGGGTCCGCGTGCTCGCGAAGGGACTCGAACACGCCGGTGGCGGCGCCGACACGCACGGCGTCCACGGAGGCCAGCAGCCCGGCGGCTTTGAGGGCTTCGCCGGCGAGATCGGGCCGGCCGATGGCTTCGGCGCTGCGGGCGAGCGTACGGAACGGGGCTGGCGTGCCGGCGGCGGTGGATCCCTCGACCGCGCGGGCCAGGACGGCGTTGTCCCCGGCCTCGACAGCCACTTCAGCGAGGCGCACCCAGGCGGCCGCATCGCCATACAGCCGCGCGAGCGTTGACGCATCGCCGCCACGAAGCGCGCTCCGCTCCATGATCGCCAACGCCGCTTCGCGCGCGCCGCTGGACGCCGACGGTCCTTCGCGGACCACCAGGGATGCGAGCCCGTCGGCTTCCTCCCCGTCGCCCGCGAGTTGCGCCGCCGCGAGCAGACGCCAATGGCGCCGCTCCACATCGTCGCCCATGTCCGCCGATGCCCGCTCCAGGGAGAGCACCTCGGCGAGATCCCCGGCGTTTGCAGCCAGATCCTTGAGGAGGAGCACCGCAGGCAGGAACCCCGGCGACGCCTCCAACGCGCGGCGAAGGCAGGTTCGTGCGCCCTCGGTGTCGCCCGTGTGGTCCGCCAGCACGCGGCCGGCCCGGTAGTACAGGCTCACGGCTTCCATGGAGTCCTTCGTCGACGCCGCGGCAGCCTGGAGCACGCGCCCGAGCTCGGTCCACTCCTGGTCCCCCTCGAGCAACCGCGCGTAGGCGTCCACGCTCGGGGAAAAATCGGGGACGGCGGCGAGGGCGAGGCGGTAGGACTCCTTCGCGCGCGTCGTGTTCTGCAGGCGGATCTCGTACGTCGCGCCCGCCCGGTGGCGCTGCAGCGCCGCGCCGGCCTGATCCTCGGCCAGCAGTGACCGTTGCTCGTAGACGGCGGCCAGCTCGGCCCAGGCCCCAAGCCGGTGGTAGACGCGCTCCAGCGCCTCAAGCACCGGCAGGTAGCCGGGTGCCAGGTCCAGCACACGCTCGTAGTAGCCCCGAGCGCCACTGAGATCGGCGAGCGGGCCCTCCGCGGTCTCGCCCGCGCGGTACCAGACGGCGACGAGGAGGGAGGGGTCCTGGAGCCGGGAGGCGCGCTGGACCAGGAAGTCAACGATCTGCTGCCAACGCCCTGCCTTGTGGTAGAGTCGTAGCGCGGCCTCGGCGGCGGGGGCGGCGGCGGGCTCTTCGGCGGCTGCCGCGTAGAGGCCGGCAGCACGCTCCCAGTCGGTGGCCTCGACCTCGCGGGCGAGTCGGAAGAGGGCGAACGCGCGTGCGGGCCCGGCGACCGCGTCGGTCTCCGCCTGCAACGCCGCAAGCAGGGCGTCGCGATCACCAGCTTCGGCGAGGTGGGCCTGCATCTCGTGCCGCAGTCCCGGGTCGGCGGGCGAGGCGACGACCGCAGCGGCGAAGCACCGGGTCGCGGCGTCGTTTCGGAAGACCTGCCCGCGGTAGATGCGCGCAGCACGAGCCCACCACCACGCGGACTCCGCAGCCTGGATCGGCGGGGACAGCCCGGGGTCGACGGCGACGCGCGCCGCTTCGTTCTCGTAGAGCTCAGCGAGGCCGACCCAGTCGCCAGCTTCGCGAAGGGCGGCGTCGAGGCCAGCGAGCGCGGCGAAGTTTGCCGGATCGGCGAGGCGGGCGGCCTTCCAGGCGTCCACCGCGCCTGGGGTGTGGGCGAGGAGACCAGCGCGCTCAACGAGCAGCCCGGCGGCGAGCGCGCCGACGTGGATCGCGGCGAGGCGGACGAGCGTTTCCGGCAGCGCGGGGTCGGCCCGACGGCGCTGCACTTCGACGAGCAGCGAGAGGGCCGAGGCGTCCTCGCTCTCCGCCAGCGCTCGGCCGAGTGCGGCCACCACGGCGTCCTCCGCGCCGGTCGCGACATAGAGCTTTGCAGCTTCAACCTCGGCCTCTGCCGCGTGCTGAGTCGTGGCACCAAGCGCTTCGTAGGCAGCTGCCGCAGCAGCACGGTCGCCAAGCGCCTCCAGCGACCGGGCGCGCTCAAGCCAATAGGCGGCGTCTCCGCGCCCTTCGCCGCGGGTTCGGGTGCTCACACCGGCCTGATCCAGCATGGCGAGGGCGTCGGAAGCGGTGCTCAGTCGCGTCCGCGCGAAGTGCGCCGCTGCCGTGAACAGGGTGATGCGGCGGGCGCCAGACGAGCGCTCCGCCTCTTCGCGCAGCAGCGCAAGGGACTCCACCCAGGATCCCTCCCCGCTCACGATCGGCGTTCGGGGCACCACAACGGCCACGAGCTCAGGCTCGGGTTGGTTCTCCATCAGCGAGCGAAGCACCGGCTCCATCTGCGTTTCGGCGTCCTCGGAGGGGCCATCGCCAAGCTCGGCCTGCAGCTCTGTGGGGTCGAAGACGAGCGTGGGGTTTGACCTCGGTCGGGCGACGGCCACGGTCACCGGTGCGACGGCTGCCGCGGCGACCGCCGTGGCTCTGCGCTCACCCTCGGCGGCCTCAGCCTCCTCGGCCAGGTGCTTGCGGAGGGCTTCCGCGTCTGTCTGTGCGGCCGCGTTCGCTGCCTGCAACGCCTCGTCCGCTCGGCGCATCTCGGCGATCGCGTCGGCCTCGGCGGTCGCGCGTGCCCGCTCGGATGCTTCGGCGGCAGCCAGCATCTCCTCCTCCGCCTTTCGCGCTTTCAACTCTGCTTCTTCCGCCTTCCGTTCCTTCGCGGTCTTGCGCCGGAAGATGTCAGACACTTCGCGCACCGGCCCGTCGGGCCTGGCGGCATCCGCGCTCGCCGCCGCCGCGCTCGCCTCGGCAGCCCTCGCGGCCTCCGATCTCGTCGCATCCTCCGCGGCTTCAGCCATCGCCGCCGCTTCAGCCATCGCCGCCGCCTCAGCCTTCGCTGCGGCTTCAGCCATCGCCGCCGCCTCGGCCTTCGCCGCCGCTTCAGCCATCGCCGCCGCCTCAGCCTTCGCTGCCGCTTCAGCCTTCGCCGCCGCTTCAGCCTTGGCCGCCGCTTCAGCCTTCGCCGCCTCGGCCTTCGCCAGCGCCTCCACGCGGTCCGCCTCCGCCTTCGCGGCGGCTTTCACGCCGCCATCGTCCTCCTCCTCTCCCCACGACCCGAAGAACTCGTTCTCCAGGTCTCCAAACCCGGCGTCTTCGGTGTCTTTCTTCTTGCTCATGGGGATCTCCGCGATGGCGTTTGGTGCAGCCGGTACGGCCGCACGTCAGCCGTCGAACGTAACCGCCGCGCGGGTCCCCGCACGCCGGACTACGGCTTGATCGGCACCGCGGCGAGGATGAACTTCAGGTCATTGTCGGTGAACCGGAACCCGCCGCCCACAAAGCCCGTCGCGTAGCCGTACTCTGCCCCGAGGATCACGTTGTCCAGCCCACCTTCGACGTAGAGCCACTTCGTCGGGTAGGCGCGGGCGGTGAGCTGCAGGTCCGGCGTTCCGTTCAGCGCGGGCCAGGACCCGTAGGTGAAGTCGTAGAGATCGCTCGAGACCATCAGCTTGTCCTTGAAGAACATTCCGTCAACGCCGATTCCGCCCGAGCTCTCCTTCATGCCGAAGCGAAAGACGAGGTCGTGGAAGCGCTTGGCGATCTGGAAGGAGTACCGGTAGTCGGGCTTCTGAACGTACTCTCGGTAGGCGGTGCCGAGCGAGGGGATCGAGTGGTCCTCGTACGAGATGGAACCGAGGGGATGGCTGACGAATTCGAAGACATACCAGTAATCCTCGCGCGGCATGATGCGCGCCCCGAGGACGTTGCGCGTGCCGCCGCTGACCGGGTTGCCGTCCGGGAAGTCCGTCGTATTGTTGGGGGTGCTGCCGACGAAGTAGTCGCCGCGGTAGTACACGTCCGTCTGCAGGCGGGAGACCTGGCCGAGCAGGGCGTGCGCGTCCGAGACGGTGCTTTGGACCTCGGCGACCGTGTCGTTGACGGTCTTCAGCGTCGTCCCGTCGTTGATCAGCCCGCCAACGGTGCCCTCGCCGCCGTCGATCTTCGAGACGATGCTCTCGACGTGCGTGGCGGTGCGGTCGAGGCTGTCCGTCGCTTTCTGGATGCTCGCCATCTCGGCGTCGACGCCGTTGCCCTTCGTGCCGACGACGGCCTTGAGCGCCTCGCTCACGTCGCGGAGGTTTTTTGCGATGGCGTCGAGCTCGTCGCGGTTGCCGGTGGCGACGGTGCGGAGCGACTCGGACAGCGCCTCGACGTTGGCGAGCGTCTGCTTGAGCTGCGCCTGGGTGGTGCTGTCCCCCGTCATGGTCTTCAGGTTGCCGGTGATTGCCTTGACATCATCCGCGATCAACCCTGCCTTTTTCTCCAGCGCGTCCAGGTCGACGCCGGCCTGGTCGAGCCCGATCGGGTCGCCCTCCTTCATCAGCACGACGGCGTGGCCTGGCGTGACGCGCAGGAACTTGTCGCCGAGCATGCCCTCGCTGCCCAGCGCCACGACCGAGTCGGTCGGCAACTGGACGTTGCCCTGGATCTCCAGCTCGACCCGGGCGTTTGAGCCGTCGAGGTCGACCTTGCTTACGGCGCCGATGGGCACGCCGGCGACGCGGATGGGGGTCGTCGCATAGACGCCTTCGGCCGACGGAAAGACGGCGATCACGTGGTAGACGCCAGCCACGCCCTCCGGCTTGTCGTCCGTGTAGATGACGCCGACGACTGCGAGCCCGATCGCCACGAGGGCGAGCAGGCCGACGAGGAATTCGTTCGTGAGGCGACGCACGCCGCCTCATAGCGCGGGGACTCGCTCCCGGCGGTTAGCGGAAGCCGTGCCGTTCGCGCTCCCGATCCTCGCCGCTCTGGGCCTCCTCGCCTCGCCCGCGTCCGCTGCCCCTTTTGACCCCACGTTGCGTTGGAAGACGCTCGAAACCGACCATTTCCGGATCACGTTCCACGTGCCCGGCGAGGTTCATTGCGCAAGGTCGACCCCGGCCGCCATTTGCGCGGGCAAGGTCGCTTCGGGCACGGACGAGACCCAGCTCGCCGAGGAGATGGCGATCGACGCCGAAGTCGCCTACGGCAAGCTCTCCGCCGAGATCCACCACGAGCCAAAAGACAAGATCGAGCTGCTTTTGGTCGACTGGACGGACGACGCGAACGGCTACGCCACCATCGTCCCCGTCAACCACATCGTGATCTACGTGACGGCGCCCGAGGCCGACAGCACGCTCTCGCTCTACCGCGACTGGAACGAGGCGATCATCACGCACGAGCTGACGCACATCCTCCACCTGGACACCGTCGGCGGACTTCCCCAGGTCGCACGCCTGTTGTTGGGCCGCATCATCTCGCCGAACCTCGTCTCGCCGGGCTGGATGACGGAGGGGCTGGCGACGTACGAGGAGACGAAGCACACGACGGCCGGACGCGGCCGGAACCCGCTCGTCGACATGGTCAAGCGAACCGCCACGATCGAAGACCGTTTTCCGCCGCTCGGCAACCTGGAGGGGTTTCAGGCGAGCCCCCCGGCCGGGAATCTCCGCTACCTCTTCGGCGAGGACTTCGTCCAGTTCGCGGCGGAACATGCCGCCTTGCCCCCATCCACGGACGGGGACCCGGACGACGGCGGCCTCGGCAAGCCCGACGCGTGGACGGACTGGATCCATCGATATGGTCGGTCGATCCCGTTCATCTTGCCCGCGAAGCAGACGTTCGGCGAGTCGTTCGTCACGCTCTACCACCAGTGGAAAGCCACGCTCAAAAGCCGGTACCAGGCGCAGGTCGACGAAATCACCGCTGAGGGCCTCACGCCATTCGCCGTCCTCTCGCCAAAGGACGACGGCTGCGGCGTCCCGGCGTGGTCGCCCGACGGCAAGACGCTTGCCTACTCCTGCGACGATCCGCACCGCGGCAGCGCCTTCTGGCTCGCGGACGCCGACGGGAAGAACGCCCGCCGCGTGCTGCCGCACAAGTCCGCGCGCGTGCTGCGCTGGCGGCCCGACTCCAAGGGCTTCGTCTACTCGATGGCCCACACCGTCGACCTCTACGACGCGTACGCGGACATCTACCAGTACGACATCGCGAGCGACTCGCTGAAGGCGGTCACCAACGGCAAACGCGCGTTTGACCCGACCTTCTCGCCGGACGGCTCCCGCTTGCTCGTCGTGACCAACGGCGCGCAGGACAACGCGTTGCAATACTTGACCGTGGACGGGGAGTTTCGCCCGCTCGTCGCCGACGACCACCGCCACACCCAGTTCGGCACGCCCGCCTACTCGCCCGATGGCACGCAGATCGCCGTGAGCGTGTGGGCTGACGGGCAGCGCGACCTCTGGCTCTACTCCGACGACGGCAAGCCGCTGGAGCGCCTGACGGACGACGTCGCCATCGACCGCGACCCGGCCTGGTCACCCGACGGTCGGTACCTCTACTTCGCCTCGGATCGCGAGGGTGTACCAGACATCTACGCCGTCGACATGGTCGGGCGAGGCATCTGGCGGGTGACGAACGTCCTGACCGGCGCGTACGGCCCTTCCGTCCACCCCAACGGCAAACTACTCGCGTTCAACGTCTTCACGACCATGGGCTCGCAGATCGCGACGATGCCGCTCGACCCGGCGACGTGGCGGCACATCGACGACCTTCCGGGGGCGATGGCGGTGAAGTCAGGGCCCGAGAGCGGTGCCCGCGCTCCCTTCGTCCTCGACACGCCCGCCGCGCCGATCAAGCCCGATCCGGCGCCCGTCGACCCCCTCGCGCACGCGGACCTGCCCGCACGGCCGTACCGACCGTGGCATACCCTGCTTCCCCCTCGGTTCTGGCTGCCATACGGCTACATCACCCAGTCGGGCGGTGCACCCGGCCTGCTCGGCGCCGTCTCCACCTACGGCTCCGACCTGCTCGGGTTCCTCACCTACTCGGGCTCGCTCAGCTACCGGACGGACGCCCATTTTGTGGGCGGCGGCGCGTCGGTGGTGCTCAATCGGTGGCGCCCCGTGTGCGGCCTCGGGATGCAGGATTACGTCGATAATTCCTCGACCATCTACCAGGAGACCCCGACACCGACCGACGGCGGCGGCTACCTCCCCGGCCTGCAGGCGATGACCGACCGTTACTGGGACCATCGCATCCAGACCGCCGCCTCGATGGGGTACCCGATCGACGCGCACTCCAGCCTCAGCGCCTACTGGTCCGGAACCCTTCGGACGAACCTGGATCCCATCCCGACGGACGCTTACCTCCCAGCGCTCCCGACGCGCGGGTTTTTCAGCTCGCTCGGCGTCGGCTGGAGCTACAGCAAGGGGCAGAGCTATTCACGGTCCATCAGCCCGGAGGCCGCTCGTTCGCTCGCCGTCGGTGCCGAACTGACGCCGTTCTTCCTTGGTAGCTCGAAGTTCGACGACACGGGCGTGCGCGTCCCGTTCACGCGCGCGCAGGCGACCGCGGAGTGGCGCGAGTACGTGACGAACCCGCTGATCCCCAACCAGGTCTTCGCGTGGAAGCTCTCCGGAGGGGCGACGCTCGGCGACAAGTTCAAGTATGGAAGCTACCGCCTTGGCGGCGCCTACTCGGAGGGCGGGATCACCGTCGTTCCAAGCGAATTCCGCATGCTGCGGGGGTACTACCCGGGTGCGGACAGCGGCGAATGGTACTGGCTGGGCTCGCTGGAGGCGCGGTTCCCGATCTGGAACATCGACCGCGGCGTCGGGACGATTCCACTCTTTCTACGGTACATCTCAGGGGCTGTTTTCGTCGACAGCGGGAATGCGTTCGACGACTTCACCAAGCCCGCACAGACGGAGCAGGTGCTGCTTGGCACGGGCGCGGAGGTGCAGCTCTACGCGATTGCCGGGTATGGCGGCGGGTACTTGATCCGGGCGGGGTACGGGTTCGCGCCGCGCGGCGACGGCATCAACTTTCTCGACCCTGGGGGCGCGTATTTGTCGTTCGGGAGCTCGTTCTAGTCGGGATCAATCTCTGCCTGCAGCTCCCGCAACCGCTCGCGCTTGCCGTCACGATAGAACAGGTTGTAGGTGTCAAACGGGACGATCTTGCCCTCGGGCGTGGCGATGTGCACGCAGCTCTTGCGCACGGCGCGCAGATCGAAGCTCTCGGCGTCGACGAACTGCATGATGATGACGCGAAAGAGGTTCTCGTACTTGAAGGCGGGGAGTTCGGGCGTCCCGGACGCAACGGTCGGCAGACAGCAGAGCAGGTCGGCGAGGCAGTTCGCGGCGCCCTCGGGTGAGTGGTTGGTCGCGAACAGCTTGATGAAGTGCGCTTTGAGGGTCGGATCCCGCTCGTAGACGATGGTGTTGCGGCTGCCTTCGATGAAGACGGCGGGGTCGACGAGGCCGGTAAGAGGGATGGCCGGGAGGCCGGGGCCGGGCTTCAAGGCGTAGGCCATGGCGAGGCAGTCGGCGTTGCAGGGCACCGGGAGGACGTCGCGATCGGTGAACAAGCCGGATTGCTCGATGATCTTCCGACGGACCTCGCTGATCGTGAGGCGGTGGACGGCAGGGTCGTAACCCTCGGTGCGACCGGCGTGCTGGACCGGCTGGAACGTGACCCCGCGGATGCAGCGAAAGGTCAGGGCGTAGCGGATGATGTCGCCGATCTCGTCGTCGTTCAGGCCCTTCATCAGCGTGACGACGAGCGTGGTGCTGACGTTCGCGGCTTCGAGGTTCGCGAGCGCGGCCTCCCGAATCGCGCGCAGGTCCTGGCCCCGCATCTGTTCGTGCGGCCCGGCGCGCAGGCTGTCGAACTGCAGGTAGACCTCAAAAGCAGGCTGGTAGCTGGCGAGTCGCTCTGCGAAGCCGGGCTCGCGCGCGATCCGGATGCCGTTGGTGTTGAGCATCAAGTGCCGGATCGGCCGCGCCTTGCACTCGTCCAGGATCGCCCAGAAGTCCGGGTGCAACGTCGGCTCACCCCCGGAAAGCTGCACCACGTCCGGCTCACCCTCGTTGGAGACGATGGCGTCGAGCATGCGTCGGATCGTGTCCATCGGGCGGTGCGCGCTGTTCCCAGCGGTTCCGCGGTGGGGTCCGCTCTCGGCGTAGCAGACCGGGCAGCGCAGGTTGCAGAGGTCGGTCACCTCCAGCAGCGAGAGGCAGGAGTGCTGCATGTGCTCCGGACAAAGCCCGCAATCGTAGGGACAGCCGTAGTGTTGCGGCGTGTTGAAGTGGCGCGGCATCTCCGGCGGCTTGAGGTAGACCTCTCGACCCCTGCGGTAGAAGTCGATGTCGTCCGAGAGCAGCGTGCGCTGGTGCTTGTGGAGGCGACACCACTTGTCGAGGTAGACCTTCCCATCTTCGAAGACGATCTTGCCCTCGACGCGGCGGAGGCAGACGTTGCAGATGGACACGGCGGCGTCGTAGTAGAGGTAGGGTCGGGTCTGCGCCAAAAGGGGCCTTAGAAGCCGTAGCCGGCGGAGAAAGCGCCTGTAAATGCCAGGCTTTGGGGGAACGTGCCGGTTGGGCGGATCGGCGAGGTTGTAGCGCCGTACTCGACCGCCACCTCCGGCGCGAGCATGAAGTGCTTGCCAAGGCGGAATCCGACGCCGACGGGCAGACGCGCGAGCTGCGCGCGAATGCCGATGCTTGGCTCGGTGTAGAGCCACGCGTGGTCGCCGAGCGGGACCGTCAGCGGGATCCCCGCCTCTGCCCAAAGGAACCCGCCGGCGATCTCGAAGCCGAGGTTGATCTTGCCGACGGGAAACATCCCGCCGAAGAACAGGCCACCGCCTACAAGGCTCGAATTTCCGGCGAACACACCGCCGCCAAAGTCGAATTTCCCGAAGCGGTGGTCGTACCAGAACTGGCCGCTCTCGCCGATGCCGGGGGCGATGGTGGTGCTCGTCGTAGATGCGGCTCCAAACGTAGCGTTTCCGCCCACGCCGAACTCGCTCGTGTTCGAGTCGATCGCGCCCGGCACCGGCATCGTCGACATCGGCGCGCACGCCCACAGCGCGAACCAGGCCACCCCGACCGTTCCGACGGTCCCAACGACCATCGACGGCGCGCTCAGCCGCCGCGACCGCCGCGCCGGGCGACCCGGGACGGCCTCACTCAATGCTCGCATGGTCGCACTCCCACAGCATGAAGAACGCGAGCGCCGTCACGGTCACGGCGCCGAGGCAGCCGACCAATGCGACGCCGATGAGGACCTTCTTGAGCACGCTGCTGCCTGTGTTCTGGTCGGACATCGCGGCTCCGGATGGCCGAACGTAGCACACCCGGGGCGCGGTCTGGCCGATGATACGGTTCAGCGGCGTGTACCCGGTCCTCCTCACCGTCAGCGGCGTTCCCATCCGCGCCTACGCGGTGCTCGTGTTCCTCGGCTTCGTCGTGGCGTTTGTGGTCCGCCGCGCTGAGGTCCGGCGTCTCGGCTACGCGCGAACCCCGGGGCATGTGTACGTCGGCGCGGGCGCCCTCCTTGGCGCGATGATCGGGTCCAAGGTGGGGATGCTGCTGTTCGCCGCGGACATGCGGGCGCTCTGGAACGCCGCGTTGGCGATGGACTTTACCGGGAAGACGGTCGTGGGCGGGATCGGCGGCGCCTACCTTGGCGTGGAGGTCACGAAGCGGATCGTCGGGGTCCGTCATTCGACCGGGGACGGGTTCGCGGTGAGCGTGCCGTTGGCGCAGGGGATCGGCCGGATCGGCTGCTTCCTCAACGGGTGTTGCCCGGGTGTGCACGTCGACACGGCCGGGCCGTGCGGGTGGCTGGCGATCGGCGGGCGCTTCCCGCAGCAGCTCGTGGAGACGGGCGCGGACCTTACGCTGGCTGCGGTGCTCTGGTCGATCCGCCGCACCGTTCGGCCGGAGGGCTGGCTTTTTCGATACTATCTGGCCGGGTACGCCGCGATCCGCTTCGTGCTGGAGTTTGTGCGCGGCGACACCGGGCCGACGCTCGGGTTCACCCTCGTGCAGTGGGTATGCCTCGGGACGGTGGTCGCTGTCGCGCTGAGCGTGCGCCGCCCGCCGATGGCACCCGCCCCCGGTCCCGTGTGACAATCCTCCTCCCGCATTTCGTATCCGCTGGATACGAAATGCGGGAGGAGAATCGTAACGAGCTTCGTTCGTCAAGGCAGAGGAAGCGGTGTAGCGCAAAGGACGCGATGGACGCCCGGGGAGGGTTGGCAGGAAGAAAAAGAGGTTCAACCGCCAAGACGCCAAGACGCCAAGTCGCCAAGGAGGAGGCTGAGGCGAGGATGGGCCCCGTCGCTCGCCGCCCCCCGTCCCGCCCTGCCACCGCGCTGCCCCCCTGCATTTCCTTGGTTCTCCTTGGTTCTCCTTGGCGGCCTTGGCGTCTTGATGTTCTTCCCAGGCCGTAAATTCTTCTCCCTGTGGCTCGCGCCCGCGACGGCGCTTCCGGGCAACGCGGCGTTCCACCGCTGCCGGGTGGACGCGCTCCGGAGGTGGCGAGCTGCCCAGAGGAGGCCCGTCCGTGAGAGCACCTCCCGACAAGAACCGGAAGTTGCGCGCTTTGAACGTTACTCCTTCCCGGGAGCGGCGTCGGTGGGGACCGCGTCGGGCGTCCCGGCAGCCGCAGCCGCGTCGGCCTCGGCCTTCTCGCGCTCGAGCTTTTTCCAGATCGACTCGTGACCGGGCTTCGGGATCGGGTTTCCGTCTGGGTCAAGGTCCATCTCTTCCGGCGTTGGCGGAGGATGATCGACGGGACAGCCGCCCTTCGGTTCGGTGCCGACGAGGAAGGGCGCGGAGATGCCCTGGCAGGAGGTGTTCATGCCCTTGCCGGTCTGCGTGCAGATGGTGCGATGCGAGATGGCGGGGGTGTCGGGCCAGTCGGGCAACGTGCCGTCGTCGCGGGTGACGCGGCGCATCCACCAGCCCCACAGCGGGGCGGCGAGGTCGGAGGCGGCGGCGCCGATGCGGACGGGGTCGTCGTAGCCGAGCCAGACGGCCATGGCGTACGTCGGCGTGGCGCCGACAAACCAGAGGTCCTTCTCGGAGTCTGTCGTCCCGGTCTTTCCCATCGCCGGACCTGGATACCCGCCTTCACCGCCCGCTCCCCGCGTCGCGCCGCCGGTACCCATCACGATGACGAGCTTCTCCAGCTCGCGGGTGAGCGCGGCGGCCTCGGGCGTCATGACGCGCTCGCCTGCGACGGGGGGGGGGGCGATCCGCACCTTTCCCCCTGCATCTTCGGCGTGCGCAACGGGCGTCCCCGTGATCTTCAGCCCGCCGTTGGAGAGGATCGCCTGGAACTGCGCCTGCTCCAGGGGCGTGACCTCGGCCTGCCCGAGCGCCAGCCCCATCTCTGCCGGGAACTTGCTAGTATCAAACCCCATCTTCGCCGCGAACGCGATCAGCTTCTTCGGCGCCTCGGCCGTGCCGCCCATCTCTTCCAGCAGCGAGGCCGTGGCGATGTTCTGGCTCCACGCGAGGCCCTGCGCCAGGCACGCAAACGGTGTGTACTCACCGCCGACGTTGTGCGGGCTCCAGTCGCCCTTTGGCGTCTTGAACACCCGCTCGCTGTTCGGTTCGGAGGTCGCCGCGGTGAAGCGCGGGGTTCCGTCCGGGTTCTTCTCCTCAAACGCCATGGCGTAGACGAGCGGCTTGAAGCTCGATCCGGGCTGACGCATCGCCTGCGTTGCGCGGTTGAACGTCGTCGACCCCGCGTCGCTGCCCCCGTACACCGCGCGGATCAGGCCAGTCTGCACGTCGAGCAGGATGCCGGCGGACTCCAGGTGCCCCTTCGGGCTGCCACGGCCGACGATCGTCTCAAAATACTTCATCTTCGCCGGGAACATGCTCTCGGCCTCGGTCTGTGCATGGACGTCGAGGCCAACGGTGACGACCAACCCGCTGCCGTACAGCGTGACCGGGTCCACGTTCTGCTCCAGCCACGCCCGGGCGGCCGAGTAGTAGGAGGGAAAGCGGCTCGGCAGATCGGCGGGCTCGACTGTCACGATCGGCTCATCCAACGCCGCCTTCACGTCGTAGCCGTAGACTTCGGCCATGCTCTTGAGCACGTGGTCGCGCCGCTCCTTCGCCTCTTTCGGGTGGATGTCCGGGGCGAATTTGCCGGGCGCCGGCAGGATGCCTGCGAGGGTGGCGGCCTCACCCAAGGTGAGCTCGGAGGCATGTTTCCGATAGTAGTGTTCGGCCGCCGCTTCAAAGCCGCAGATGGAGATCTTGCCCCACTGGCCAAGGTACGGCGCGTCCAGGTACATCTGCAGGACGCCGTCCTTCCCGAGGTGCCGGTCGATGGCTACCGCGAGGACCATCTCGCGGATCTTGCGGACGGCCGTCTTCTCCTTCTGCTGCGAAAGGTTGCGAACAACCTGCATCGTGAGCGTGCTGGCGCCCTGTGCGTACCCGCCAGCCTGCGCGTTCACCGCGAGCGCGCGCACGATGGCGGACCAGTTCACGCCCGAGTGCGTCCGAAAATCCCGGTCCTCCGCGGCGATGATCGCGTCGGTCAGCACCTTCGGGGCCTGCGCGAGCGGGAGGTGGATCCGGAATTCGGCGTCGGGGCCGATGACGTAGCCGATCGCGATGGGCTCCAGCGTGTCCCCCGACCGCGGAACGACCTTGTTCGTATGCCGGCAATACTCACCCGGGCCGGTGTCCTTGCAATCCTCGGCGTAGCCTCGGGCGACAGCCTCGCCGATGAGCTCGGGGCCGGGGTGGGCGAGGGTGACGGGTGCGGTTTGGAGGAGGGCGGGAAAGCTCCAGCCCGGGTGGCTGACGCTGTAGCTGGCGTGGGCATCGGCCAGGGCGATGCCCTCGTCTGCCCATTGGCTGGCGGTCATGCCGGCGGGGATGGCGAGGAGGACGAGCACGACGATCGCGAGCATCGCCGTGGCCGTGAGCGCGAGCCGAAGGCGGGGGAATCGGGGTGGCCGGGCGCTCATGCAGAGCGGCGGGTATCAAGGACGCGGGCGGGTGGCCCCTCGGGCCAACGGTAGCTCCGGCCCTACTTCGCCCCGTCCACGTAGATCTCCCCGCCCCCCTCCGCGAACTCCCTCGACTTCTCCGCCATCCCCTCTCTTGACGCGTCGAGAGCCCGATCCGCATCACGCGGTTCGGGCGCATCGCTGATGGACGCCCGTATCTGCTGCGTGATCTCCATGGAGCAGAATTTCGGCCCGCACATCGAGCAGAAATGCGCGGTCTTCGCACCGTCCGCGGGGAGCGTGGCGTCGTGGTATTGCCGGGCGATCTCAGGGTCCATCGCGAGATTGAACTGGTCCTCCCACCGGAACTCGAAGCGCGCCTTGGAGAGGGCGTCGTCGCGAAGCTGCGCGCCAACGTGCCCCTTGGCGAGGTCCGCAGCATGTGCGGCGATCTTGTAGGCGATCATCCCCTGTTTCACGTCCTCCTTGTCGGGGAGGCCGAGGTGCTCTTTTGGCGTGACGTAGCAGAGCATCGCCGTGCCGTGGCTGCCGATGATCGCGGCGCCGATGGCGCTGGTGATGTGGTCGTAGCCGGGCGCGATGTCCGTGGTCAAAGGCCCGAGCGTGTAGAACGGCGCGCCATGACAGAGGCGGAGCTGCTCGTCCATGTTCTCCTTGATCTTGTGGATCGGCACGTGGCCGGGCCCCTCGATCATCACCTGCACGTCGCGCTCCCAGGCCACCTTCGTCAGTTCGCCGAGCGTGGCGAGCTCCGCGAATTGCGCCTCGTCGTTCGCGTCTGCGATGCAACCGGGGCGCAGACCGTCGCCGAGCGAGTAGGCCACGTCGTACTTCGCCATGAGCGCTGAGATCGCGTCGAAGTTTTCGTAGAGGAAGTTCTCCTTGTGATGGTGCAGGCACCATTTCGCCATGATGCTGCCGCCGCGGGAGACTATGCCGGTCACGCGCCGCGCCGTCATCGGGATGTAGCGGAGGCGCACGCCCGCGTGGATCGTGAAGTAGTCCACGCCCTGCTCTGCCTGCTCCTGCAACGTCTCCAGAAACACCGAAAGATCGAGCCGTTCCGGACGGCCCTTGACCTTCTCCAGCGCCTGGTAGATCGGCACCGTGCCGATGGGGACGGGCGAGTTCCGGATGATGGACTCGCGCGTGAGGTGGATGTTCGCCCCCGTCGAGAGGTCCATGACCGTGTCCGCGCCCCACTTCACCGACCAGGTCAGCTTCTCGACCTCCTCGTCGATCGAGCTCGAAACGGCGCTATTCCCGATGTTCGCGTTCACCTTCACGAGGAAGTTCCGGCCGATCACCATCGGCTCGCTCTCGGGGTGGTTTATGTTGTTCGGCAGGATGGCGCGGCCGCTGGCGATCTCCGCGCGAACGAATTCGGGCGTGACCTGCTCGCGAATGGCCACGAACTGCATCTCCCGGGTGATGATGCCGTGGCGGGCGTAGGCGAGCTGCGTGTTGCACACCGGGTCGAGCCCGCGCTCCTGCACCCACTGCCGCCTCAACGGGGGCAGGCCAACGCGAACGTCGTGCCCCTGCGGCCCAGCGGTCTCGTAGAGCTCGATCCGCTCGCCGTTGGTGAGGGTGACGTCGCGGACGGGGACGCCCAGATCGCCCTTGAGCACCCGCTCGGACCGACCCTGGACTGTGACCTTGGAATTACCAGTTGCCATGTGCGCTTTCCTCCGCCGGGTTCAGCCGGATCAGGTTCCGCGGTCTCATCTCAGGCCCAGCCGGGGGATCCGGCGCGGCCACCCGCAGCGACGTGGGTGACTAACCGATGGCCGCGATCAGTTGGAGAGCACGCCAGTGTCCGACCGGCCGCCCACCGCGGTGATCGGGAAGCCGTCGAGCAGGTACAGGATGCCGTTGCTGGAGCCACCGCCGCTGTCGCCGCCCGTGTCGCGGCCCGAGCCGCTACCCGGGTCGATTAGCCAGAGATCGGTGAGGCCGTCGCGGTCGACGTCGATGGCGCCGAGGCCCTCGGCAAAGGTCGACAGGCCCGACGAGATCCGGATGTCGTCGACGGCGCCGTTCATCGGGCCGAGGAGGATGCCGGCGACGGATGCAAAAGTGTAGCGAACGGCCAGATCGTCGCGGCCGTCCCCGTTGAAATCGCCCGCCGAGGTCGCCGTCTGGACAGGACCGAGGGTCGCGATCTGCTGGCCGTTGGCGAAGATGGCGAGCCGGTTCGGGTCGTTGACGGCCCAGTCCTTGACCCCGTCGCCGTCGATGTCGCCGGGAAGGAATACACCAGTTTCACCGGCGGCCATCGGCAGGTGCTGGCTGGCGGCGAGGAGCAGCGGCGCTGTGATGCCGAGGTCGGAGGACACGACCCACACGTCGGTGCTGTCCGCGGCGACGATGTCGGCGATGCCGTCCCCGTCTACGTCATCGCCTCCGATCGCCCCCACGAGGGGCGTTGTCGTCGCGAGCGCCCAGAACGTGCCGGGGTCGTTCGCGGGCCCCGTTGGTCGGGCGATGCCAAGGCCGGTCGCGGTCCTCGCCATCAACGCGGCCGTTGAGGCGTCGGCCGTCCCGAACGACTGCACCCCGCCGGTGGGCGCGTCCGGCAGCGAGGTCCACGCGCTCAGACTGGTGCAGCCGAACGCCTCGCCCGCGACCGTGTCGCCGGTGCCGAACGGGTTCACGGCGCAGAGCCCATCGCCGACCGACAGCACCCACGCCACGTCGCTCGAGGTGACCCCGAACGGCGCGGCCGACGTCACCGCCAGCCCGAGGATCCGCTGGTCTGCCGCCCAGCACGTGCCCGCGTCCGCCATCGCCGCGGTGCTCCCGAGCCCGCCGGCCACGCTGTCGACCAGTCGCGCCCCGGGCACCAGGCACACCCCCGGGCTGCTCCCGAGCGTGGCCTCGACCAACACGTCGCCGAACCCGTCGCCATCGAGCTGTCCGACGGTGAGCGTCGGCCCGAGCGAACCCTCGGCGGTGATCTGGACCCGGGCGCTGTCCGTCGTCATGCTCGCGCATGCTCCGCCCTCGTCGACCAGCCCGTTGCAGTCGTTGTCTGCGCCGTCGCAGACCTCGTCCGCGCCTGGGTGGACGCTGGCACGGGTGTCGTCGCAGTCGGAAGCCGTGTACCCATCGCCGTCGAGGTCCAGCGTGCGGGCGCGCAGCGAGCAAGCCGGCAACCCGGAGGCCACGGACGCGATGAGCAGGGGGCGGAGGAAGCGGGACGAGACCACGTGCGAAGCAGCATAGCCGGGTTACCCGCCCGGTCAGGAGTCGTGATGGGAGCCCAATGGAAACACGCCGGCCGCGTTGCTGCCGGTGCCGCGAAAGGTGCCTTGTTCACCCGGTTGTCGAAGGAGATCACCGTCGCCGCGCGCGGGGGTGACCCGAATCCCGTCAACAACCCGCGCCTGCGGGCAGCGCTTGAGGCCGCTCGAAAGCAGTCGATGACGCGGGAGACCATCGATCGTGCGATCAAGCGCGGAGCCGGACTGCTCGACGGAAACGTGCAGTACGAAACCCTGTTCTTCGAGGGCTTCACGCCGCACCAGGTGCCGATCATCGTCGAGTGCCTGACCGACAACAAGAACCGGACTGCGGCTGATATTCGCGTGCTCTTCCGGAAGGGCCAGATCGGCAGCGTCCAGTGGATGTTCGACCGCGTCGGCGTCATCGAGGCGAGCCACCCGGAGCGTGCGGACGGTGAGGAGGCCGCGATCGAGGCCGGTGCGCAGGACGTGAAGATCGACGCGGAGAACCCCGAGGCGGGTGCTGAGTTCATCTGCGAGACGACCGATCTGGACACCGTCCGCAAGGCGCTCGAAGCCGCGGGCTGGCTCATCAGCTCAGCTGAGATGGCGTGGGTTGCGAAGAACCCCGTGACCGTGGACGACGACCAGCGCAAGGAGATCGAGGCCTGGGTCAACGCGATCGACGAGAATGACGACGTTCACCGGGTGTATGTCGCGCTAGGATGAAACCCGATCGGGTTTTATGGGAATTCGGCCCGTTCCGGTTCGCTTGCTGGCTTCGCGGCGCGGGGCGCCGCGGGCCGGCCTAACTTTATTCGGGAGTACCCGAATAAAGTGGGTTTTGTTCGGTCGTTACGGCGAGTACGCCGTGCCGCCCTCCAAAACCCCGGCCGGGTGCGGGGACCTGAGAATGGCGTGACCTGGGGTGGGCACGTTCCGGTTCGCTTGCTGGCTTCGCGGCGCGGAGGACGGGAAGGGTCACCCCCGCCGTCGGATCCCCAGCGCCGCGCTGATCACCATTCCCACCAGCGCGAAACCCAGCGGCCACGCGTACTGTTCGTGCCAGAGCTTGTCGCGACGCACGCCCCGCTCCGACGCCGTCAGCTTGCCACGGATCTCGGTCTCGTAGATCCCGCGCACGTCGCCGTCGCCCGGCACCGACTTCACGTAGGCGCCGCCGGTCGCCTGCGCGATGCGGGTGAGGCGGGCCTCGTCGAGCTTGGAGACGACCACACTTCCGGCGTCGTCCTTCTTGAATCCACCGCCTTCGACCGGGATCGGCGCCCCGGCGGTGGTGCCGACGCCGAGCGCGTAGACGTGGGCGTGCGCAGCGGTCACGCGGCCGAGGGCGGCGCTTAGCGTAGCGTCGTCGTCGTGGTCCTCGCCGTCGGAAACAAGCAGGATCGCCTTCCCGTTTCCGTCAGCCTTCTCAAGCAGCTTGAGCGCCGCGTCCAGCGCACCCGAGAGCGACGTGCCCTGCGCGCGGATGGTGTCGGTCGCCGTATCGGCTAGCGCCCAGCGCCACGTCGCGTAGTCGGTCGTCAGCGGGATGCGCGTCCAGGCGCCCTGAGCGAACACCACGAGTCCGATGCCGTCGCCCCGCAAGAGTGCCGAGAAGTCCTGCAATTCCCGCTGTGCGACGACGAGGCGCGAGGGGCTCACGTCCTGCGCGTCCATCGAGCGGCTCACGTCGAGGACGGCGACGATGCTCACGCCCTCCATCTTCGTCTGCTCCCAGTCGAACCCGAGCCGCGGGCCGGCAAGCGCGATCGCGATGCCCAGGGCGACCACGGGTGCCAGGATCGCCTGCATCGCCCTCGAGAAGCCGACCGCCGGTGACATCAAGGCGTCGAGCATCGTCGGGCTTGCGACCGCCGAGAGCGCCGAGGCCCGGCGACGCCACGCCCAAAGCGCAAGGACCGCGAGGACCGGCGCCACCAGCAGCGTCCAGAGCCATTCGGCGTGCGCCCAGGTCATGGCAACCGCCGAAGCAGGCTGCTCGAGAGGCCAAACGCGAGGCAGAACGTGCCCAGCGCTGGCCAGAGCCAATCCGCGTACAGCTCGTCGCGATGGACGTACTCGTGGACCTTCGCGGTCGTCTTTTCGTTCTTGTCGATGTCGCTGTAGACCTTGGCGAGCTGGCTTTCGGTCGGCGCTGAATAGTAGCTGCCACCTGTCGTTTCGGCGACCGCTTGCAGCTCCTGATCGTCGATCCGCGAGGTGCCGACGCCGATGGTGTAGATCTTCACGCCGAGCGCCTTCGCCGCCCTGGCCGCGTCGATGGGCTGCACCGTCCCGGAGTTGGACTTGCCGTCCGTCACCAGGATCAGCAGCTTGGACGGTGCCTTCAGGTCCTTCAGCCGCTTCACGCCGACCGCGATCGCGTCGCCGACAGCGGTCGCGTTCGGCCCCGCCATCCCGATGTCCAGCTCGCTGATGAAGTCGACAAGCGTCGAGGAATCCAACGTTGGCGGGACCTGCACGAACGCTTCCTGACCGAAGACGAGCAGGCCCACGCGATCGTCCGGTCGCGCCTCGACAAATCGGCCCATGACCTCTTTCGCGGCGTCCAACCGGGTGACCGGAGAGAGACCGCGCCCCATGTCGGGGGATTTCATGGACCCGGAGGTGTCGATCGCGAGCAGGATGTCGAGCCCATCGGAATCCCTTATGGTCTCGTGTTCGATGTGCTGGGGGCGGGCGAGGGCGACGACGGTGAGGCCGATGGCGACGCCGTCGAGCAACGCCGGGAGCACGCTGGCGAGGGTGCGAAGCTGCGCGATGGCAGTGGGCGCGGTGCGGGCGGCCTGCACGACGCCTGGAAAGCGCAGGGCATGGGGGCGAAACCACGCGACCACGGGCATCAGCGCGAGCGGGAGCGCCAGGAGCCACAGGCGAGCAGCGAATTCAAACACCCGGCCGCCGATCGGCCTTTCGGCCAAGCTCCGCGCCCGGGTCGTACGCACGGGCGGGCGTGACCAGGCGACGGAAGTCGGCGTCAAGCTGCTCGAACATCGACGCCTGGGCCTCGCGGTCCGCGAACTTCACCAGGTCCATCGCCGATAGCAGGCGGCGGGCGCAGTCCAACTCGGAGACGGTGAGCTCCGCGCTCAGGTGGTCGAGGATCTCGCGGGTGGTGCGCGAGGTGGCGGGCCAGACGCGAGTTGCGTCGAGATAGCGACGGTATACAGCCGATAGTTCAAGGGCAAGCTCCGCGGGCGCGAGGTCGTCGCGCGCTCGCAGGCGGTTCCACTCCCGGAGCGCGGTGACGTCGGCAGGCTCCGGCGGCGGTGCGGGTGGGATCGGCCGCCACTTCTTCCAGGCGGCGATCGCCGCGGCGACGACGGTGGCAAGCCCGAGGACGCTGGCGAGGACGTAGGGCCACACCGGAGGCGACTTCGGGGCGGGCGATGCGAGGTCCGCCATCGCCCCGCCCGTCGGCCCGTCGACCCCGATGTCCACGTAGACCGGCACGGGCTTCTGGTCGGGTCCCGGGACGTTGAGGATGTAGCTTCCCTTCTTCCCGGTCACGTCCCAGACGGCGGTGCCATCGTCGCCGATGCTGCTCTGCGTGATCGTCAGCCCGTCTACCGGCGGCATCACGGTACCCGCAGGCGCGTGGACGTGGACGGCCTTGCCGTCGTCCACCTTGCGCGCCTCCACCCACACGGGCGCGGCGGGGGCCACGGGCGGGGGCGTGGTCCGGCACGCCGGGAGGCTGCTCAGGAGGAGCCCGAAGGCGAGCCAGCGGATCAACCGCGACCCCCGTCGCCCGTCGCGCTGCCGGCGCCTCGGGCCGCAAAGTGGCGTTGGAGACGAAGAAAAGCATCCTCGGCCGTGGACAGGGGGCTGGCGCGGACCCCGAGTCGTCGCAGGTCCTTGAGCCGGCGGTCGACCGGGCCGGCGAGGTCCAGCGCACCGCCGCCGATGGTGCGCACGCCTCCGCCCTCGGCGTCCGAGAGCGCAAAGAGCCCGAGGTCGGGCAACTTGTTCTCCAGCGGGTCGTGGACGAGCAGGGCGTGGGTGGTGTGCTTGCGCGCGAGCGCGGCGAGGTCGGGCTCGAAGTTCGGGGCCTGGAAGTCGGACAGGATGACGACCACGCTTCGGCGTTTGAGCACCTGCCGCGTTAACGCGAGCGCGGTCGCGAGGTTCGTCTTCCCGAGGGTCGAGGAGGCGAACGCGGCCTGGATCACCTGCCAGCCGTGGCCGCGAGACTTGCGGGGGGGAAGGTACTTTTCGACCTTGTCCGTGAACGTCAGCAGGCCAACGCGATCGCCGCTCCGCAGCGCGGAGAACGCGAGCCCGCCCGCCGCCCGGGCCAATTGCAGCCGTTTGTCCGTCCTTCCATCGCGGCCGCCGCCACCGAAGCGCACCGACCCGGAGACGTCCATCAGCAGGAGCAACGTCAACTCCCGCTCCTCCTTGAACGTCTTCACGAACGGCTCCCCGGTCCTCGCCGTGACATTCCAGTCGATCCGCCGTACTTCGTCCCCCGGAACGTACGGTCGGACCTCATCAAACTCCATGCCCGAGCCCTTGAAGGCCGACCGGTACTCGCCCTGGAGCAGGGAGTCCACGCGCCGCCCGGCCTGCACATGCAGGCGTCGGATCTGGCGAAGCTCTTCGGGGGTCAGCACGACGGCCCCTTAGCGAGCGGCACCGAGCGCGGCGGGCCCGCCCGCGGAAGAAAAACACTCGGTGACGCCAGCTTCCTAAAAAGAAGTGATGACGAACAGCGTTCGTGCGAATAAATGGTCCACCCCTCAACCCGGAGTCTCGATGCCCGCGCTCTCTTCCGACGCCCTCGCACAGCTCTTCACCGAAGCCCGCACCCAGAACGGCTGGAACGACCAGCCGGTCACGGACGCCGACGTCCACGCGATCTACGAGCTCGCCAAGATGGGCCCCACGTCGCTCAACTGCCTGCCTGCGCGGTTCGTCTTTGTACGCACGGCCGAGGCGAAGGCTCGCCTGGTTCCCCACCTCATGGAGGGCAACCGTGCCAAGACCGAAGCCGCTCCCGTCACCGCGATCATCGGCTTTGACCTGCGCTTTTTTGAACATCTCCCCCGGCTGTTCCCGTTCATGGACGCCTCGGGCTGGTTCTCGGGCAACCCCGGCTTTGCGCGGGAGACGGCGCTTCGGAATGGCTCGCTGCAAGGCGCCTACTTCATGATGGCGGCCCGCGCGCTGGGCTTCGACGTCGGCCCGATGTCTGGCTTCGATGCCGCGGGCGTGAACAAGGAGTTCTTCCCGGATGGCCGGATCGAGGCCAACTTCATCTGCAACGTGGGGCATGGCGACGCGTCCAAGGTCTACCCGCGCTCGCCGCGGCTGACCTTCGAAGAGACCTGCACGGTGTTGTAGGGCGCACGTTGGGTTCTGGTTAGAACCCGACAATGCGCACTGGCCTCGCTGTCCTCCTCGCAGACGCTCCCCGCCTGAAGGTCCTCGCCGGGGAGCGCGTTGGCGTCGCGGTGAACCACACCGCCGTCGACGCCGACTGCGACCATCTTGTGGACCTGCTCCCGGCAAAGGGCGTGCGGCTGCGGCGCATCTTCACGCCCGAGCACGGCCTGCACGCGACGGCCCAGGACATGATCCACGTCGACGACGAGCACCACCTCGTCGGCACTGGCGGGCCTGCGCCCGAGATCGTCTCGCTCTACGGCAAGACGGCCGCTTCGTTGCGCCCCCGGCCTGAGCAGTTGGCGGACCTTGACGTGCTGCTGTTCGACATCCAGGACATTGGAAGCCGGTATTACACCTACCAGGCCACGCTCGGGTACATGATGGAGGTCGCCGCCACGACCGGCACCCGCATCGTTGTCCTCGATCGCCCGAACCCCATCGACGGGGTGACCATCGAGGGAAACATCGTCCAACCTGGGTTTGAGAGCTTCGTCAGCGCCTATCCGCTCGCGGTGCGACACGGGATGACGATGGGAGAGCTTGCGAGGTTCTTCCGGGATGAATGCGGGATCGCCGCGAACCTCGAGGTCATCCCCTGCGAGGGCTGGGACGCCCGCGCCCGTTTCGACGCGACGGGCCTGCCCTGGGTCTTCCCGTCGCCGAACATGCCGATGCTGGAGACGGCGCTCATCTACCCTGGGATGTGCCTGATCGAAGGCACGAATCTCTCCGAGGGCAGGGGGACGACCCGGCCGTTCCACCTCGTCGGCGCGCCGTTCATCGACGCGGGCCGGATGACGCGCCTCTGTCGCGATGGCGCGCTCGATGCGGGCCTTGAAGGTGTCACATTCCGCGCCGCGACCTTCGAGCCGCGGTTCCAGAAGTTCGCGGGGCAGGTGTGCAACGGCGTCGAAATCGTGGTCACCAACCCGGACGCCCTGGAGGCGTTCCTGCTTGGCCTGGTGGTCCTGGAAGCCGCCATGCGGGTGGCGCCACAGCACTTCAAATGGCGAACGGAAACCTATGAATTCGTCGACAACCCCATCGCCATCGACCTGCTCTGCGGCTCCACCGAGGCCCGGGTCGGGCTGATGTCGCGCATCGCGCCGCGCACGCTGATGAGCTCCTGGATGCCGCAACGGCTGGCATGGGAGCAGCGTCGAGCGGGCGCGCTCATCTACCCGCGTGGGTAGGGGTTAGGGACGACCGATGGACCGTCCCGACGACCCCGCATTCTGGCCGAACGAGGACGAGAATCCGGCGTTGTTCGACTCCGACGAGGGATGGGTGACGGCCGAGGAGGTCGAGGCCGACATGGACACGCTGGAGGGCCCGTACGCGAGCCGGGTCGACCTTGGGCTCAGCCTGGCGGGCAAGCCCATCACCGCGCTGCGGATCGCCGCTTCGCCGCATCCGTCGTACGCTCTTCGCATCGTCGCAACGCACCACGGGAACGAGCCGATCAGCGCCCTCGTCGCGCTGGACGTCGCGCAGCGGCTGGTCGGCGACCCGAGCTTGATCCCGTCCGACGCCGAGATCTGGATCGTGCCGGACGTCAATCCGGACGGACTTGACGCCCGCACGCGCGAGAACGCAATAGGCGTCGACCTCAACCGGAACTACGGATACGATTGGGGCGAGGCCACGAATCCCGGTGTCTCGGCGTTCTCCGAGCCTGAGACGCGCGCGATGCGATCCCTCACCCGCGCCCGGTGTTGGCTCGGGGGCCTGACCCTGCACAGCGGCGCGAGCAACATTTCGTGGCCCTGGAACGACACAACCAGCCCCCGATCACCCGACGAGCCGCTCTTCGAGACGGTCAGCGCCGACTACCTCGCCCTGACGACCGCGCCCGACTTCTGGGCGACCGACGGGGCGGATTGGTACGTCACGCACGGGGACCTCACCGATTGGGCCTACGGGCGCTGGGGCATCCCCGAGCTGACGGTCGAGCTCGACGACGACAAAGCGCCCGTCGACGTCCAGACCGTCCTCGACTGGCACGCGGACGCGATCCTCCAGTGGCTGGCTCGGGCCCCGGACGTCACGGCGGTCGCCGTCTCCGACCAGACCGGGGAGGCGGTGCCGGTCACGCTGGGGACGGAGGAACCCGCGGCCAGCCCCAGCGGTCTCGTCGCCCGCTGGACGGACGCAGCGCCAGAGACGTGGTCGAGCGCCGGTTTTGTCGATGCCGCGTTCGGGGACGCGCTGGTCTGGGACGGAACTTCGGTGAGCCCGCGCGTCATCAGCCGCGGCGACGGAGTGGTCCGCGTGCCCGACGGCTGGGTTGGCCTCTCGCAGCCGGGCGAGGAGAATCTCACGCTCGATCCTACGGTTGGGCTCGATGCTACGGCCCTGGCACCCGGTCTCTGGGACGTCGCAACCGTCGACGGCGTCGCCCCCCGTTCGCTGCTGATCGGCGAGGTCGACGACCACGTTCACCTCGATGGCGTCACGCTCGTCGACGGCACGCTGACGTTGGACGGGGCGGGCTTTGGGCGTGGTGCCGAGGCGTGGGGCGTCGGCGGTCCGGTCCGAGCGATGCACGCCCTGACGCCGGTCTCCGGCTCGCCGACCGAGCTGCAATTCGTCTGGTCCGAAGGGGATGATGCCGCGCTCCTGTGGACGAACGGCGCCTGGCTCGGGGCGGTTGGCATGAGCGACGCGCCGAGCTGGGACGAGACGCCCCCGGCCACGGCCGTCCTGACCGGCGACGCGACGGCCAGGAACGACCCGCTGCCCTCAGCCGGCGGATGCGCTGGCTCCAACGCCACCTTCTTCGGCATCTTCGGCCTTCTCCTCCCCCGCCGTCGCCCCGCCACCTATCAAAACCGACGACGTCGCTTTTGATATGTAGCAAAAGCGACGACGTCGCTTTTCAACTCTCGCCCAGTGCTCGCCGCGCGGGTTGAAGGTCGACGTTGGCGCCGGCTTCCTTGGCCCAGCGATCAGCCGTCGCCCAGCTCACGTGAAGCCACCGACTGGCCTTCGCGGTGCCGAGCTCCCTCGCGAGCGCCCACGCCAGCAGCATCCGGTCGCGCTTTCCGCCCCGCTCGATCGCGCTGATCGTAGACGGGTGCGTGTGGGTCGCCCGCGCGACCGCCAGGAGGACCTGCTCTTCCGGCGACTCCGTGTCGAGCGCGTCAGCGGGGCGCGTGCTGCGCCGCTTTGCGCGCGCTTCCAGAAGCTCGTTCATCGCATCCACGTAGTTTCCCCCGTACTGTTCGAGGGCGAGGCCGGGGTTCAGCCATGCCTCCCGGTCGCCAGATACGTAGGCGGCGTGACTGGAACGGAGGCCGACCGAGAGGCCGGCCGCGTCCTGGGCGCGCGGATTGACGTTCGCATGGATGTACAGGGGCAGTTGCCAGAGGTAGGCGTCGCTCGCGACCGGCGCGCGCCAGAACCCGCGTTGGAACACACCGCCCGACTGCTGCATGCGGCGGTTGAGCCCCTGCGCCATGGGGCCGAGGATTCGCTTCATCATCTCACCAATTACCGCAGGGTCGTCCACCGCGATGAGCACGTGGAGGTGAGCCGACTGGACGGCGTAGGCGGCCACGGCGACGCCCTTTTCGGTCACCGCCTGAAAGCCCCGGAAAAGGTCGCTGACGACCTCCGGCTGCTGGAACACGGGTCGATCCTGATTCGCGGTTGCAACGGCATGGAAGTAGTGCATTCGAACTCCGTTTACCCGCCTATCGCCCTCCCACGCGCCGCGCATATCAAAACTGACGTCGTCGCTTTTGATAGGTGTGAAAAGTGACGTCGTCGGTTTTGATACATCGGCCGTTAGACGCGGAAGTAGCGGGCCTGGGGGTGGTGGACGACGATGGCGGCGGTCGACTGCTCGGGGTGGAGCTGGTCTTCGTCGGCCATGCTGACACCGATGCGGTCGGCGCCGAGGAGGCGGAGAAGATGGCGTTGGTCGGACATCTCCGGGCAGGCCGGGTAGCCGTAGGCGTAGCGACACCCCTGGTACTTCTTGTGGAAGAGCTGGGGGATGTCCCGCGCGTCCTCACCGGCGATGCCAAGCTCGGCGCGGATCTGCTTGTGGACGAACTCGGCGAGCGCCTCGGTCACCTCCACACCAAGCCCGTGCAAGTACAGGTAGTCCGTGTACTTGTTCTGATCGAACCACGTGCGGGCGACGTCGCTTGCGTGCTGTCCGACGGTGACACACTGCAGCGCGACCACGTCGCCGCCCTGTTCCGCAGTCCGGAAGTAGTCTGCGAGGCAGAGTCCGGCCTTCAAGCTGCCGTCGGCGAGCTTTGCAGACTGTCGCGGAAAGCCGAGCCTGGTGCCGTCTTCGAGTGTCAGCCCGTCTCCGTCGCGATGACACTTGAAGTAGCCGTAAACAGCGCTCGGATGAAGGATCTCCTCGCGCGCGCAGCGGTCGGCCAGCTCAACGAGGATCGGCTTGACGACCGTGCGGAGCTGCTCCGCGTGCTCCTGGTCCGACAGGTTCTTCCGCAGGAAGCCCCACTGGAATTTGTAGAGCACGTCCTCATTGATCCACGGCAACAACGCCCGCAGCGGCACCTCCACCTTGCGCGCGCCCCAGAAGGGCGGCTCGGGCACCTTCGCTGGGCGGATTGGCTCCGCGTCCCGACTGTCATAAGGAACGGGCCGCTCGTTGCGCGCAGTGATCTTCTTCGTCTCAGGTGAGGCGTCGTCGACGATCGCGTCCAGCGCGTCGTTGTAGGTCGGCAGGCCCTCCATGAAGCGCAGACCAGCGAAGGCGTCCTTTGCATAGGCAACCTTGCGTCCGTAGGTTCGTGAGCAGTCCTGCTCGACGTACGCTCGGGTAAGCGCGGCGCCACCCAACACAATCGGCGTCGTCCAACCCTGAGAGCGCATCTCCTCCATGTTCTCCTTCATGATGACCGTGCTCTTGACCAGCAGCCCGCTCATGCCGATGGCGTCGGCATTGTGCTCCTTCGCCGCCTTGAGGATCTGGTCGATCGGCTGCTTGATGCCGATGTTCACCACACGGTAGCCGTTGTTGGTGAGGATGATGTCGACGAGGTTCTTGCCGATGTCGTGCACGTCGCCGCGCACGGTCGCCAGGACCATCGTGCCTTTTGCAGGGCCGCTGGCTTTGTCCATGTGGGGCTCCAACCAAGCTACGGCCGCCTTCATCGTCTCCGCCGACTGCAGCACGAACGGCAATTGCATCTGTCCGGAGCCGAACAAGTCGCCGACGACCTTCATCCCGCCGAGCAGGATCTCGTTGATGATCGCGAGCGGCGCGTGTGTCAACAGCGCTTCCTGCAGATCGACCTCAAGCCCGATGCGGTCCCCATCGACGATGCGGTCTTTGAGCCGCTCCTCGACACTCGCGGCGATCTTCTTGACCGCGACGGCAGACTTGGCGTCCGCAAACAAGGCGAGCAGGCTCTGGAGCGGATCGTAGGCGGGGACCGGGGTGCCGTCGGCGGCGACAGACGCGGGTCGGCGACGGTCGAAGATGAGGTCCTCACACACGATCCGCTGTTCTTCGGGCAGCTTGTAGAGGGGGATGATCTTGTCGGCATGGACGATCGCGGCGGTCAAGCCGGCTTCCCGCGCGTGGTGCAGGTACACGGAGTTGAGCGCGTGACGTGCGGGCGGGTTGAGGCCGAAGCTGATGTTGGACAAGCCAAGCACGATGCCACAGCGGGGGAAGCGGTCCGCGATGAGTCGGATGCCCTCGAGTGTCCACAACCCAAGCTTGCGGTCGTCCTCGTTGCCCGTGGCGATGGTGAAGGTCAGCGGGTCGAAGAGGATGTCGTCGGGCGCGATGCCGTGGCGGTTGACTGCGAGATCGTACAGACGCTCCGCAACGGCCAGCTTCCGCTCGGGCGACTTGGCCATTCCCTCCTCGTCGATCGTGAGCGCGATGACACCCGCGCCGAACTCGCGACAGAGCGCGCAGACGCGGTCGAGGCGCCCCTCGCCGTCCTCGAGATTGATCGAGTTGACAAGCGGCTTTCCGCCGATGCGCTTGAGCGCCGCCTCCAGGACCGGCACCTCCGTAGAGTCGATGACGAGCGGCCCGTGCACCGCCGTGGCCATCTTCGAGACCAGTGTGTCCATGTCCCGGATCTCCGGCCGACCCACGAACGCGGTGCACACGTCGATCGCGTGCGATCCCGATTTCATCTGGGTTTTGCCCATGCCAACCATGCCGTCCCAGTCCTCGGCGTCGAGCATCCTCTTGAACGCCCGGCTCCCGTTGGCGTTGGTGCGCTCGCCGACCGCGAAGATGTCTGCTTGCTGCCGCAGCGGCACTGTGCCGTAAAGACTGGCGAGGGAGGGCACGAATTCGGGTGTCCGCGCCTTCGGCCTGCGACGAAGGATCCGCTCGGCGACGGCCCGGATGTGGTCCGGCGTCGTTCCACAACAGCCCCCGACAAAGCTGACACCGTCGTGTTCCACGAAGCGCTCGTGCCACTCGGCCAGCTCCTTCGGGCCGAGGGGGTAGTGTGTCTGACCGTCTACAAGCTGGGGCAGCCCAGCGTTTGGCAACACACTGATCCGGCGCTGGGCGTGCCGTCCAAGGTACGCGATGTGTGCCGCCATCTCCTGCGGCCCGGTGGCGCAGTTCAGGCCGATCACGTCGATGGGGTAGGCCTCCAGCACCGTCAGCGCCGTCGCGATGTCGGAGCCGAGGAGCATGGTCCCGGTCGTCTCCATCGTCACCTGCGCCATCACGGGCACGCGACGGCTTGCATAGGCAGGGTCGGTGAACACGTCAAAGATGGCCGCCACCGCGCACTTGGTCTGCAGCAGGTCCTGACAGGTCTCGACGAGCAGCACGTCCACGCCGCCGTCGACGAGCCCGCGCACCTGCTCCATGTAGCCGGCGTGCATCTCGTCCCACTGGATGTGCAGCAGGCTTGGCAAGCGAGTGCCGGGCCCTATCGAACCGGCGACGAAGCGGGGCCGCCCCTCGGTGGTGTATTTACGAGCCGCCTCCCTGGCGATCTCCGCCGCCTTCCGGTTGATCTCGTGGCACTGTGCAGCGAGCCCGAACTCACCGAGCACCCACGGCGCGCCGCCGAATGAGTTGGTCTCAACAACGTCCGCGCCGACGGCAAAGTAGCGGCTGTGGATGGCCTCGATGACGTCCGGCCGGGTGAGGCACAGGATCTCCGAGCAGTTCTCGAGTCCGTTGTAGTCCGAGAGCGGGAGGTTGAAGCTGTGGATCTGGGTCCCCATGCCGCCGTCGAAGATGAGGACGCGGTCGACGAGGGCGTCGAGGAGCGGGGAGGACCCGGCGGGACTGTCGAGGAGGGGGGCGTTCGGGAGCGGGTTCATCGGGTACCAACGGCGAGGAGGGTGGTGAAGGCGGGGGAGCGACGGTCGCGGTGGACGACGTCGCAGGAGACGTGGTGAAAGCCGGCTTGTTCGAGCAGTCCGCCGAGGTCTGAGAAGCCGAGGTGCTTGTGGCCGAGCTTGCCCTGGACCCACGCGTGGGTGTGGGGCGCGAGGTCAAGCACGGCCACGCGGGCGCCGGGAGCGAGCTTTGCGTGGAGGTTTTTCAGGGCGAGGAGGGGGTCGGCGACGCAGTGGAGGGACTGCGAGTAGAGCGCGAGATCGACCTCGCCGGGCGTGAGCGGCGGCTCGGCGAGATCGCCGCAGCGGGGCTCTACATTGCTGCCGAGGTCGCGCAGCACCTCGGGCTCCAGGTCGATCGCGATGATGCGTGCCTCGGGGTGTGAGGACGCCAGGAGTCGGGTCAACTCTCCGCTTCCAACACCGAGATCGGCGATGCGCAGGGGCGGGAGCAGACGGAGGAGCAGGTGCGCCAGCCCCTCCCAGTTGCGGCCCGGCAGGAAGTCCGCGTCCAACGTCTCCGCGGCGTCTCCAGTGCGCGATGCGACGACGCGATCGAGCGCGAACCGGTCTGCCTCGTCAAGCGGCTCCGAGGTGATCAGCGCGGCCAGCGCGGCATCATCGAGCGTTGCCGCGCTGTACACGACCTGCCCGCCAACGCGCCGAACGCCGACCAGACCCACCCGTTTGAGCTGCGCCATGTGCCCTGCGAAGGTGCTCTGGGCCATGCCGAGGATGCCCTGAAGCTCCGCGGCGCACAGCTCCTGCGCGTTCAGGAGCGCCACGACCCGCAACCGCAGCGGCTCCGCGAGGACCTTGAGGCGTTCCATCCGGTTCATGAAATCAGCATATCACGATATCGCGATATCGTAATGGACAAGAACCGCTGAGGGCGGGTCTTGACAGGGCGCCCAACGTCAGCGTTCCCCCGCCGGCATCCAACCACGCCAGGGAGCCGACGTGTGGCCTCACAGCGGCGCCCTTCCAGCCACCGCCGCGTCCTGGAACCCCTCCGCGTAAAGCGCGGCATAGGCCCCACCCTTCGCCAGCAATTGCGCGTGTGTCCCGAGCTCCACCACCTCGCCCGCGTCGAGCACGAGGATCCGGTCGGCGTGCGTGATGGTCGAGAGGCGGTGGGCGATGACAAGGCAGGTCTTTCGTGCAAAAACCCGCTCGATGCCCTCCTGCAGCAGGCGCTCGGAGAGCGGATCGACGCTCGCGGTCGCCTCGTCGAGGATGACGATCGCGGGGTCCCGCACCATCGCCCGCGCCAGGGCCAGGATCTGCCCTTCGCCCGCCGAAACGTTCGAACCGCGCTCGCGTATCGGCTGCTCCAGGCCCTCCGGGGTCCGGTTGGCGATGATGTCCGCGTTGGTCAGTCGAAGCGCGTCCGCGAGCCGGGGTTCCGATACGACCTCGCCCAGCGTCAGGTTGAAACGGAGGGTGTCCGTGAACAATTGCACCTCCTGCCGGACGCTGCCGATGGCCTTGCGCACGCTCGTCGGCGCGATGTCGCGTAGCTCCACGCCGTCGACCGTGATGCTTCCGCGGTAACCGTCGTGGACGCGCGCGAGCAGGCGTACGAGCGTGCTTTTCCCCGATCCCGTCCGCCCGACCACCGCGACCACCTCGCCCGGCTCCACGGTGAGGTCGATGCCCTTGAGGATGTCGTATTTTCCGCTCTCATCGCCCGGTTCTGATCGGTAGGCGAAGCGCACGCCCGAGAGCACCAGGCGGCCGGGCGTCGGGTCGGGCAAGACGACCGACCCCGGCGTGATCCGCTCCGTCACACCAAGCAGCCAGTAGATCTTCTCCAGTGAAGCCCCTGCACGCTGGAGGAACGTCACTTTTCCCGAAAACTCGCGGAGTGGCCGAAACAGGCGGTCGATGTAGTCGACGAACGCCACCACGAGCCCGACGGTGACCGCATCCGAGCCTGGAACGCCGAGCTGTCGCCCGCCCCAGTACAGCATCAACGCCACGCACATCGACGAGATGCCGTCGATCAGCGCGTACAACGCCGCGTCATAGAAGTTGTTCTTCACGTTCGCATCGCGATGCGCAGCGTCCAACGAGCGGAATCGGGCCTGGGTGCGCTCCTCCTGTCGGTAGAGCTGCAGCACTTCGATGCCCGCGAGGCGCTCCGCCGTGAACGAGTTGAGCGCAGCGAGGGCGTCGCGGACTTCGGCGAAGAGCACCCGCATTCGTCGGCGAAAGAACTCGATCATCGCCACGAGCGGGGGGGCGAGCGCCAGCAGCGCGAGTGTGAGGTGCCCGTCGAGGTAGAACATCGCGATCAGCACGGCGAGCATGTTGCTGATGTCGAGGAGGATGGAGATGCTGCCTTGCGAGAGGGCTTCGGAGAGCGCGTCGACGTCGCTGGTCGCGCGCGTGAGCACCTGTCCCGTCGGCTGGCGCTCGAAGAAGCGCTGCGAGAGGCCGAGCGTGTGCGTGACGATCCGCTGCCGAAGCCGATAGATCGTCCGTTCGGCGGCGACGGAGAGCGCGATGGTGTACACGCCCTCAATCACGAACGAGCCAAGCACCGCAGCGAGATAGAGGCCGGCGGCAGCCCACAATCCCTCCGCCTTCCCGGCGACCACGTGGTCGTCCAGCACCCGCTTCATCAACGCCGGCTGCGCCGCGCCCATCGCGCTGATGATGGGCACGCACACGATGGCGAGCAAGAAACGGAGCTTGTCCGGTCGCAAGTCCGGCCACAGGCCCGTCCAGTACGAGCCCCACGGCGATCCGGTCTTCGCTGCCGTTTTGGCGGCCGGGCTACCGCGCGTCATCCGTCCCCCTGCTGCGCGTTCCAGGCGTCCTGGTAGATCCCTTTCATGGCCAACAAGTCTGTGTGCCGGCCAAGCTGGACCGCGCGCCCCTCATCCAGCACCAGCACCTGATCGCAGAACTGCAACGCCGACATCCGGTGTGTGACGATCACGCACGTCGGTGTCGCCCGCGTCTCGCTCGCCTCGGACGACCGCCCGAGCAGGGTGTGGATGAGGATCTGCTCGGTGTGATGGTCGACCGCGGAGAGCACGTCGTCAAAGAGCAGGAGAGTGCCGGCACCGCGCGCTCTGGCGTGGGCGAGGCCGCGGGCGAGGGCGACGCGCTGGCGTTGTCCGCCGGAAAGCACGATTCCACGCTCACCAACCACCGTCTCCAGGCCGGCTGGCAGGGCAGCGAGGTCGGGCTCCAGCGCGGCGTCACGAACCGGGGCCTCCAGAACGCCCGGCGACAGGCCCATCGCCACATTCTCGGCGATCGTCTCGGAGAAAAGCCACGCCGTCTGCGGGACGAGCACCATGCGCTCTCGCCACCGGTCGAGGTCCCCGGCGGTCACGTCGACGCCGTCGACCGAAACCGTCCCCGGCGGCGGGTTTTCCAGGCGCGCGAGGACCCGCAGCAGCGTGGTCTTTCCGGAGCCTGAACGCCCGAAGACGCCGAGCGAGGTGCCGGCGGGGATGTCGAGCGTGAGCCCGTTGAGGACGGCTACGTCGCCGTACTTGAACGTCAGGTTGTGAAGGGAAAGTGCCGGGGGCAACGCGGTGGTTGCGGAGGCCGGCGATCCGCTGCCTGACGCTGTGAGCGCGAGCTCCGGGCGGGTGACCGGCGCGTCGAACATCGCGTGGATGCGCTCGAGCGAGGCCTCCGCGCGTTGAAACACGGGGAGCAGGAACCCGAGGAGGCGCAGCGGGATGATGAGGTAGGTGACGAGCGAGATGAACGCTGCGAGCTGGCCCGCGGTCATCTGCCCGTTGACGACAAGCTGGCCGCCAAAGCCGAGCAACAGGAAGACGGCGATGCCGCCGGAGACCGTGAAGAGCGGAAACACCAGGGCCCTGAGGCGGGCCAGCCGGATGTTGTTGTCCCGAAGGACGCTCGCGCGCTCCCCGAGGCGGGCGCCGAAGGGAACCTCCACGTTGAAGGCCTGGATCGTGGAGATCCCCTGCAGCGCCCCGAGCAACTGGTCCGCGTAGAGGCCCTGCTGCTGCTGCGTTGCCCGCTGAATCCCCATGAGCGCCGCGGACCCCTTTCGGACCACGAGGAAGCCGAGGATGACGGGAATGGAGGCGATCACCGTCAGTTTTGGCGAGAACGCCGCCATCTGCCCGATCGCTGTCACGAGCGCGGCGATGATGTTGGCGCCCTGCAGCGTCGCGAAGCCGGCGAAGGCTCGGGCAAAGGTGATGTCGGTCGTCGCGCGGGAGAGGAGGTCGCCGGTGCGGTACTTCGCGTAGAAGTCCGGTTGGAGCTTCAGAAGGCGCGCGAAGAGGTCCTCGCGTAGTTCAAATTCGGCGAGCCGAGCCGGCGTGAAGAACCAGAGCCGGCTGACCGTGCGGACGACGATGATCGCGGCGCCAAGCGCGAAGATGTGGCTGGCGGCGGTGGTGACCACGCCTGCAGTGGCGGCACCGGCGCGGAGGGCATCGAGGCCGGTCGCCAGCTCCGCAGGGATGCGAACGGCCATCCAATTCGTCAGGAACACGGCTGCTGTTCCCGCGAGGTACCAGCGCCAGAGCGGGGCGACGTAGCGGGCGCTGAACCGGCGGAGGTGGGGGAAGGGGAGGGTCAAGCGGTCGCCACCAGCGTGATCAGCGCAGCAACGGCGTCCTCGCGCCTCCCGAACCGTCGCGTCTCCGTTGCGGAGACAAGCAGCACGTCCTCGCCGATGTGGTCGAGCGCGTTGGCGAAGACGAGGTTGGAGCAGGTCCGATTGAGTTGCGCCTGTGCGATCGTCTCCAACTCGTCGCCCGTCACCCCCGGCTTCGCCGCCTTGAAGCTGACGAGAAAGGCGTCCGGCGCCCAGTCCTTCACCCGGTCGACGATCTTGGGCGTCGGCGTGAGCCTCAGCACGATCTCGGCCTGGCCCGAGGCGATCTTGCCGGTCGTCGCGCCGACGATCTCGTAGTCCCCGACCGCCGCCGAGTGGATCACGACGCCGTCGGCGTTCGCGCGACACCAGCGCTCCATGCGCGCCATCAGGTCGCGGGTGCTGCCGTAGACCTCGACCGCGAGATCCGGTGCTCGCAACGCTGCTTCCTGACTGCCGAGGACGTGTACCCTCGCGCCAAGTGCCCGCGCGAGCCCGATCCCGGTCGCCCCCGTCGCCCCGGCGGACAGGTACCGGATCGCGTCGACGGGATTGCGCGTGGCGCCGCAGGTGACGAGGACCGGCCTCACAGATCCACCACCGCCAACGCCCGCTCCACCGCGCCCGTCACGTCCGGCGCCCGCCACTCCCGCGCGTACCCGAGCGGCGTCACGAGCGCCCGGATCCGCCCGATGCGGTGGTCGCTGGCGATGTGCGTGTGCCCCGCGACGGCCAGCTCGATGCGCTTGTCGGCCTCCAGCAGCTCGCCCATCTTGAGCGAGCCCATGAACGCGTTCACGAAGCTCCAGCCCGGCCGATCCCGGCGTGCGACCTGCCGATCCCAGGCCAGCATGTGCGTCACGGCGACGACCCGCGTCGCCTTCAGCTCACGCAGGTGCCCGGAGAGCCGCGCCCGCAGCCGCTCCGCGATCGCCTCGCTGATCAAGCCCCGGCCGTCGCCGTCGTCAAAATGGGCGAAGCGCATGTCGTTCCACATCACGCCGCCGAACCGGCCGGTGCGGTAGCTCTCGAACGGAACGTCCAGCGTGTGCTCGCGCATCGTCAGGTCAAACCACCCGAGTGAGCCGGCAAAGCCGATCCCGCCGAGCTCGACGGGACCCGCGTCCAGGAGGTGCGCCCCGGCCTCGACGCACAGGGCCGGCAGCAGCTTGTCGAGCCACGTCCAACTGTCGACACCCGCTGCCTTCGCCTTCGGGCTCGTCCAGACGTCGTGGTTCCCGGCGACCACGAGCAGCTCGGGCGCGCAGGCCTTGAGCGCCAGCAGCGTAGCCAGGTAGGTCTGGGCTCCGGTGGCGATGTCGCCCGCAACGATGAGGACGTCCGGTTTGACCGCCCGAACCCGCGCGCAAAGCGCCTCCAGCACGACGTCGCCGTTCAGGTCGATGTGGATGTCGCTGGTGATGGCGAGGCGCACGCGGGCTTATGTCCCGCTGAACGGCGCAACGCCAGCGTCGTTGACGGGCTTCGTTCCGGGGGAGCGGCGGCGGCGCGGGTTTTTTCGTCAAAGGGATGTGGGGACAAAACTCGCGCTTGCGTGACGTTTCATGACCGTGTATGGTGCCCCCGCTGAACGGCTCCCCGGCCCTGGTAGGGAGCAACCGCCCTTCGATTCACCCTCAGGAGACTCAATGACCCTTCTCAAGTACAGCCTCATCGCCGCGCCCGTCGCGGTCCTCGCGCTCGCCGGCTGCGGCCCCAAGACCTGCGACACCGGCACGTCCTGCGACTCGTCCACGAACAGCGGTGACACGGACACCGACACGGACACCGACACCGACACGGACACCGACACGGACACCGACACCATGACGTCGGACACCGCCATCGGCTACGTGTACTACGCGGGCGATGCGCAGACCCACAGCGGCGCGTTCGTCGACGGCCACTTCGGCTACAACGTCGTCAACTCCGCCGGCTCCGCGATCTGCACGGACCTCTCCGAGTGGTCGGACGACGGCAACGCCCCCGCGGGCGGCTGCCCGGGCTGCAACTGGTCGTTCGAGCTCGGCCTCGCCAACGGCACCGCCACCGGCTCCGAGTGCGGCAACCTCCTCCCCAGCGCCCTCGTCGGCGGTGAGTGGGACGGCTTCACGGGCTCCTGGGGCGAGGCAGACACCTACCAGTACGACTACAACGGCACGCCGCTCACGTTCACCACGGTCCTGTTCTACTACTCGACCTACACCGGCAACGAAGGCTGGTTCCCCCTGGCGTACAGCTACGGCAGCTACGCGAACACCTCGGGCGATGCGTCCAGCATCACGTTCCAGAAGTACGCCGGCTACATGTACTACTACCCGTAGTCGGGCAGGTCCCGGGCGGCTTCGGCCGGTCGGACCACCAAAACGGACCGTCGGGCGCAGGCTCGGCGGTTCGTTCCGTTTTTGGTCCGGGCGTTGCGACGTACGAAAAGCGACGATGTCACCTTTTCGCACATTCCGATGTGCGAAAAGTGACGTCGTCGCTTTTCGTATGTTGCCTGGGGTGTGCCGTCCGGCCCTTCGGCTCGATATGCATACCGGTGCGTTACTCGGCTTGATCGCAAAATGGCCGAAATGCTCCGGATCGCGCACATCATCGCCCGAACGGAGGCGGAAGGTCCCGGCGTGCGAACGGCGATCTGGACGCAGGGGTGCACGATCCGCTGCCCCGGCTGTTGCAACCCGGAGCTGTTCGGGGCGACCGGCCGAAGGGAATGGACGGTCGACGAGGTCGTCGCCGAAGTACCGGCCGACGTCGCCGGGATCACGCTGCTGGGAGGGGAGCCGGTGGAGCAGGCGGAGGGGGTGACGGCGCTGGCGTTGGCGATCCGGGCGCGGGGGCAGACGGTGGTGCTCTTCAGCGGGTTCACGCGGGAGGCGATCGAACGGCGAGCGCCGGAGCTGCTCGGCGTGCTCGATGTCCTCGTGGATGGCCCTTTTGTCGCCGGGAGGCCGGAGAGCGGCGCCAATGAGCCGCGGCGGTGGATTGGATCGCAGAACCAGGGCCTGCATTTCCTTTCGGACCGCTACGGCCCCTCGGACTTTCTTGGCAAAAACACGATGGAACTTCGGCTTTCGGGCGGCACCGTCACGGTGAACGGGTGGCCGGTGAGCCGGGGGATGGGCCGATGAACGAGCGGGCCGTCCGGGCGACCGAGTACGAGCTGATCCTGCTGACGCGGGCGGTGCTTGGCGACGTCGATCCGCGCGTCGCGCCCTTGTTGCGCGGGGCCCGCCCGCTCGCCGAGGCCCTGACCCCCTCGGGCGTCGCCGGACTGCGGGCAACGGTCGCGACGGGCCTCGTGCGAGCGTTTGCCCGGGGCGGAGGTGCGCGGGTTGAGCGCTTTGGCGGCCAGCCGGGGCGGCTCTGGGATCGGCATCCGGCCCCCGATCTGCTCGTCACCGCGCGGTCGGTCGACCTGCTGCGGTGGGCGTTGCGCGAGCCCCTGGCGGCGCGGGATCACGCGGCCTGCCCGGTGGGGCCGGCCGTGGCGTCGGGCGACCGCGTCATCGCGTTCGGCCTCGCGCGCCTCCTCGTCGGCAGCGGTCTGGCGAGCGTGCTCGGCGAACGCGTCTTCCGCGATGACCCGCTCGTCCAGATCGCATTTGCGGCGGCCGTCGCGCCGGGAATCGGCGCGTCCTTGCGGCCTGAGCCTCCCGATGAGGCGTCTGGTCCCGACTTCGCGCCCTTCCTTCGCACGCACGCCCTCTACGTTGAGGCCCTGTGGCTCTGGATCGCCGCCGGCATCGTCGACAGCGACGCTGCGCCGTTGCTGGTCGCCGATGCCGTCGCCAGCTCAGCCCATCGCCGTCGCACCTACGCGGCATGGATCGCCGCTTGCGAGGCCGTCGGCCGGTGGGATCTCGCGGTTCCCCTCGTCCACGCCGCCGTGGCCGCCATGGCATGCCCGTCGCCGCCCCCCCTGTCCGACCCCAACGCCAGCGCCCGGGACCGCGCTGCCGCCGCCCGCGCCGGGACCGTCCTCGCCGAGGTCACGGTCCGTCTCGCGGACCACCTCGCCCGCCTCGGGACGCTCGAATTCTTCGACGACGGGTACGCGGAAGCGCAGGCGTTGCGCCACCGCTGGGCCGGTCTGGAAGCCGCCCGCCCCATCGCCGAGGGCCGCGTGCGCACCGTCGCAGGTGTCTGAGTCCCGAAGTATACTTCCGCCTCTCGCGGTTCCACATGCCTGTCTCATCGTCCCTCCCCCTCCCGTCGCCCGTCATCTTCGCTGCTGCGCTCGGCCTCGTGGCCCTCGCGGGCTGTGACTTTGGCCAGCCTCAAACGCTCGACTCCAGCGCGGACACCGACACGCACGTCCATGCGGACACGGCGGCCGACACGGACACCGACACGGACACCGACACGGACACCGACACCGACACGGACACCGACACCGACACGAACCACGATTCGGGAGGCGACACCTCGCATACCGTCCCGGACCTCAGCACGTACGCCAAGTTCGTGACGGCGGAGGCAACCGCCCTCTGCGATCTCCTGGACACCTGCTCCTACCTGGAGGCGGCCGGCTTTCCGGACGTCGGCACATGCAACTCCAAGACGACGCAGTTCCTCAACAGCGTGGACTGCCCGAACTACGACGAGCACGCCGCGAACCAGTGCATCGACGAGGAGATCGCTGCGGGGCGGGATTGCACTACCTACGATGGGAGCGTGCCGACCGTCTGCAAAGCCGTCTGTCCGGCGTCGAGCGACAGCGGCGGCGACACGGCCACGGGCGACACGGCGACGGGCTCCGTCCACTGGGCCGGAGACGTAACGACCACGGCGGGTAGCTTCACGGCCGGCCAGTTCGGCCAGGCCGTCCTGGACGACGCTGGGAATGTCGTGTGCGCAGACCTTTCGGAGTGGGCGGTCTCGGGGACGGTGGCCCCGGGTTGCCCAGATTGTGAGTGGAGCTTTTCCCTGGCGACCTCTGCCGGCAGCGTTCGTGGTGCGCTTTGTCGGAACATCCTGCCGGATCCGCTCCGGGGCGGCGAGTTCGATGGGCTTGTCGGGTCCTGGGGTTTCGCCCCCACCTACACCTACGTCGCGCCCGACGGGACCTCCACCGCGATGGACACGGTCCTGATGTACTACGCGCCGCACTACGGGTGGATGCCGTTTGCCTACGACGTTGGCGGCAGGGGGGAGACCACGGGCGACGGCACCAGCCTCCAATTCGACGCTCCATACGGCTACACCTACTTCACCCCATGAGCCGAGCCTACCGGATCCAGGTCTCGGAGGGGGTGCAGCGGGTGGTTCACGTCGAGGACGGCGTGCAGGGGACGATCGAGCTGCTGCCGATCCTCTCCGCCGAGCGGATGGGCGAACTGCTTGCGAAGGAGCTGGAGAAGCGTGGGTACGCCCGCACCGAGGGCGGGGGGGTGATGGTGCGGGTGGGGGGCGACAACGTCACGGTCGAGGTGGATGTGGCGACGGGGACGGTCACGGTGAGCATTGCGGAGGACGTCACGCTGAGCGTGTCGGGAACGGGGACGGGGACGGCGGAGAGCGTGGAGGAGGCGAAGCGGCTGGCGGCCGCGGCGTTGAAAGCGCAGATCGACGTGGCTGCGGCGCCGCTGGCCGAGGGGGCGAGGCGGGCGGCGACGGCGCGGTTGGAGGCGGAGCTTCGGGAGCTACGCCCGGAATTGGACGCGGCCGTGAGCGCGGCGACGGGTGAGGCGCTGGTCGAGCGCGCCCGGGAGCTTGGGGACGTGGAGTCGATCGAGGGGAGCGTGGAGGAGGGCAACCTGACGATCAAGGTCCGGGTGTAGCGCGTGTCCGTGACCATCCCGATACGCGACCTTCCCCTGGCCATCACCGGTTTTGAGGCGGTCGAGGCGGCCTATCCAGCCGAGCTGACCGCGATCGTGGAGGCGCTGCGCGCGGACCTGCCCGTGCTGATCGAGTGTGACAAAGGCCTCGGACCCTGGCTCTGGCGGTGCGTTCGCGACCGGATCAAGGCAGCCGGGCTGCAGTCCGTGTACCTCAACGGGCGGCCGGACCCGAACGCCACCACGCCGCCGATGGCAGGCGGCATCGTCGCCACGATGATCGGCCAGCTTCGGGACGCTGTGCGCGGGGCCACGGAGCAGCGGGTCATCGTGCTGCCCCATCTGGACCTGCTCGTGACCGGGCAGGGCGGGCTGACGACAGACGCGCGGGAGGTGATCCCGCTGCTGTACGAGAACCCGAACCTCGTGTGGGTGGGGTTCAAGGACCCGTCGATGACGCTGCCGAAGGTCATCGAGACGCTGTTCCCACGGCGCGTCGCGATCCTCGGCATTGCGCGCGAGCGCCTGCGCTACGTCGTCACCCAGGGCGAAGCCCAGAAGTTCGGCCGTGAGTTCAACCCCTACGCGCTCTACACCCACGTCTCCGGTCTGCACACCGCCCGCCTGCGCCGCGTGCTCCCCGCGATCGTCGGCGAAGACTTCCCCCTCGACCCGCGCCCCGCCTACGATCAGCTCCGGCAGGCCACCCTGTCCAGCGACGTCGCCGTCCCCAACGTCGACCTCGACCGCGACATCGGCGGTTACACCCTCGTCAAGACGCGCCTGCGGTCTGAGATCCTCGACCTCCTCGCCCTCCGCGCGACCCTCCAGGATGTCGATGGCATCGCACGGATCGAGCAGCTCGTCCCGCGCGGCATGATCTTCTGGGGTCCGCCCGGCACCGGCAAGACCCTGTTCGCCAAGGCGATGGCGACGTCGCTGGGGGCTGCCGTGACCATCGTCAGCGGCCCGGAGTTGAAGAGCCGCTGGGTCGGCGAGAGCGAGGAGCGCATCCGGCAGGTGTTCCTGCAGGCGCGGCAGGCGGCCCCGGCCATCATCGTGTTTGACGAGCTGGACAGCTTCGCGACCGCGCGGGGGACGTACACCGGCAGCGGCGTCGAGCACTCCATGGTCAACCAACTGTTGACGGAGATGGACGGTTTTCGCCGCAACGAGATGGTCTTCGTCGTCGGCACGACGAACCTTCCGGAGTCCCTCGACCCAGCCCTCCTGCGCCCTGGCCGCTTCGAGTTCCAGCTCCACATCCCGTTCCCGGACGCCGACGACCGGCGCGCCATCCTTTCCGTCTACGACCAGAAGCTCGAGTTGAAGCTGTCAAACGCCGCGATGGACTACGCCGTTCGCCGCACGTCCGGCGTCGTGGAAGGCGGCACGAGCCGGTTCTCGGGCGACCACCTCCAGGCGCTCGGCCGGACCATCGCCCGGCGGCGGATCCGCGAGGCGCTGACCGGTCCCACGGAGGTCATCGACGTCGAGCACGCCCTCACCGCTCACCTCGACCTTCCCAAGCTTACACCAACAGAAGAGCGCGTCGTCGCCACGCACGAGTCCGGGCACGCGATCTGCGCGCTGCACTGCGAGCACGCGCCGCCGATCGAGCGCATCAGCATCCGCGGCGACCTGGCGGGCGCGCTCGGCTTCGTACAATACGGCGATCAAGCCCACAAGTACATCACCACGCGCGCCCAGCTCATCGACCACATCTGCATCCTGTTTGGCGGGCGTGAAGCCGAGGATCTGCTCCTCACCGACCTGTCCATCGGCTCCGCGCAGGATCTGGAGCGGGCGACGGGGATCGCGCGGGGGCTGGTCGAGCAGCTTGGCTTTGGGACGGAGGTGCGGGTGTGGACGGAGGGGCGGGCCGGTCAGCCGGAGCCGGTTCCGTCGGAGAGCGGGAAGGAGCGGTTGGAGGCCGAGGTCTTGAGGTTGCTGGCGGAGCAGCGCGAGCGCGCGCGGGATCTCGTGCGCGAGCATCGCGCGGAGCTGGAGGCGCTTCGGGACCTGCTGCTGGACAGGAAGGTGCTGGACCGCGGGCAGATGTCTGCGGTCGCGGGGGTGCCGCGGGGCGGGTAGGCGCCGACCTTTGACAAGGCCCCCTTCAGGGCCCCGCGTCTGGCCCGGGCCGTTTCTCCGCGTCTGGCCGGGGTTTTCGAGGCCGACACGCCGTACTCGGCGGGCCGGACGAAGCCAACCCTTTTTTTCGGGTACTCCCGAATAAAGTCAGGCCAGCGGGCCGCGCCCTGCGCGGCCAAGCCAGCAAGCAGACCTGCACCCACACCCGCCTCAGGTCCCCGCGTCTGGCCGGGGTTTTGGAGGGCGACACGGCGTACTCGCCGGGGCGACCGAACAAAACCCACTTTATTCGGGTACTCCCGAATAAAGTTAGGCCAGCCGGCCGCGCCCCGCGCGGCCAAGCCAGCAAGCAGAGTTCATCGCGATCAAGCGTACAAAATCACCGAAAGATCCCAATCAGGGCAAGCTCGGCAGAATCCTCTGCGTGACCGACATCGCGACCGCGAGGAAGAAGATCGTCCCGAAGTACCCGAGCCCGATCACGGCCTGCTGCCACGCTTCGAGTTCAAAATACTGCCGGTTCTGCGGGTCGTTCCGGTTCTTGAATTGGCGCCAGACCCGCGGGATGCTCATGAGCACCAGGATGAGGAGGTAGATCCGGATGCCTGAGAGGTTCATCGCCAACCAGGGCACCATCAGCACGATGCCGAGGAGCGAGAGCCACGGGGAGATGGCGGGGACGACCCGGCCACCGTCGAACGGTTGGACGGGCACGAGGTTGAACAGGTTGAGCAGGAACGCGGCGCTGGCGAGGGCGTAGGCGAGCGGGCTCCCCGTCGCGTTCCCCACCATGTAGCAGAACAACCCGCCGCCGACGCCCCCGATGAACGGACCAGCCAGGCCGACCACTGCCGCGACCCAGGCGTTGGGCGGGAGCGATTGCAGGATCACCGCGGCGCCCATGAACGGGATGAAGACGGGTGCGGAGACGGGGATGCCGAACGCCCGGGCGGCGGCCGCGTGACCGAGCTCGTGGACGAGCATGAGCAACACGAAGCCGGCGGCGAACTTCCAGCCGTAGAGCAGCGCGTAGGCGCCGATGGACAGGATCATGCTCCCGCCCGTCTTCAAAACCAACGGAAGGAACTTCAGGACCGGCCACGCGAACTTGATCACCGCGGCACCCGCCGCCAGGACCGGCGCGAACAGCTTCTGCAGCCAGTTCTGCTCCTTGGGCGGCTCCTTTCGCTCCTCGCGGGGGTCCGGGTTGCGGGTGAGCGTCTCCCAGTTGATGTTGTCGGGCATCCAGAGAGACTAATCACCGGCCGTCGCCGAGGCTCCCGGGGTCCGGGGCGGGACGGGCGGATAGGGGGGCGGCATGGCCCGCCTCACGCTGCAGTTGAAGGTCGACCCCGTCTCGAAGAAGCGGGAGGTCGTCATCGGCTACGAGTCGGACGCCGATGCGCTGCCGATGGAGCACGAGGACGACCACCGGACGCTCGTGCAGAAGGTGGCGGGCGCAGCCGGGCGCGGGGCCACGCGCGTGCAGGCGAACGAGGGACTGCTTGAGCCGGTCGCAGGTGAGCCCGCGAGCGGGGGCATCGAGCAGAAGTCGTGAGTGTCTGGCGGTTTCCGACCCCTGAGGCCCTGCTGGCGAGCCTGGGTGCCTTGCCATCGGGGCTGGTCCAGGGACCCGTCCGGTACCTTCGGGATGGGCCTGTGGTCTATGTTTCGGGCACGGACGATCCCGCGATCACGGGCTGGCCACAGCCCTTTTCGGGCGAACCGCCCCCGGGCGACTGGCAGGCGGCGTCGACGATCGCGGAGGTCGTCCCCGTGCGAGCCGCCCCGTTGCCGGAGGCAGTTCCGACCGCGCTGTTCGTCGTCGAGGGCGAAGAGCAGGCGCTCGCGCTGGCCGGCGAGATGGTGCGGCTGGGGTGCGATCGGCAGGAGCTGGCGGTGGTGGGTGGGCTGACGCTGCTGAAGGTGAGCGGGCCGCCCTACTACAGCGTGCTTGGCGCCGTTCCAGGGGCAGCCGGGCCCGCTGGTCGGCCGCGGTGCTTTGTCCCGTGCGGGCGCGCGTGGATCGAGCTCGGCGCGAGCCACCCGCTGCTGGCGCAGGTTCGGCCGGCCTCCGGGCAGCTCCTGCTGGCGCCGTGCGAGGGGGCGTGGCGTCTCCTCCCCGACGGTCCCTGGACCGCGCTGGAGAGCCGACTTGATCTCGTCCTCGGAGCGCCGATCAGCGAGGTGGCGACTGCGCCGCAGGGTCGGGTCGCCGTGCCGCTACGCCTTGGCCGGGCGCCCCAACGGGCGCCGGGGCTGTGGATCACCGACGACCTCGTCGCCGTCGACCGCCTCGTCCAGGAGCTGCCGGAAGCGGTCGCCGCGACGCTGGACCTGGCCGTGCTGGAACGCGGTGCTGGTGCCGGTGACCGGGTGATCTTCCGCGCCCGTCCACGGGCCCGCGGGGGCACAGCCCCCGAGCTGCCGGGGCTGGCCTACTCCGCTCACGAGGGGATCGCAGGGTTGTTCCTGCCTGTCGGCACCGCCATCGAGCCACCCCTGCGCGCGGAGCGCCTGCGGGCCGTGCTCGCGCCACCCCCGGGCACCCTCGGCTGGGTCGAACGGGGGAACGGCCTGCTCACGCTGCGCTTCGTCGACACGGCCGCCTTTGTCGGCCTCGATGCCTGGATCGACTACCGCATGGATCGCGACGGCGATGTGCTCGCCGCGTGGGTCGCCGGGACCCGCTTCCAGTTTGAGTCGCTCGTCGTCGCCGAGCCCGTCCCGACCGGGGGGCTCCCGGAGCGACGTCCGCGCGAGCGGCGTGCCGCAGCCGAGGCGACCGAGGAGCCGGTGGAGGAGCGGGCGGCGCCCACCCCCCGAAAGCCTGAGCGGGTGGTCGCCGTGCGTGTGGACCTGACGCCCGACGCAGCAGCCCTCGCGGTTGACGAGGCGGAGCGGGCGTTCCTGGCGACCGAGGGCCCTGGCGACGCGCCGGAGCGGGCCGTCCAGTGGGCCGGGTTGGCAGCGCTGTACGCGCGCGCTGGCCGGTCGAGGGAGGCGGGGACCGCCTGGGCACGCGCCGCCTGGGTTGGGGGGCCCGGGATGACGTCCGCGTTCGCGGAGGCGATGACGGCGGCACAGGGGCCCACGGCCGTGCTCCTCTCCATCGAGGAGCCGCACCGCGAGCAGGTGCGCGCGGTCGCTGCCGCGTTGCTGGCGGGTGATGTCCCGGTCGCCAGCGCGCGGGCGTGGCTGGAGCGCCATGCGGGGCTCCTGGACCTCCGGACGACGTGGCTCACGGCCGTCGCGCTGGCAGGGGTCGGGCCGGGCCGGGATCGGTTGGTGCTGGCACGAGCCCGGGACCGCGTCTTCGCCGAGCTGGAGCAGGGCCAGTCAGGGCCGCGAGAGCTCCCGACGTTCCTACGGTTTTCGGGCGTTGGTTCGGCAGCACGGCTCGCAGGGCCGCTGGACCGCCTGCGCACCCAGTTCTTCGCGACGCGCCGGGCCCGGCACCTCCTCGAAGCGCCTGTTGCGCTCACGCACCCCTACGTCGATCTCGTGTTTGCCTGGGGCTTTGCCCGGCTCGGCGTTGTCGACAGGGCCGCCGACCTCCGCACCGCGGCGCTCAGGAGCCTCACCGCAGCGCTCTCGGCTGGCGGGCCGCTCGGGGCGACGGCGCTCGACCCCGTGCACGACTACTGCGCGAATGGGCTCGCCGCGCGGATCGCACAGGCCCTGGACGGCGAGCCTCTCGCCATCCCACTCCCGCCGCGGATCGCCGACCGCCTCGCCGGACTCACCCCGGCCGACCGCTACAAAGTGGACCGCTTCCGGAAGGCCTGCACGATCCTCGAACCCCAGCACGCCGTCGATCCGCTCGCCCAGTACGTCGCCCGCCCGCGCGTCGCCCAGCCCAGCCTCGCGGCCCTGACCGGCCTCACCGACCCGGATGAGCTCGCCCTCGCCATCGATCGCGCGCTGGACGAGGCAGCAGCGTCGCCGTCGTCAGGCGCTTCGGCCGTCTACGGCGTCGTGCTGGACCTCCTTCCCGCTCTCCGCGGCACGCGCCCGACAACGCTCCTGGCCCGTGTCCTACTGGCACTCGCCCCGCTCCCGGTGGAGGACCGCGCGCCGCTCGCCGCCGCCGCCCTCGCCGCCGCCTCGTTCACGCGCGACCCCGTGCTCGTCGACCGAGCCGTTGCGCAGGTCTCCGCCACGCTCGGTCCGCTTGGCCCCGCACACCCGCTTGTGACCCGTCACCTCCCCGGCGTCCTCCGCAGCCTGCGCCGATCCCGCAGCGACGCTGGCGCCGGCTTGCTCGACGCCTTGCTGGACGGCGCGGGCCAGGTGCGCGGCGACCTGCCAGCGCGACTCGGGCTGGCGGGCGCCATGCTCGCGACCGGGCGCCTCGCGGACGCCAACGCGGTCTTCGATGCGACGTGGCGCTGGCTTGGCCAGGGCCTCTCGGTTCAGACCCGGCTTCCGCTGTTCCAGGGGCTCGCGCGCGCGTGCGCCTTCGGGACCCCGGAGCTCGCGCTCCAGACAGCCCAGCAGATGCTCTCACACGTCGGCACCATCACCGATTTTGACCAGCCGAACACGCACTTCTGCGTGTCGGTGGTGGCGTTCGCCGAGTGCCTGGTGCTCTGTCTGGCGCACGAGGAGCTGGCGCTCGGCGACATAGGCCGGCGGCTGGTGGACGAGGACGAGTTCCTCCTCCGCCAGCGCGTCCACTGCGACCTGGCTGGCGCTTAGACGCCTTCGTAGCGGGCGGCGACGTCGCCCCAGTTCACCTTCGTCCACCAAGCCTCCACGTACTTGGCGCGGAGGTTCTGATAACCAAGGTAGTAGGCGTGCTCCCACACGTCGCAGACGAGCAGCGGCGTGGCGCCCCAGATCGCGAGGTCCTGGTGCTTCTCGGCGACCATCACCTGCAGGCGGCCCGCGTAGGGGTCCCAGGCGAGCACGCCCCAGCCGGACGCCTCGACCGCCACGGTGACGGCCGTAAACAGCTTCTTGAACGCTTCGAAGCTGCCGAAGTCGGTGACGATGCGATCGGCCAGAGCACCGGTGGGCTCACCGCCGCCGTCGGGACCGAGGTTGTTCCAGTACAACGCGTGGAGCGCAGCGCCGGCGCCGTGGAAGGCCAGCTCGCGGGTCCAGTGCTTCACGCTGGAGAAGTCGCCGGACGCGGCGGCTTCCTTGAGCTTGCCCTCAGCGGTGTTGTAGCCGGTGACGTAGCCGGCGTGGTGCTTGTCGTGGTGGAGCTCGACGGTGGACTTCCCGATGGCGGGCTCGAGGGCGTCGTAGGCGTAGGGGAGGGCGGGGAGGGAGATGGGCATGGGCGATCCTCGGGGTAGGGTGACGAAAAGAAGGGCGCGAAAAGCACACCCGGTGCGCCGGGGGAAGGTAGCCGCGAATTAGATTGCGTCCAGACCGGGGCGAAGGAGAGGACGATGCCGACGCTACAAAAGCTCGATTATTCGGAGCCGGTCGCGGTGATCGGGGACGTACATGGCGACGTCGAGCGGCTGCGGGCGCTGCTCCGGCTCGTTGGCAGCCGGCCGGTGCTCTTCACGGGCGATCTGTGCGACCGCGGGCCGGACAGCCGGGGTGTGGTCGAGGAGATGATCCGGCGCCGGGCGAAGGGCGTGCGCGGGAACCACGAGTCCTGGCTGCTCGCCTTGTTGGACGGGCGTTTTGACTCGTTCGCGTTGCATCCGGTGATGGGCGGGGCGGCGACGCTCGCGAGCTACGGGATCGAGGGGCGGACGCCCGGGATCATCGAGGGACAACGCGGGAAGATCCCGGCGACACACGCCGAGTTTCTCCGTAGCCTGCCGGTGGCCATCGACCTGAAGGTGCTTGGTGAGCCCTACTGGATCGTCCATGCCGGCGTCTCGCCGGGCGTCAGCCTTCCGCCCGGCATCGCACTGGCGGACATCGTCCCGTTCCTCGCCCACAACAAGCCCGATGTGCTGCTTTGGACGGGCAATCCGCCCGAGACCGCCCTGCCCGTCGACCGCCCCGTCATCATGGGCCACATGACCCAACCCCGCCCCGTCGACCTCGGCCACTGCATCGCCATCGACACCGGCGCCGCCACCTGCTCCCCGTTCGCCCTCACGGCACTCCTACTGCCCGAACGCCGCTTCTTGACCGTGTAGCTCAGGAATTCGGCGATCACTTGACACGTCAATATCCCGATCCGCATCAGGCGGTTCTGGCTATCGACGTGTCAAGAGCCCGATCCGCATCAGGCAGTTCGGGCGCATCGGCGGACCGGTTAGCGGCGGGTTCGCGGAGATCCCCATGCCGACCGACAGCGCCGAACAAACCCGTGAAGCCGCCGAGACCCAGGCCGCGTTTGAGAGCGCCCGCGAGGTCCGCCCAACGGGCATCACCGGTCGGGAATCCCCCGCGGACCTCCTCGCCAGCGCGTTCCCCGCCTTTGTCGGCCGTCAAGTTCGCGAAGCCGCGCGCCTGATGCTCAAGTCCGCGACCGAGGGCCACGCCGTCTTCTGCACCATGTCCGGCGCGATGACCCCGGCGGGCTTGCACCGCTCCTGCATCGTCCCGCTGATCGACGCCGGCGTCATAGACGTCCTCACCACCACCGGCGCCAACCTCTACCACGACGCCCATCGCGTTCTCGGCTTTCGCCTTCGTGAAATCGCGCCCGACGCCGGCGACACCCGCCTGCGCGCCGCCCGCATCATCCGCATCTACGACATCGGCTTTCCGGAGGACGTCCTCCTCCGCACGGACAAGCTCTTCGGCTGGCTGATGGCCGGTCCCGACTTCGCAAAATCCATGACGACCGCCGAGTTCCACAACCTCCTCGGCAAGCACCTCTACGAGCTTGAAAGCCGCATCGGCGTCGACCAGCACTCGCTCCTCGCCACGGCCTACAAGCACGGCGTGCCCATCTTCGTCGGCGCACCGCAGGACGGATCCATCTTCTTGAACGCCGTGAAAGCCCGCGCCATCCTTGGCGAGGCATTCAAGTTTGCCCTCGACGTCAACCTCGACGTCTACACCATGGCCGCCGTGCAGTACCTCGCGCAGAACGAGGGGCAGACGGCCGTCTGGATCCTCGGCGGCGGCGTCCCGAAGAACTACACGCTGCAGGGCGAGCCGACGCTCTCGCAGATCCTGGAGCTCGAAGCCCGCGGATTCGACATCGATCTGCAGTTTTGCGTCGACCCCGTCGACAACGGCGCCCTCTCCTCCTGCCCCGCCGGCGAAGGCCACACCTGGGGCAAGGTCAGCGCCGAATGCGTCGAATATGCCAGTGTCTACTGCCATTGTGACGTGACCGCCGTCTTCCCCTGGCTCACGCACGCGCTGCTGCACACCGCCGGTCGCGACGTGCCGGGTCAGTCCGGCCGCATCGTCCGACCTCACAAGCGCCTCTACGACCGCATCCCCGAGGCAATGGCGGGGATCGAGGCCGCGATCGCCCCGTTGCGCGAGCGGATGCTGGCTGAGATGGACGGGCGACCCGAGGAGATGGGGTAGGGAGCGCTACGACCGGTTGGTGGCGGGGTTTTCCGCATCCTTTGGGCGGCTCGGCAGGCCCGGAGCCGGTTCCAGCGCCCGCTGTGGGACGCCGCTCAAGTCTGTCGCGGGCCTCGCGGTCTTGTCGATCTGCGCGATCTGCTCGATCGAAACGATCTACCACAATTGCGGAGAGCATTTCTGGTACATCGGAGATGTACCAGAAATGC
>CAIMSU010000267.1 GCA_903844155.1 uncultured Pseudomonadota bacterium | reverse complement strand
GTGACGACGACCTGATGGCGTGGCTCAAGCGGTTGTAGTCCCGCCGCAAGAAGAAATGTGGCGCGGGGAGCGAGAGAACCTTGGTACAAGGACAACATATTGCTGTCACAGCACAGTTCCCAGATCAGCACATACAAGGCATTATGTGGAGCTGCGCATAATGGCGCGGCTCGGCGTCGTACACCTGCACGTCGTCGTTCATGCCGGTGGCGACCGCGAGGTTGTCCCGCGTGTGCAATTTCCAGGTGAACGATCGTGACGCTCCCAGAATCACGGCCTTCGCGACGCCGAATCCTCCCGCGGCCTCCCCCGAGTCGGCGGCATCACGCTTGCCGCTCTCGCCAATCGCCAGGAACTTCCCGATGATCTCGTCCGCGCTCATGCCAATTCCGAGATCGGAGAAGGCGAGGGTGCGCGCCTTTGCGTCCCATTCGATCCCGAAGTATGCGTCGTCGGGCTTGATCTGTCGCAGGCGAATCGCCGCTTTCGTGGCGTCGATTCCGTTCTGAGCGGACTCGCGGGCCGCGAGCCAGGGGAGGTCGCCGCTCTTGTAGACCGACTTGGTCATGAGCTGCCAGATGACCCCGACGTTCGCGGATGGCCGGCCGGCCGCCTTGCTGGTCATCGCCTCGCGGATCTCGGGCACGCCGGCGAGCTCGCGCCGAAGGGCGATGTGATCGATGCGGAGCCGCCCCGCGGCCTTCTTCGAGCCGGGCGCGGGGAGAGGTTGGGAGCACGGGCACGGGGTCATGGGGTTCTCCGGGAGAGGAAATCGCCGACCATCGCGCGCAGTTGCGTGACGTTCCGGGTGACGAAGCCGTCGATGTCGTCAGCAGCGATGCCGAGAGGTGGACGCCGACGGACGAAACCGACGGCGAGAGAGAGCACCCGCTCGACTCGTTCGGCGCTCGCTCGTATGGCCGACAGGCCCTCGCGGATCGTGCCCGCGCCTTCCTCAGCGGCGCGCACGGCGCGAGCGACGGCTGCTGCGAGCGACGGCGGGACGGCGTTCCCGACCTGGCGGTAGCGGTCCTCGGGCCGACCGGCGAAGGGGTAGCCCTGGGGGAAGGTCTGGAGGGTGGCGCACTCGCCGAGAGTCAGCTTTCGCCGGGCTCCATCGGTGGCGAGCGCGAGCGCGTCGCTCGCGTTGTTCAGCTTCCGCCACCACGCGGGGTCCGTCGGGCGGCCTTTCCCCTCGTTCGTCATCACGCAGGGAGAAGGCCGATCCCACGGGACAGCGATGGCATCGCGCATCGTGCGCCGGGGCTGGCTCGCCGGAGGCTGGACGGGTCGCGGCCCGGCGATCACGAAGATGCGCGTCCGGCTCTGCGGGGCACCGTGGTCGGCGGCGTTGAGCACCCAGAGCGCGACGTGGGCGTAGAGCTTCCGCAGCTCGGGGAGGACCGCCCGCTCTACGTGCGCGCGGGCGTTCTTCACGTTCTCGAAGATCGCCCAGCGGGGGCGGACGATTCGGACGATGCGGAGCGTCCAGGGCCAACCGTTCCGGGCGATGTCCTCCTCCCCCTTCGGCCCGCCGTGCTGGTTCGCGCTCGACCACGCCTGGCAGGGAGGGGAGGCCCAGAGCACGTCGATGGTCCCGGCGAGGGCGGCGTAGTCGAGGTCGCGCACGTCTGCCTCGACGGCGGGGAACCCGGCGGCCCGAAGCGTTGCGGCGGCCGACGCGTCACGCTCGACGCAGGCGACGTGCTCGAAGCCGGCGTCGTGCAGCCCGAGGGCCGCGCCACCGGCTCCGGCGAAGAGGTCGAGGACGTTCACGACGTTCCCGCCATCGGCGTGGTACCATCGTCTGCATGAACACCACCGAATCGCAGGTTCGACAAGAACGGAAGAACGCCAAGTTTGCGGCGTTCGGAGTAGTGGGTTTCTCGCTGATCGCCGTCCCGGCCGTGCTGGCAGAGGGGATGAGCACGGGCCGATTCGTGAGCTTGGCACCAAGTCTCGCTGTCGCAGCGGTCTGGGTGGCAATCAGCCTCCAGATCGTGATCGTCGCTCGGCGCTGGGCCCAGCTGCCTGACGATGAGAGCGGCCTTCGGGCGGGCCTGGCTGCTCGCGCGCGGATCGATCCTCGCGGCGTGCTCGCGGGACTGTGTGCCTTCTTCCTGGGCTGGGCACCGTGGAAGCTTTACACGGATTGGGCGATGTACGTCGCCGAGCCTTGGCGCGGGGTCGTTGGCTTTGGCGGGTTTTTCGTCTTGGCCGCCGGGCTCTGGTGGGTATTCGGGCGTGAACAGCGTCGCCTCGCCGAGCGCGCGGCCAGCCTCGGCTGATCCGCCGACAGCGCAGCTTTGAACGGCGGGCGAAACTAAGGTAGAGTCGAATCCATGCTCGCTCTCCTCGTCCTCCTTTCCCCAGCGTTTGCTACCAACGTCACGGTCCAGTACCAGCCATTGGTCGGCCGGAACGCATTCGTGCGGTTCACGGATGTCGTGCCGGGAAAGCAGCGAACCGTGGAGGTGCCTTGCGGGAAGGTGCGTGCGTGCGAGCTGTCGATGACGCTCACGCCCGTCGCTGACAAATGGCGCGTCGAGGTCCGCGTTGACGAGATTCGGCGACCCTTCCTCGGCCCGAAGTCCAACACGCTGGTGGCACAGCCGACGTTCGAGGTGGAAGCCGGTCAGGTCGCGTCGTTCTTCTGCGGGAACCTGGGTCGATTCAGCGGCACCGACCCCATCGTGTGGTGGGAGCAGGGAGTCCACGTCCAGGCAGTCGTTGAGCTGGCGACGGTCGCCGCCACCGAATAGACACGGCCGCCCGGCGGCGCGATGCGCGAGCGGAAGCGGGTGGCGAAGGACGGTATCAAACACGATTCACTCACGACGTGCGCGCGCAGAAAGCCCCAGGAGCCGTTTCGGCGGGGTCGAGAGGGGGTGAGCAGGCCCCTCGTTGAGCCACGGAGAAACGGCCCTGGAAGCCGATCTGTGCGAGGTTGGATCAAGCGGGGATCTGGCGTTCCCGCTCCCGGGAAAGGCGACGGCCCAAGTCCTTCACCTTGCCGAGCGCCTCAGCCAGGAGCGTCCCGGAACCTCGGCGCTCGCCCAGTTGCAGCCCCCACACCGCCTCGATGAGGATGTCGATGAGGTCCGCCCGGAACGCGGTGGGCGCAAGCTCGAAGTCCGGGTGATCCTGCTCCCGCGCCGCAAAGGCGTCGAGCAGCGCCCGGCGGACCCACAGCTTCTTGAACGGGCCCTGCTCGGGGAGGGTGCGCTCCGCGACCTCCATCAGATCGCGCACGGCGGGCATGAGCCAGTCGGGGATCGTGACGGCCGCGAGGTCGCAACCGGGTTCGGGCGGGAGGGCGAGCAGGGGCACCTCGGGCGGGGGTCGAAGCCGACGAGCGGGCCGGAGCGGGGAAATGGGCTTTGCCATCACGCCGCCCGCTGGATGCGCCCGAGCGCCGTGCCGAAGTCGATGGGCTGGAAGTGCAGCCCCCAGATGACCTCGATGATGAAGTCCACGAGCACCTCCTTCGCGGGGTTCTCGATCCAGTTGGGGATGCTCGGCACATCCACGCCTTTCGCGGCGTCGAGCAGGGCGGAGCGGACCCACGCCTTCTTCGTCGCGCCGGTCCCGGGTCCGAAGACCTCCTCGGCGAGCTTCATGAGTTTGCGGACGGTGCCGGGGAGCCAGGCGGGGAGGTTGATTTTCGAGAGGTCCATTTTGGATTTCCTTGAGGTTGACGGGGACGGTTGACGGACGGGGGGAGGGTCAGGCTGCGGCGCGCTGGACGTCGAGGTCCACGGGCACGTCGCGCAGGAGGGGATCGGTGAGGATGTTGCTGGAGCGGGAGACGATCATGTCGTAGAGGCTCCAGGGCTTCGAGGGCGGACCGGTGACGGCGTGCCACACGCCCGACACGGCGACCCGCTGCACGCGGTAGCGGCCGATGCCCAGCTCGGACCACTCCGTCGGGACCGGGGACCACCAGATGTTGCCGTCGTCGTTGTAGTTGCGACGCTCCGGCGCGGAGGTCCGCCGGAACTTCGCCGCGCACATCCAGGCGTACTGCGCGAGAACGTCGTTGACGGCGGCGGGCCGGCGCTTCGGATCTTCGGCGTACCAGGCGAGCAGCCGCTTCGCCGGGCCGAGCGCGCCCGCCGGACCCTGTTGGACCGTGCGGTTGTAGAGCAGGACCATCGCCCGCTCCGTGCTGACGCCGAGGAGCCGGGCGATCTCGACCGCGCCGGTCATGTACTCGGATTCGGCGGCGACGCGAGCTTGGACCTGCTGGAACGCGGGCCAGCGCGCGGCCGTCGCGAACCGGGAGGCCCACGGCTCGGACCACAGGGGCGCGCCGTCGATGGACTCCAGGGAACCCCGCCCCGTCACGTCGAGCAACCGGGCCCAGCTCGCCCCGAAGAAGCGCCCGAACGCGGCGGGATCGGCGGCGGCCATCTGGCGGAGCAGTCGGCCGAGCGAACCCGACTTCTGCGTCCACTGGAGGATGCCGTAGCTGACGCCGTTGCCGTCGAGGTTCGCCTGGACGGACCAGTAGCTGCCCTCGTGCTCGCTCGTCTTGCGGAGCAGGGTCGGGATCCAATCGGTGATGAGTGCTTCCACCTTCTCCTCCAGTTTCTTTGCGGCCTTTCCGGCGGCGTCTGCGGTTTCTTGCGCGGCTTTGCGTGCTGACGGCGACGAGGCGGCGGCGGCGAGGACGAGCAGGCCGAGCGCGCCCGCGCCGAGAAGGAGCGGGGTTGAGTTGATCCGGCTCATGACGCCACCGGCCGGCGGGTCCGCGTTACGCGGTCAGGATGGCAATCAGTTGTTGGCTCACGATGACCTTGCTCCCGGCGGCACTTCTCGCCGGCTGCCTTCCTGGGAACTGCCCGGCGGTGGACCCCGTGGTGGTCGACACGGACATCAGCGGGGACGATCTCTCCACGATCGGTGACACTGGGAACGTGACGCGCGACGAGTGTGATGCTGTCTGCGTCACGGTGGTTGACAGGTTGGAGACTGGCCAGGCTCAAGCCGACACGGTGACGGACTGTGCCCTCGTCCTCCAGTCCGAACAGGGTGACACTGCCGGCAAGTCGGGACACCTCAAATGCACGGCGACGATGTTCGCGGGCTGCAAGTGAGACGCTTCGCCGAGTCATCGCGTACCTCCGAGTGAACGAGCGAGCGGCAGTCCGCCCGAGAGCGACTCGATGTCTTCGTCGTCGGCCTCCCCCGACAGCAAATTCCTCGGGATCGTCCGCCCCCACCACCACCTCCCCGCCTCCGCCAGCTCCCCAAACTTCAACCCCGACCCCGGCGCAGCGTCGATGAACGCCTGCCAGCCGCTCTCGGTCGGCGGGATCACGTCCACGCCCGCCGTCCCGGCCGCAGCCCCGGCGTTCACGACCCGAAGCCCGGCCGGCGACACCACCGGGATCTTCTGCGCCTGCAGGTTGTAGTAGCTGACCTTCGCCAGTGCCCCGACGACGACATCTTCGACCTGCGGCCAGGTCCGTTCGACCCACGAGTCGGGCGCGTGCTGCCACCCGACGCCCGGCCAGTCGCCCGAGTACCGGAGCTTGTCGTTGCCGATCTGCGCTACGGCCCGCACGGTCGCGGCCTCTTCGTCCGCGGGGAAGGCCGCCCCGTAGTTTTCAGGCTTGAGCGCGCTGAACTTGGCGTCGTCGGACTTCGTGAGCCGCCATGCACCTTCGCCAGCGCCGCGCTGCCCGATCTGCCCGTCCTTCGTGACCTTTCCGAACTCGATGAAGTCGATCCGCGAGGCGTTCCACGCGCTCGGGATGCCCGCGCGGAGGCCCTCGTAGACCGGGCCGCCGCCTTCGACGACGAGCACCGGCCGGTCGCGCACGACGCTTGCGGTCGCGGCCCAGGGCCACGCCTCGACGTTGACGCGGGACAGGTGCTTCAGCCGCTCCTCGGCCTCGCCCCGGAGGCGCGCGGCTTCGGTGCCGTCGCGGGTGCGCTCGGCGTTGCGGAAGCGGGCGTTGATGGCCCGGAGCAGCTTCGACGCCTCGGCGGCGATCTTCTTCTTGGCCTCGGCCTCGCGCTGGGCACGGACGGCCTCGAGCCGCGCCCGGGTCTGCTCGGGGTTCCGGCTGATCAACAGCAGGATTTCTTCAGGTCCCATGTCCATTTGTGCGCCGGGGTTGTTCGTGTCCCGGTCCTGGGATTTCAGCAATTGCGTCATCCACCCCCTCTTGCCTTGAATCAGGTTGAACCGAAGTCCATCCTGGCTTCTTCGCGCAAAGTAGTAGTAGATCGAGATCGCCGACAGGGTGTTGCCCTGCCGCACGCCGCGCCCGTTGCGTTGCTGGAGGGTGGCTGGCTCCCACGGGAGATCGAGGTGGTGGATGGCGCAGGTGCGCGTCTGGAGGTCGATGCCTTCGTAGGCGACGGCATTCGCGATCACCACGTCGAACTTGGGCTTCGTCTCGCTCTCGGGCTCGCCGTTGAACTCCTTCGCGATGCGCTGCCGGTCGGCCGCGTTGGGCGCGACCTCGGCGTTGAGCACGCCGATCCGGTCGGCCGCGATGCCGGCGTTCACGAGCGTCATCTTGACCCAGCGGTGGGCGGCGACGTTGTCCACGAACACGATGTGGCCGCAGGTCCGGTTGGCGAGGACGCGCTCGGCCAGCGCGTCAAACTTGGGTGAGCTTGGGTCGCTCACCTGGTCCGCGTTCTTCCAGCCGTAGCCCTCGTCGAGCTGTGCGTGGACGGCGACGAGCGCCATTCGGGCGAGCAAGCCGAGGATCTTGGCCTTCTGGCTTGGGTCGTCACTCTTCAGCGCGGCCTCAATCTCCCGGACGTATCGATCATATTTTGCGTCCTGCCCAGCATCCATATCGACCTCGACCATCTCGACCTTGGGCTCGGGGAGCTTGAGGCCGACGTCCTCGGCGGTCTTGAACTCGCCGTAGCGCAGGATGGTGTCACGCAGCTCGTGCAGGTTCTGGAACCCGACAACGGCGCCGCGTTCCTCGACTTCCATCGTGGGCGTGACGACGGGCTTGATCTCGATGCGGAGGTAGCGGTCAATGAACTGCTCAGGGTCGCGGATGCCCATGCGCCGCCACGCTTCCGGATCGACGTACTGGATCAGGTTGTAGAATTCGAGTGGCGAATTCTTGGCGGGAGTCGCGGACAGTAGGACCACGCCCGTCCCGCCGGTCTTCTTCCGAACCGCAGCGCATCGGAAGTCGAGCTGCCACGCGCGCTTACTGCCGTCGCCAGGGTTGCCCATGAAGCGCGGGACACCGCCCTCTCTGTCCTCGGGGAGGTACAGATTTTTATAGTTTTGCGCCTCGTCGACGATCAAAAGATCGACGCCGATGTCGTCCCAGGCGATGCCGGGGTCGTACTCCCAGCCGTCGGCCAGCTCCATCTGCTGCGCCACCCAGGCGGCGATGCCCTCGCGCAAGATGGCCTCGTCGCGCTCGGACAGCTTCTTCCGCTTCGCGGCGTTGCGACGGCGCAACGCGACCTCGCGCTGGATCGCCTCGGTTTTGTCGGCGTAGGCGCGCACGGCCTTCTCGTTCATGCGCGTGCGGCCGAGTGCCGTGTAGCTGAGCAGCACGGCGTCGTACTCGCCGGCCTGGAACCGGGTCCACTTCTCGGCGCGCTCCTGCGGCGTGTCCGTGTCGCTCGTCGCGAGGCCCTTCCGGTCGCCGCGGCTGATCGTCTTCTTCTTCGAGCCGATGACCGCCACCCGATAGTCGGGGAGCGCCGTGGCGAAGTCATCGTACCACTTCCAGATGATGGAGTTGGGGACCAGCACCACGGGGCGCTTGCACCACCCCTCCTGACGGGCGCGGGCGAGGACGGCGAGGCCCGTGTACGTCTTGCCGACGCCCACGTCGAACGCCAGCAATCCACCCCGGTTGGCGAGGATGCGCCGGGCACCGGCGACCTGGTGCGGATCGAGGCGCACGGCGCGCTCGCCCGGTCGGAGAGCGGAGGCGGGCCGGAACCCGCGACCCCGCGTCCAGCGAGCGACCGCCAGCGGCTCGGCGGTGTAGCTCGGGGCGATGTAGCCCCGGAACTGCCGGTTGTAGGCGTGTTCCACGGCGAACCGCCGCTCGGGGGTGGCCCCCGCGAAACCCTTGAAGCTGGCGTCCCACTCGGCCGCCTTCTTCATCCGGATCTTGTCGATGTCCTTCTCGTTGTCGTCGTCGAACTTCTTGGACGGCGCGAACATCGTCTTGTCGTGGTTGATCCAGCCGAGGATGAGGAGCACCTCGGGGTGCATGTCCCCGGCGTTCTCCTTCTTCGACATCTGGTCGTACTGCCACCCCCTCGGGGCGAGAAGCCCGCCTTGACGCACGAATTCCACGTCGTCGTAGCCAGTGTAGGTCGCGTTCACCCACTGGGCGACGAGGTCGAGCGGGAGCCAGCCCTGCCGCGCGCTGACGCCCTCGATGTCGTCGAAGATGGCGGGCTTGATCACGTCGAGCAGCCGCGCGACCTGGGTTTTTGCTTGCGCGTCGTCCGGCCGCAGCATCGCCCGGTCCATCTTGGGCCACAGCGAGCCCGACAAGTAGACTTCCGACGGGAACAGTTCGGTGAACGTGTCCCCGTCGAGGCACCAGCCCGCCG
>CAIMSU010000266.1 GCA_903844155.1 uncultured Pseudomonadota bacterium | reverse complement strand
TCCGGCCCTTTTGCGTGACGGTGGACCCGGCGGGACCCAAGTATCTGGCGAAGATGTATGGCGAGGTCGCGTTCACGGTGATTGACAGGGTGGAGGAATTGCCGGGGAGGCTGTTGCGGGTTTATCGGAGGTTGGCGTTGTGACGGGGTTGGTGTCCGAATTGTCCTTGACACCGCGTGCCAGGGGGGGGGTACGCTTCGATCACCTCCGCGCTCCCGCGGCGCGTCAACCTCAACTCAGGCGTCCCCATGCCCCTCCAGTTCACGCAGGGAACCGGAAAAGTCCGCGTCATACCCTTCTTCTTCAAGTATTCCGCCCAGAGGAACGGCCTCGTCACCACGCCGCGCTACATCGACATCGATGTCCCTGACGCCACCGACCTTGGACCCCACGTCGAGGCGATCAGCTTCCACACGCACGGCGACAACGTCACGCCGCAGCTCCAGTGGCAGATCGTCGGCTATTGGAGCATCGACGGTCGCGTCTGGTCGGCGCCGTTCGCGCTGTTTGCCTTCACGGCGGCCGGCAGCGCGGCGCCCACGATCCAGGCTGACTTCAACGACGTCACCAAGCTCGGCGTCAAGATGCGCTACGCGCTGGCGGTGCAGAACGCCTCGGGCACGAACGTCGAGAGTGGCTACGTCACCGCCGCCGGGGCCTTCCGGTTGCGGACGTAGTGGCCGTGCAAGGCGAGGAATGTGGCCGTCGCGCCTGGGGTTGGCGGTGAGCCAATTCGGGCGGATCGAGCCGATCGACTGGTCGAAGGCGCATGGGGCGGCGTCGAAGGATGCGGCGGCGCTCCTCACGCCGGGTGCGGGCAGCGCGATGCTGGATGTCGCGGTTCGACGCCCGGAGTGGAAGACCGCGATCACCTGTCGGCAGCTTTTCGCGGCCATGGGCGCGCAGGGGCTCACGTTGCATCCGCCTGGGCCGGGGGCGGACGAGGCGCTCGCGGCCTCGCTGATCGGAGCGGTGGTGCGGGCCGCGAGCGGTGGCGGGCGCCCGCGGGAGGTCGAGCGCGACGCCGTCGGGTTCGGCGTCGGCGCGATGACCGGCACCTACCGGTTCGGGGTCGCGGAGGGTGGCTTCCCGCGGACCGATGGCACGCAGGATGCGGACGTGGCGCTGCGGGGGGACTGGTCGGAGATCGCGGCGGACATGGTGGACATGGGCGCGGACTGCGTGCGGCGAGTGGATTCGTGCGACGTGTTCTGGGGGTGTCTGTTCCCCAACTCGAGCGAGCTGAACCGCGCCGACGGTCGGCACGCCGCATACTACACCAGGGGCAAGGCGTTCTGGGACAACGGGGCGATGGTCGCCGCGCCTGCGACGATGCTCGCAGACATGCAAGCCGACAACTACGCGGTGTTCTTGTGGCCTGCGGCCCTGCTCCTGAAGTGCTTCCTGCTCGGCTTGAAGGTCAACCTGACCCCCTTCAATCGGGGAGGCGGCAACGATCACAATTGGAGCGTGACCAACTCTACGGGCCCCGAGCTGCTGCCGACCGCGCCCGGCAGCGGCACGGCAGCGCCAACGGACGGCCCCGGAGACCCGTACCCGACCGCGTGGGTGGACGTCGGCGCGGGTCGACCGGGCTGGCAATCCGGGATGCTCATCCCCAGCCGCGATGGATGGGACCCGTTCTACTGGGATTATTGGGATCCCGAGTACGCCTTCCCGGCGGCCGTGGCCACGCAGGCTGCGGCCGACTACAGCGCCACCTATGCGGCCACCTATGCGGCCACCTACGCGGCCACAGGCGACGCGGCCGCGGCCAATACCGCCGCAGCCAGCACCGCCGGGGCGCCCCAGCGCTACGAACTCTACGCGGTGAACGTGTGGCCGACCGGCGACAGCGTCGCGGGCGACACATCCTATCCGGCGGGCGCGACACCCTACCGCGAGGAGTGCGCGCGTCGAAAAAGCCTGGCGATCGCGGCGTTTGCGGCCGGGATCGCGGACTGGCTCGTCCAGTTCGACAACGGCCTTGGCTCCCTGCCGCTCCGCGATGCGTCGGGGAACGCGTTCGGGATCTACGACGTGGTCGCCGCGATCGAGCTCGGGAACGAGTTCAACAATTTCTGGCCGACGGGGTCGGTCGTGACCGAGTCCTCACCCCACCCCACGTTCGACGCCCACGCGATCGCGCAGGGTGCCGCGGAGGCGGGCCGCTATTGCGCGCTGATCGCCGGGCCGATCAGGAACCTCCTGCCGAAGATGCGGTTTCGGGTCCCGGAGCTGGCGTCGTGGGGGAGGGCACGGGATGGGACGGACGACTTCGCGCAGGGCGTCTCCTGGCTCGGCGCGGTGGTGGAGGCGATGAACGTGGAGGTCTACTGGTGGCGGATCGTGCAGACCGATCCGGCGGCCGCCGGGGTCGCAGACTGGCTCCAAACGTGCGCTGTAGCTGGGTTTTCATGGCCACCAGCCTCGCCGTCCGGGACCGACACGCTCGGCCTGACGGTCGCGGACCTCGTGCATGAACTTGGCTACCACTGGTACCACGGCTCGGATTACGACAAGTTCGGGACGTTCCAAGACAACGCTGCGGGTGGTTATCGCCTCTACGCCGACGCCGCCCGCCAGGCCCTGGACATCCGGACCTTTCGGAGCGCGATGGATGCGGTCTGCGATCCGCTCGGCATCGCCTACGACCTCACCATGGGGGAGATCGGCTTTCCGGCGGTGGATCCGAATGCCACGGGGTTGGTCCGGGGTGTGGAGAGCGACGGCATCACGATCTACACGCTTCGTGGATCCTACTACTCCGGTACGAGCAACTTGTTCCAGGCCTCCATGCTCGTGCGCATCCTGGCGTTGAACATCGCCTCCGGCGTCGCCGCCTCGCAGTGGTTCACGTTCTGCGAACCCCTGGCTCCGGGCCTGGATCCCGGAACCTACACCAACTGGGGCACCACTTCGGGCTGCAGCCTCCACAACGAACTTCGTGCCGCCAGCGACTTTCTTCAGGTCCCCGACTGCTGGCAGCGGCCGGCCTGGTTCGCCTTCGGTCGGCTGAAGAGCCTGATCAATGCCTCCCAGGCCGTCACTGTGGTGGAGGACCAGGGTGGCCTGACCGTCATCCAATTCGAGCTCGCGCTCGGCGCCGGTTGGTCCTACGCCTACCTCTTCTGGCTCGACCAGTTCGCCTCGGCCAGGTCGCACACGGTGGCGTTCGACGATCCGGCGGGGACGCGGTTCGACTACCTTGCGGTCGTGCCATGGGTCGACGCCGCACAGATCGTCGGCACGGACGCCGAGGGCTACCCGCGCGCCGCGGACGGGGCTGGTCTGGTCTGGGAGTGGACGGGCTACCACGACGCGGTGCTCTCGATCACGCGAACCGCATCGACGTTCACGTTCGACATCCACCGCACCCACGCGGCCAACTACCCTGCTCCCATCTGCATCCTGACGGACGCCAGCTACGACCGCCCCCGCCTTGGTACGGTCACCGACGCACCGAAAGCGGCCGCCAGCGGAAGGCGAAAGCCCCACGTCGCTCTCGGCGCACCCGACCCGGTCGTACCCCTCCCTCATCGTCCGCTCGTGCCCCTGGCGCCCCCGCACCCGACCTGGATCGAACGTGGCGCTGCGAAGGATCCCGGGGTGGATCCGGACGAAACCGTGGACGACCCCAACCAGGAACGACAATGACACAGGCTACGAGCTTCCGCGTTGCAAGCGCGGCCCTGATTCTCGCGGCGGGCGCGTGCACGGCGCCGAAGCAGCCGGCGCGGCGTGGCGATTCTCCCAACGCGGACTCGGTCACGACCGGCGCCGACTCCGGTCACGATTCGGCGCTCGCCGACTCGGCCCAACCGACGGACTCCGCTCCTGACACCTCGGCCGATTCAGGCGCAGACACGGGCTCCGGCGCGACCCATCTTTGGATCGCGCTCTCCTGCGGCCATGGCGATTGTTGCGCGATCGCCGATGACCACAAGTTCGCCTGTTGGGGCGACGATGAGTATGGTCAACTGGACGCCCTGCCGGACACCACGGTCACCGAGGTGAGCGTCGATTTTCCTGGCATTTGCGTGCTGGACGAGGCGGGGGCGGTTCACAGTTCGCCTGGGGACCCGAGGTGGCCGGACCCCGCGGGATCGTTTGAGACCGTGAAAGCGTCGACCTACTACGGCTGCGCGCTCGACGACGGGGGCGCGCTGCTCTGCTGGGCTGGGGACTACGATGGGCACACCCCCCCGCCTGGCCAGGTGTTTCCGCCCAATGGGGACGTGTTCAGCAGCCTGGCGGGCGGGGATTCGACTGTCCAGGGCGCCCTCGACGACGCGGGTACGCCCACGTGCTGGGGGGGTGACGACAGCTATTTTGCGGACATGCCCACCACCTCCGGCTTCACGTCCATGGCCTGCGGCTTCGACCACTGCTGCGCGCTGGATTCCGACGGTTTCGCGACCTGTTGGGGTGGCGGGCATGTCGGACCTGAGGTGGTCGATGCGCCCGCGGAGGCGTTCTCAAGTCTGAGCGCGGGGGATCATGAGACCTGTGGCGTGTTGGTAGATGGGAGCGCCGCCGTGTGTTGGGGCGCGTACGATGCGACTTGGGGCGACGGCCCATACCCAGCCCCGGACGGTGACCCCTGGGTGGCCTACGAATTTGGGGCTGGCTTCGGCTGTGGCCTGACCGTCTCCGGGAACATCGTGTGTGACGGGGACGGGTCACACTGGCCTCCCGCCCCCATAGGCGCTAACTTACTTGACACGTCAAGAGTTCCGGGTGAGTCTGCGGCATGCACTCCGCCCGCCGCCGCCACGCCTCGACCGCTACCTCGCACGCTGATCTCATCGACGGGGCCTGGGACGACGTTTTGGACC
>CAIMSU010000265.1 GCA_903844155.1 uncultured Pseudomonadota bacterium | reverse complement strand
GGTCCAAAACGTCGTCCCAGGCCCCGTCGATGAGATCAGCGTGCGAGGTAGCGGTCGAGGCGTGGCGGCGGCGGGCGGAGTGCATGCCGCAGACTCACCCGGAACTCTTGACGTGTCAAGTAAGTTAGCGCCTATGGGGGCTGGCGGTGGGGGAGCGGGCAAGAGGCGCGTAGCCGTCCAGAGCCCGCGCGACCTCCCTCGATTCTGTGTCGCCGGAAGGCTCCGCACGCGTTCCCGCGCCGCGATTGTGGTAGGATGCGAACAGCTTCCGAGGCCACCGATGCTGCTGCTCTCGTTTCAGGCTTTCCTTTGGCTAAATTTAGGCGCAGCCCTCGCCGCCCCGCCATGCGATGTCGACGGTGACGGCTACCAACGAAGTGGGGGTACCTGTACCCCTCCCACGAACGCCGTGGACTGCAACGACTCGCTCGTCGGCGGCGCAGCCGTGAACCCGAACGCCGTAGAGGTCCCCGCGGACGGCATCGACCAGGATTGCGACACGCACGACGGCATAGCCCGTCGCTACGTGAGCACGTTCTCCAGCAGCAGCGACTGGACGCTCACCGGCGCGGCGTCGATCACCGCCGGACAACTGCAACTCGGTGGACTCTCGGGCACCTCGGAGACCGCGACGCTGGCAGGGACGGTTCCTTTCTACAACGGCCGGCCCAAGCTCGTCGTCGAGGTCACTTCGGCGAACAGTACCAAGACCTGCAGCGTCATCCTGAAGTCCCAGCCCTACCCGTCGGGCACGGTCGTGACGTCCACGCTCAACTTCCCGGCGACGACCGGCATCCAGGTCTTCGACTTCGCGGCCTCGGTGAAGGCGCCGATGAACCTCACCCAGGTGAAGTTCTCGTGCAGCGGGACCACGGCCGGGACGGCTCGAATCGTCGATTGGCTCTCCATTCAGAACGGGACGACGACTTGGGCCCCGGGCGGCGACCTGAACCTCGCATGGTCCGACACTGAACTTCCCGCGGGCGGCTCGAACAACGTGGTCATCAGCGAGGGCGCCGACGGGCTTTACACCGCGAGCGACGTGGGCGGCATCGCCTGGTACGAGCCGACGACACAGAGCTGGACGTCGCTGAACGGACTCGATGTGGACCTCGCGGACGCCCCGGACCAGTCCGCCTGGGACGTGCTTCCGCTCGACCTCGACAACAACGGTGTGGTTGACACCATGTACGCGCTGACGGGCAACTGGTTTCAGGCGGATTTCTACGGCGGACTCTGGAAGAGCACCGACGGCGGCGGCAGTTGGACGGATCTCGACCTCGCCGACATCGCGGGCTACGGCCGAATCCACGCCTGCGATGTCGACGGGAGCGGTGCTCTGGAGCAGACCTCCGGGCATTCGCCCGCGCGCGCAGGGGGCCACCTCCTCGCGTGGGATCCCGACCACGCCTGGCTCTACGCGGCGAGCCACCAGGCGGGTGAGGAGGGTGTCTGGCTGGTCAGCAGCGCCGGCACCGCCACTCGAATCGACTCGACGGACCTGCCTTCCGGGTACGTGTCCTCGTTGCTCGTCGTTGACTACGGCGCGGACGAGCAGCTCATCGTGGGCTACAAGGGCGATGTCGAGGGGGAGGCCACCCTGTTCACCTGCGACGTGCCCGCGACGGCAACGGGCGCGGGATTCATCACATGCGCTCCGACAGCGGACTTTCCGACGAGCGGCGGCATCGACGTGCGAGATCTCCAGTGGGACAACGCAGAGCCAACGAATCGGACGGTGTTCGTCGCCGACGGTCAGCGGTTCGACAGCGGGGGCACCTGCACTAATCCGAACGAGGGCAAGGCGTGGCGCTGGGATCTCGACCACGACACGCTCACCGAGGTGACGGAGAACGTCGCCGGGCCGAGCGGAGGCGGCACCGGCGACGAATATGAGACGGAGCTGGCGGGCCTTTCGATGGACAGCGCAGGCAGCTACCTCTATGCCTTTTTCCCGGCTGGACAGGATCGTTCGTACGTGGCCGGGGCCTACCCGAGCTTCACCGCCAACCCGAAGGTCTGGCGCATCACCGAGGCGGCCGCAGACGGTTCCGGGTCGGATTGGGCTGGCCTCTCCGGGACGGACGACGCGACGCGCACGGCGGGTACGCACAGCCTCGGGTACACGAGTGGTGCGGACACCTGGATCGATGACCAACCCGACCGCGCGACCTGGGCCCCGGCCTTCGGTGTTGACGGGGTGTTCTACGACGACGATCACACGTCCACGGAGCGCCTCGCCGTCGTTGACGGCTTCGGCACCTGGCTCGTGGACGGGGCAACGGACACGTGGGACGACGTGGACGACGACGTGGTTTGGACCCACGCCTACAGTTCGGCAAACGGCGGGAACATCCTCCCCCAGACCACCGTGGCGAACGACGTCGCGGTGACCGGAGAGGGTGTCGCCTGGACCGCACTCTCCGACCTCGGCGCCTCCGACTGGGATCCCGGCGGGAGTCGCGGCGCGGAGGTGCAGTGCCTCTGGGATAAGTTCAACGGCCCCGGCGTGGCGGTGGACACACCTGGGAACGGCGGATCTGGCGAGCAGATCTGGATGGCCGTCGGCGATGCATCGGCGAATACGGGGATTTTCTACAGCGACGATGGCGGGGCGGACTGGTGCTACGAGTCGAACGGGCACCTTGGCTCGGCCGCATTCATCCCACCCTATTCGTTCCAGTCCCGCCCGACCGCCGTAGCAGCCTGACAGACACGTCGTTGTATAGGTACGCACCCTCGACACACACGCTCGCGGCCTGAATGGGCCTGTTCGAAGCAAACCACCCCCTTTCCCCACCCGTCGGAGGCCGTTGCGTTGGGTCGTGTCGCCGGGTTCATGCCGTG
>CAIMSU010000264.1 GCA_903844155.1 uncultured Pseudomonadota bacterium | reverse complement strand
CGCAGACCCCGCAGGTAGGGGCCGAACGCCGCGCGTTTCTCCCAGGTGATGGCGGCGACGCCGACGGGCTGCGCATCGGGCGGCGCGTTCTTCAGGACGATCTCGGTCGGGGAGCGGATGGGCATGCGGCACCTTACCCTGCGGTCACCGAAAAGTACACATCTTCATCGCGCATCGTCGTAATTCGGTGGACGGGTCGGAAACGATGTGCAACATAGGACACATGATTACCACTTCACGTCTCAACTCCTCCCGCCCCGCCTGGCTCCTCCGCGGCAACCGCGTTCGCGCGCTGCTCGGCCGCCGCAATCTCACGATCACGGAAGGTGCGCAGAAGCTGGGCGTATCCCGCTCGTACTTCTCGCAGCTCCTGGCCGGTCGCCGGTCGCTGTCCCCGAAGGTCCGCCGGCGACTGCTCGCCAACGCGCCGTTCTGCGAGCTCTCGCCCGACGACCTCTGGCGCGAGCCGCCCGAGGACCCCGAAGGGGAGGTGGCCCGTGGCGCGTAGCGCGCGGCTCGTCGTCCGCGTCGTGTTCGTCCCCGCCGGGGCAGGCGCGGCCGACGCGCGACGGCGGGTCGCCGACGTGCTCCTGCGAGCGGCGAGCGTCGCCACCGCTCCGTCCGAAACCCGCGCGCCGGAGACCCCGGCCAACGACCCTTCCCCTCCGCCCGGCGAGAAAGCGCCTGAACCCTGATCATATGGCCTCCATATGATCGACCCATGACCCTCCAAAAAACCAGCTTCCCTCCCACAGGATCACCATGTCGAACCCCAATGACCGTCATATGAACCGGCTCGCCACGTCGCCGACTCGTCCGTCCCTCGCCCCGCCTCGCGCCATCGAAACCCTGCCGATCCCGGCGGAGGCCGCGAGCGACACGGCCGTCCCGCGGCTCCCCACCACCGTCGTCTCGTCCTGGAAGGGCGGCGTCTGGAAGACGTGCATCTCCGCCAGCATCGCCGAGCGGCTCGCTTTCGCCGGACTGGACGTGCTCTACCTGGTCACGGACGACCAGCTCGACGCCCGCCGCCGACTCGGCATCTCGGAGTCCGACCCCGATGTGGCCCGCGTGCAGCGCGGCGCCGGGAGCATCACCGTCGTCGGCCTCGCCGGAGCGCACGCGGTGGACGTGCTCTACCGCTCCGGGCCGGGCCGCTTCGGCAAGTTCGACGCGATCATCGTAGACACGCCCCCGGTCAAGAAGGGCGGCTGCCTGCCCGGCGTCCTGCTCATCGCCCCGACCGACGGCGACGACGCCTCGGCGAACCTGATCCGGATGCTGCGAGCGACGCCCGCGAACACGGACGTGGTGCTCGTCCGCATCGACGCCGTCCCGAAGAAGGAGTGGGAGCGCGATGCGACGACGATCCACGATGCATCGAACCATGCCGGCGGTTCCTACCTCCCCGGCCCGCTGCCGCGCACCGACGAGGTCCGCGAGGCGCTGAACCGCGGGCAGTCCGTCTGGACGCTCCCTCGGCGCGGCCCCACCCGCGAGTTCATCCAGGGCGTCGAGTCGCTGGCCGGGGCGGCGTGGGCGCGCGTCCGGCCCGATACGACGCTCCCGCTGCTCGCAGCATCTGCGGCCTCCGCCGTGCATATCCGCGGTTGGGACGGCGATGCTTGATCCGGTCCGCGCCCGCGCCGAGGCTGATGCTGCGGAGCGCCGTGGGGCGGGGACGCTTTGGGCGGCGGGGCCAGTGTCGTGGGACACGGTGTCCGCGGGCGCGGTCTCGCAGCCCGAAGTTGTGCCGGTGGTCGAGGGCGCGGGAGGCGACGCCGCGCGTGTCCAGTCGCGCGTTGCCGGGGTTCCGCGGACCGAACTGCGCTGGGGGACCGAGGAGGTGCCCACTGCGCTACTCGCGGCGATCCTGGCGCGCTTGGAGATGGCTCCGGCGGCGAGCGGCGGCGTGCCCGCCTGGCTGGTCGAGGCCGTCGGAAACCCGCTGACCTACGACGCGGCGGCCGCGAACCGGAAGGACGTGTGCGTGCGCGTGGACCCTGCGCTGTACCGTAGGTTGCAGGCGATGAAGGAGCGCCTCGGGTTGAGGACTACGGCCGGAGCGTGGGAGTACGTGCTGAGGGCGGGGCTGGCGGCGGGGGAGCGGGGGGTTGGGGGGTAGTGCAGTAGCAACGGCGCTTTGTGCCTCACGGCATCCCCTTGGTGCTCGACCGATCCGGCCCGCTATCGTGTGCTTGCCCGCGAGACTGTGGCGGGTGGGTTGGGGGGTTGGGGGCGCGCGGGGAGGCCGCAGGCCGCAGGAGCGTGGGGCGGCCCCAGCGTCCCTGACCTTTCAGGTGTAGACTGGCGACATGGCCCCCGCCCGCATCGCAGCAGCCTCGCCGGAACCGGCCTGGGAGACGGCGGTGTTGCGCCGCTATCTGATGATCGCCGGGTTGCTCGGCCTCTCGGGTTGGCTCTCAGCCTGCGCCGGTTCGCCGGACAAGGGCACCACCGGGGATTCGGCCAGTTGCACAACGCTCCAATGGTATGCCGACACCGACGGCGACGCCTTCGGTGACGACGGAGCTCTGATGACCGCCTGCGACGCTCCCGCCGGCTACGTCTCCGCCGGGGGGGACTGCAACGACAGCGACTCCGCCGTGTCCCCCGCCGCGCCCGAGGTCTGCAACGGCATCGACGACAACTGCGATGGCGTGATCGACACAGACGCCGTGGACGCGCCGACCTGGTACATCGACGTCGACGGCGATGGTTACGGGAGCGCGGCCGTCACACAGGTCGCGTGCGTTCAGCCCGACGGCTACGTCGCGACCGCCGACGACTGCAACGACGCCGACCCGTCCATTTTCCCGGGGGCGACGGAGGTGTGCGATGGCGTCGATCAGGACTGCAACGGCGTCATCGACGACAACGTCGCGTCCGCCCCGGCCTGGTTCCCGGACCGCGATGGCGACGCCTTCGGTGACGCCACCGATGGAGGAACGTTCGGATGCACCCCACCCCCTGGCTGGATCGCGGACAACACCGACTGCAACGATGCGGACAACGGCATCAACCCGGACGCCTACGAGGTGTGCAACGACGGGATCGACAGTGATTGCAGCGGGGCCGACAAGGACTGCCCCTACTCAGGCGCGACGAGCGCATCCGCGGCGGCTTGGGCGGTCTTCACGGGAGCGGCGGCGAACGATGAGGCTGGCATGTACCGCGCGGTGGGCATCGTACCGGACATGGACGGCAACGGGTTCGATGAGGTGCTTATCGGCGCGCTCAACGCCTCCAGTGCAGGCGAGGGCACGGGGGCCGCCTATCTCATCTACGGACCGATCCCCGCTGGCGTCATGTCCCTGGCCGACTCGAACGCGACGTTCGAGGGGACAGCCGGGGGCGACTACGCAGGCAGCGCAGCCACGGCGGTCGGCGACGTGACCGGCGACGGAGTCTCCGACTTCGCGATTGGGGCCTACTACCACCAGGGCGGCGGCCTCCGCTCCGGCGCTCTCTACGTCTTTACCGGCGGCATCTACGCGGGTGCCACTTCGGTCGATGCCGCCGACACGACGATCCTTGGGGTGGCGGAAAGCGACGTGCTCGGACTCTGGGTCGCCAACGCCGCCGATATGGACGGCGACGGAGTTTCCGACGTTGTGGTCGCTGCGACGCACGCGGAAGGATCCGCGGCGGACTCGGGCGTCGTCTATGCGTTCAGCGGCCCCCTGCCGTCGGGAACAATCAGCGCATCCACCGCAGACGCCACGATCCTGGGCCCCGCGGGCGGGGGGGGCTTCGGGGTCGGTCTGGCTGCCGGAGGCGACGTCGACGGCGACGGCCACGATGATCTTCTCGTCGGCGAGTCCAAATTCGATAGTGATCGGGGTCGCGTCTTCCTGTTCACAAGTACGCTCGCGGTCGGGGGAACGCTGACGACGGACGCGGCGTCGGCGACGTTTGACGGGGAGAATACCAGCGATCTGGCCTTCGATGTCTCGGGCCCTTCGGATCTCGACGGCAATGGCACCACGGATGTCGTCTTGGGCGCCTGGGTGTATGGGCACGACGGATTCCTCGGCGCGTACGGACGGGTCTACGCCTTCCTCTCGCCGATCATCGCTGGAAACCACTCGGACGGCGATGCCGACGTGATCATCACCGGGGATGCCCGGAGCGACGACATCGGGCACTTCAGCGCCGCACCGGGCGATGTCAACGGCGACGGCACCGACGATCTGCTGTACGGCGGATTTGGCTCCAACGGAGGTATGGCCGTCCTTAGCTACGCGCCTTTTCACGCCGGCATGAACCTCACCGCATCCAGCACGGGTACCGAGTTCTACACGAACAACGGAGAGGATTTTGGCGTGGACGGTGTGGGGGCTGGAGGCGACGTGAACGGGGACGGGTTCCCCGACTTTCTGGCCGCCGCGCCGCTCGCCAGCGACGATGCTGCCCTCTCCGGGAGTGTGTACCTCTTCCTCGGCGGTCGCTGAGTCTGGACTCTAGCCATCAGAGAGACGTTTGCCCGTTCTCCACACCGCCCCCGAACTCACCCGCAGCGAACGGTCATCCGCCAGGAAACCCGTAGATCGCCCCCGCCAGCGGTCCGGCGCCGCTGTTGTAGGGCGACGCGATCAGAAAGTCGGTCACGCCATCCCCGGTGAAGTCGAGGTGCCCGACGGGCCCGGCCTCGCCGCTTCCCATGTAGTCACCGGCCTCCGCTGGCAGAAAGCGGGCGGGGGCCGCACCGAGCGAGGCGTTCCCGTTCGCTGTCCCGCAGCCGTAGAGCAAGTAGGTGATCCCCGAGTTCACCCCGATCACGCTGCTGTTGGGCGCTGCGACCAGAAACTCGTCGCAGCCATCCCCGTTGATGTCGCCAATCGCGGCCACGCTCTCACCGGCGTTGTCGCCACTGGCCTCCCCCTCAAGGCCGACATCCGAAGCCGCTGCGCTTGTGAGCCCTGCGGCGAGCGGTGCGTACAGGACATACGCCTTTCCCTTCCGGTCGAATCCGGCTCCCTGATTGAACGCGCCCGCGACGACATCGTCAGCACCCACCCCGTCGATGTTTCCGGAAATGTCCACCGAAACCCCGAATTCGTCGCCTTCCCCCTCCCCGGTAATCGTGATGTCCGGGAGGAGGTGAACCGGACCGCCGACGGCGCGCATGGACGACCCGAGCAGCACCCAGACCGCTCCCGCCAAAACCCCTGCGGTATCGTCGCCGGGCGCGCCGATGGCGAGGTCGGAAAGCCCGTCTCCGTCCACGTCTCCGCAACTCAGCGCGCGGCCGTAGTAGTCGCCGGAGTCCCCTTCCAGTTCCAGGTCGGCGTCGGCCGCATCGAAGGTACCCGCGCGCAATGGGCCGGCGAACATGAACACCGCCCCCGCGTTCGCCGCTCCATCGCTGTTGTAGGGGGCGTCAACGAAAAGCTCGTCCACACCGTCGCCGTCCACGTCGCCGTGAACGGTCGCCCAGCCGAACTGATCGCCGGCTCCGCTGCCGAGAATTTCTGTCGTCACGTCGGCGTCCGCGCAACCTCCAAGAGCAGCGGATGCGTCAAGGATCTCCACCGCGCCGGACGCATAGCCATTCGAGCTGTCGTAGAGCGTCGCGATGGCCACGTCGCCCACACCGTCCCCATCGATATCGCCGAGCCCGGCGACCCGGGCGCCAAAGTAGTCAGCGACGGGGCTGTGGGTGCACATGCCGTCGGCGTCGCCGAGCGACCGAAGCTCGGGGCCGGTCACAAGCACGGAGTAGACCTCGCTCTGTTCCAGATCGTCGTGCGCGTAGGGCACGCCGGCGAGGATGTCGTCGGTCCCGTCGCCGTTGGCGTCGCCAGCCGAGGCCATCTGGTAGGGCGCGTAGTCGCCTGCGTGCTCGCCGGTCCAGATGTAGTCGGCCGTGGAGACATCGATGTCTCCGGCGTAGGGGCACTCAAGATCGCGACCATCGCAGTTGCCGTCGATGCCGTCATCGCAAGCGTCATCGGCGTATGGGTGGATTGTGGCGTTTGAATCATCACAGTCGTCGCTCGACCCGACGTAGCCGTCAGGCGCATCGCAGGCGAGAGTCGGAGCAGACCCCGCATCGCCGTACTCGTCCGCGTCGCCATCCAGATACCAAGGGGTGGCGTCCGCGGCGTCGTCCTCGTTGGCTACGCCATCGCAGTCATCATCGGCAGTCGTAGCGCACAGTTCTGGCGCACCGGGAGAAATTGCCGGATCGGCGTCGTTGCAATCCATGGCGTCGGAGACGTCACCGTCGGGCTGGGAGCAGGACGACGACGGCCTAGCCGCATCGCCGAAACCATCGGAGTCGGCATCGGCGTACCAGGTCGGCGCGTCCACCGCGTCCTCGTCCACGATGCCGTCGCAGTTGTCATCAAGCCCGTTGCAGATCTCGTCCGCGCCGGGGTTGATCGCTGCGTTGGCGTCGTCGCAATCGACATCGCCGGTGTAGCCATCCCCGTCGCCATCAACGGGGGGCGTGCCGGAGTCCGATGCTGTCGTGTCCCGCGAGTCGGGACGGTCGGAGGTCTGGGAGTCCACGTCGGCCTTCTCGCCCGTGCACGCACCACCGAGGAGCCCAAGCGCTGCCCATCCAGAAAACCAGAATCGGAAGGGCACCATTCTACTTCGCAGCGGCGTGTTCCAGCACCACTTCCTCCGCCGGCATCTCGAACCGCCACGGCTCATCCGCGTCCTGCTCGATCACCTCGATCCGGACGATCTGGCGACCGCCGATCCCGAGGTGCCCCCGGTCCTCGATCACGCGGGCGTGGATCGTCATCGCCCCGAAGGGGAACGTGACGAGGTCGCCGGGTCGAAGGTCGTGGGCGGTCATGGGCATCTCCTCTACGATACTACCACGGTGGCCGACCGGCAAGGCCCGCGAGCCGCGCGCCGACCGCCGCATCCATCGTGGCCGCGAGCTGATCGCAGGCAGCACGCCAGGCGTCCACGTCAGCGAGGCGGAGATCGACCCGGCTCGCGCCTAGGTCGAGGTCGCTCGGCGAGGTGAAGTCCTGGTGCGCGATGGCATTCCGCCAGCGGTTGAGCTGCTCCAAGAGCAGCTTCTGCCCCGCCGTGCTGGCATCGAGGGCGACCATGCTCGGCCAAAGCTCCAGCCCAAACCGCTTGAAGTCCGAGCCGATGTTGCCCGGGTTGGGGTTGCCCGTATCGAGCTTCCGCCCCTCGATCAGCCGGACGCGCAGGATCGGCTGCACCCACACGGTCGGTACCTCGATGCAGAGATGCTCGATGGCCTCCGAGTGGAGATCCCGGCAGAACCTCTGGAAGTGCGACGAGAGCAGCATCGCGTAGGCGTGGATGACCTGCTCCGTCGCGGCGCGACCGCCAAGCGTGGCCGCAGCTACAGCGGCGTGCGCGCTCACGATGTCGTCGAGTTGCGACCGGGCGTCGGCTTGCCAGCGAAGGAGGGAGTTGGACGGCACGGGCATCTGTACCCCGCAGCGACGGGGCAGGCGATCCCGAGGGCCGCGCTGGTCAATCTGGGTCGGGTTCAGCGTGACCCCCGCCCCGAGTCCCCGCCTTGAAACCCCGCGATCTACGTTGAACCGGGATCGTTTCGGATACGCAATAAGAAACTCTCCCAGGAGAAGCTGGCCTATGAGTGCGGGCGGTCGAAGTCCTACCTGTGCGAGATCGAGGGGGGGAAGAAGGCGCCCAGCCTCGCTGCCCTGGCGGAATTCGCCGACCGCCTCGGGGTGCGCGTCTTCGACCTACTCGTGTTCCCCGACGAGGGTGAGCGCGAGCGCCTGGTCGACGCAACCCGGGGCCTGGGGACGGGCCCCATCACGGTCATGCTCGCCGTGGCGCTATCGAATAAAGAACAGCCGTGACGCGACCTACTTCGCCGCAGCGTGCTCAAGCGTGACTTCATCCGCCGGCATCTCGAACCGCCATGGCTCGTCCGCGTCCTGCTCGATCACCTCGATCCTCACGATCTGGCCGCCCTTGATGCCGAGGTGGCCGCGGTCCTCGATCACGCGGGCGTGGATCGTCATCGCCCCGAACGGGAACGTGACGAGGTCGCCGGGTCGTAGATCGTGAGCGGGCATAACCATCTCCTTCGACAAGGGTACTACCACGGTGGCGCACCGGCAAGCCCGGCGATGCGAACGCAAAGCGCGGCGTCCATCGCCGTCGCGAGCTGCTCGCAGGCGGCGCGCCAGCCGTCCACGTCCGAGAGCCGGAGGTCGACCCGTCCGCCCCCGAGGTCGAGGTCGGCGGCCTGGGCGAAGTCCTGATGGGCGATGGCGTTGCGCCAGCGGTTGAGCTGCTCCAGCTTCAACTTCCGTCCAGCCGTGCGGGCGTCGAGGGCCACCATGCTCGGCCAGATCTCCAGACCAAACCGCTTGAAGTCGGACCCGATGTTGCCGGGGTTCGGGTTCCCGGTGTCCAGCTTTCGACCATCCGCAAGCCGCGCCCGGAGCATCGGCTGTACCCACGGCACCGGCACCTCGGCACAAACGTATAGGATCACCTCGGTGTGGAGGTCGCGGCAGAACCGCTGGAAATGGGACGAGAGCAGCATGGCGTAGGCGTGGTTGACCTGCGCCGCTGCCGCTCGCTGCCCCGGCTGAGCCCCGGCGACGGCCGCGTGAACGCTCACGATGTGGTCAAGGTGGGTGCGGGCTTCGGTCTGCCAGCGAAGGAGGGACTTGGAGGGCATCGCGGGATCTACTCCGCGCACGGGCGCTGGGCCTCTCCGGGGCCGCCGCGCCCGTCGCGGCGGCGCTTGATCCGACCGCCGCGGGGCCTCACCCGTCGTCGCATTCGTCGCGGATTCTGCCCTTGAAACCTCGCGGTCTCCGCTTGATCGGGATCAATTCAGTTACGCAAAACGAAACTCTCCCACATCAACCCTCTCCCCACACCGCTACCGAACCCCGCCCCGTCCTGTCCTACCTCACCCAGATCGACACCCCGTTCCTGCACGCGCCCGCACCGAACACATCTGGTAGATCCTCGCAGATCATCGACGTCGCTTCGGACGGATCGTCTGTGTAGATGGGCAGGACCTTGTATTGGCGCCCGCCTCCGTTGGAGCAGCCGACGCCCCAGTAGCCGCCTTCGTTTGGCGTGCAGCCGAAGGAGCCCTCCGCGCTCGTGCTGCCGCTGCTGTAGAGGTAGGTACCGCCGAGGCCCTGGTACCCATCCCAGCTCCAGACGTCATTGCTGGCGGGAGACTCGTACCACGCCGCGCCGTAGGTGTAGAGGTAGGTGTGTGTGTCCGCGGTGGAGAGGGTGTCAAGGTAGCTGGCGAGGGCCTGGGTCCAACCGCCGCCGTCGATCGTCATCTCGCAGGCGATGGAAAACGGGGCGGTGCCCGTGCGGGATCCGTCGGCGTCGATGGTGTACGTGCCGGAGCCGGTGGAAAGGCCAGCGTCGAGGATGTCGAGGCAGGAGGAGCCGTCGGCGCAGGTGCCGTCGGCCTCGGGGAAGATCGCGGCGTTGTCGTCGCGGCAATCGTCGTTGGTGGCGACGTAGCCGACGGGAGCGGAGCAGGCGTTGACGGGGGTGCCGGCGCCGTAGCCGTCGGTGTCGCCGTCGGGGTACCAGTCGGTGCCGTCGACCGCGCCGTCGTCGGCGATGCCGTTGCAGTCCTGATCGACGCCGTCGCAGACCTCGGGCGCGCCGGGGTGGATGGACGCCACGCTGTCGTCGCAGTCGGTCGCGTCGACGACAAAGCCGTCAGGGAGGGCGCAAGCGACGTAGGGAGAGGCGGCGTCGCCGTAGCCGTCGCGGTCGGAGTCAAAGTAGAACGTCAGGCCGTCGGCGGTGCCGTCGTTGTCGATGGTGCCGTCGCAGTCGTCATCGAAGCCGTTGCAGACCTCGACCGCGCCGGGATGAACGGCGGGGTCGGCGTCGTTGCAGTCGAGACAGGCCGGGCTGCCGTCGGAGTCAGCGTCCGTGTAGGCGGTCGAGCCGTCGCAATTGTAGTCGTTGGGATCGGTGCAATCGGCCTCGGCGGCGCCCGGGTGGTAGAGCGCGTTGGCGTCGTCGCAGTCATCGCTGCTCGCAGCGTAGCCGGCGGGCTGGGAGCAGGCGTCGATTGTCGAGGTTGCGACGCCGTAGCCGTCGCTGTCGGCATCGAGGTACCAGGTGATGAGCACGCCGTTGTCCGCAACGCCGTCGCAGTCCTCGTCGATACCGTCGCAGAATTCGGGCGCGCCGGGATGGACGAAGGCGAGCCCGTCCGAGCAGTCGGTGTTGTCGGCGACGAAGCCTGCGCTCGGGCTGCAGGCGAGCACGGTCTCCGACGCGTCCCCGTAGCCGTCGCGGTCAGCGTCCGCGTAGAACGTGGACAGTACGCCCTCGTCCACGCTGCCGTCGCAGTTGTCGTCGAGGCCATCGCAGACCTCGACGGCGCCGGGGTTCACGCTGGCGAGCGTGTCGTCGCAGTCGGTCGCGTCGCTCACGTACCCGGCCGTAGCGGCGCAGGCCTCGGAGGTGACCGCAGCGTCCCCGTAACCATCGCCGTCGGAGTCGGCGTAGAACGTGGAGAGTACGCCTTCGTCGATGGTGCCGTCGCAGTTGTTGTCGAGCCCGTCGCAGGCCTCGGGCGCACCCGGGTACACGAGCGCGTTGCCGTCGTTGCAGTCCAGGCAGGCCGCGGAACCGTCACCATCGGCGTCGGCATAGCCCACCGAACCGTCACAATTCCGGTCGACGGGGTCGGAGCAGGACTCGGTCGCGTAGGGGTGGACGGAGGGGTCCGTGTCGTCGCAGTCCCCGCCGGTCGCCGCGTAGCCGATGGGTGCGTCGCAGGCATCGGCGGTGAGCGCATCGTCGCCGTAGCCATCGGCGTCGGCGTCGAGGTAGAAGGTGGTCGTGACGCCCTCGTCGACCTCACCGTCACAGTTGTCATCCACGCCATCGCAGGTCTCGGTGGCGCCCGGGTTGACCGCGGCGCCTCCGGCGGCAGGATCGTCGTCGCAATCGGACGAATCCGCGACAAAACCCGCCGGCGCGGCGCAGTCCGAGGTGGAACGGGCGGGGTCGCCGTAGCCGTCGCCGTCCACGTCGGCGTAAAACGTGCTTTGGACCCCCTCGTCAACCGTCCCATCGCAATTGTTGTCCGCCCCGTCGCAGACCTCGACCGCGCCCGGGGAACTGCTCGCCGAGGCGTCGTTGCAGTCCTGGCAGGCGGGAACGCCATCGCCGTCAGCGTCGGCATAGCCGGTTGAACCGTCGCAATTGTAGTCCGTCGCGTCTGTACAGTCGGTCTCGGGGGCGCCGGGATGGACGCCCGAGGCGTCGTCGTTGCAGTCGTCGGAGCTGGCGGAGTAGCCGGCTGGCGGCGACCCGTCGGCTGCGGGGCAGGCCTGGGTGGCGGCGCCCGCGCCGTAGCCATCGCCATCGGCGTCTGCGTAGTAGGTGGATTGCAGGCCTTCGTCGATGCGACCATCGCAATTGTCGTCGAGGCCGTCGCAGACCTCGGCGGCGCCTGGGTTGACGGCGGCGTTGGTGTCGTCGCAGTCGGTGCCGCCGGAGGACGTTGACGGGTAGCCGTCGCTGTCCGCGTCGACCGGTCCGGCCGAATCCGGGGTGGAGTCCGGCGTGGAGTCGGTCCCGCTGTCCGCAACGCCGCTCTCGACCGAGTCCTGAACCGGCACGTCGGAGTCGAAGGACTGCTTGGGCCCATCACAGCCGATGAGCAGGGTTGGCAGGATGAGGGCGACGGGAAAGTTACGCATCGGGGCTCCGGAACGTGCCGAAAGGGAGGGTACCACATCCCCGGTCTGATACACTCCGCGGCATGCCTGACTCCCCTCTCCCCGCCTCCACTGCGCTGGTCCTCTACGGAGCCCCCTCGCTGCGCGTGAAAGCCCTCGACGGCCACACCCGCCTGTTCCTCAAGATGATCAAGGGCGCGATCAAGAAGTGGAAAAGCGACCTTCCGACGGTGGACAAGGTGCGCCCGCCGCGCCTCTGGGGAAAGACCGAGTTGAAGGAGCTGCCGTTTGGGAGCGGCGGAACCCAGTTGCACCTGCCAACCCTGGACGAGGACTGGCCGCCCTCCGACTGGAAGCGCAAGGTGATGCTTGGGCTCCTCCGAAACGGCTGGTTGTTCCCCGTGAAGGACCGTGGCGAGGCCTGGGTCTCGGCGGAGGAGGCGCGGGACACCTTTCAGGAGATCCTGCCGCTCGGCTCCTACATGGCGCGGCCGTACCACTACTGGCCGGAGATGAGGTCGGACGCTGCGATGTCGCGACTCGGGTTTGCGGGCCTCGGCGCGCTGCGGATGCTGCCGTACAAGCCGGCGAAGGGGGCAGAGGCCCCCGACGACCTCGCAAAAGCGGCATGGGACCACGACATCACGTTCCTGTCCAACTACGCCGTGCGCGAACCCTTTGAGCGGTACGGCGCGCGCGCATTGTTCGACCAGGATCAGCGCCCCATCGGCATCTACTGGAGTCACGCCAGCAAGTGGGTGCGGCCGGGCGACGCCGACTGGGCCCACGCCAAGTGGGTCTGGCGCTGCTCATTGATGGTTGGGACGACCGTGGCCGACCACCTTGTGGGCGTGCACTGGCTGATCGCAAACTACGTGGCGACAGCGGCGCGCGTGAGCCTCGCGCCAACGCACTACCTGCGGATGCTGCTGAAGCCGTTTACGTGGCGGACAATCACGATCAACGCCGGGGCCTGTGAGACGCTCTGCCCGGAGCGCGGCTTCGTCCACCGCGCCTCCGCGCTGACCTACGACTCGCTGACGCAGGCGTTCGGCGACTCGGTCGGGCTGATGCGCTTTCACACGGTGCCGGAGCTGGTCGCGCGCAAGGGCGCCGAGGGGATGGGCAACCGCTTTCCCTGGGTGACGGACGCGCTGGAGCTCTACAAGGTGATCCGGGCGTTCGTCGTGGAGTATGTCGAACTCTATGCGACGGAGGAGCAGATCATGGCCGACGTGGCGCTGATCGACTTCTGGAACCACCTCAACACAGCCCCCGCGACCGTGATGTTTCCAGGGCGGTCCAAGGAAGCCGTCATCAACGTGCTGGCGCAGTTCATCTGGAGCGTGACCGGCCTGCACGAGGCGGTGGGCACGGTGCATGAGTACGTGCTGGACCCAACGTTCATGGGGACGAAGATCCGCGCCGGCACGGAGATGGCGGACGTTCAGGCCTCGATGCAGTACCTCTTGATCATGGCGCTGACCGGCCTGCAGATGCCCCAACTCATGGACCTCGGCGACGCCTCGGGCATCTTCGACGCCGACCATCGCGGGCGCGCTGCGTTCCAGCGGTTCCACGACGAGCTGGCCGCGCTGTCCAAGCGCATCGACACGGCGAACGCCGAGCGCCTCGCCGACCCCGAGCGCCCCTGGCCGTGCCAGACGTTCAACCCGAAGAACCTTGAGACCGGCGTCAGCATCTGACCGACGGGGCTACTTCTTGCCCCACCCGGACGTCGTCGGCTCATCGGGGGGCTGCTCCGGGCCACCGTCCAGCCACCACGTCTCGACCGGCCCGACGCCTTTGACCTGGATCATCCCGCGCAGCCGGGTGTTGAAGGTCTCGGGCAGCACCTCGGCGACGGCGCTCGACACCTGGATCGCGCCCGGCTCACCGTGCGACTCCATCCGGCTCGCCAGGTTCACCGTGTCGCCCCAAAGGTCGTAGGAAAAGCGGCTACGGCCGATGATTCCGGCAACCACCGGGCCGCGGTGGACCCCGATGCGCATCTTGATGTTTGAACCGGTGCTCTTTGCGATCTCCTCCGTCACCCGGGCCATGTCCAGCGCGAGTCGGGCGACGCGCTCGGTGCCGTCCTTGACTGTGCTCGTGGTTCCGGCCACCGCCATGTAGCTATCGCCAATCGTCTTGATCTTGTCGACGCCGTGCCTGGCAGAGAGCTCGTCGAAGGCTGCAAAAAGGGTGTCGAGGAAGGACACGACCTGCTTCGCGCTCATCGCCCGACTCATGGTGGTGAACCCGACGAGGTCCGAGAAGAGCACGGTCGCGTCGACGACCTCGTCGGCGATCACCATCTCCCCGGACTTCATGCGGTTGGCGATGGCATCCGGCAGGATCGCGCGCAGCAGGCGCTCGGAGTCCTGCCGCGCGGCCGCGAGCTGGGTCTGCGCGGCGAACGTCTGGCGGGATTGGCTCTCCAGCAACCACGAAGCGGCGACGAGCTGGCCCCAGACGAACAGGAGGACGCCCGTGTTGGCGGCCAGGGGCAGCCGGTCGACGTTGAAATGCAGCATCGTCGTCAGAAAGCTGAGGACGACAACGCTCCCGGCGGCGGTCGCCCGGCGCAACCCGAGCGGTGCGAGGACGTGGACGGTGACAAGCAACACCAGCCAGTACATCGGGTAGTCGACGGCCCCGCTGCGGGGCATGGCGAAAACCATGAGACAAAGCAGCGAGATCGTGGTGAGCACGGTGACGGCGAACGTGACGTCGAGCACCCGGCCCTTCACCCAGGGCTGGCTGACGAGCCAGCCGCCGCCGAGCATGAGCGGGGCCCACACCAGGAACCGCATCACCGCGACGACCTGCCAGCCCTCGTATTGCTCCCAGAGATCCGCGAAGATCCCGAACGCGAGCAACGTCCCGAAGGCGAGCATGCCCTTGCGGCTGCGGTCGCGCGCAACGTCGTCCGCATGCACCAACCACGCGGCCTCCAGCGCCGGATCCGGGAAGGCCAGGCGCCGGGAGAGCATGCCGCCTGCGGGCGGCGCGGGGGTCAGGCCCTGGACCACGACAGCTCACTTGGGCGAACGCCGTCAAAAGCGTCTACGTCCGGCTCCGGCCAGGGTGTCAGCTTCCAGTCGAGAGAGCGGGCGACGGCCGCCCCGATCGACTTCCAGAGGATCGCGGACATGCCGTTCTGCGCGCCCGCGCACCCGTACGCGTTCTTCCCGCCAGCCGGTGGGCCGAATTCGCAGACGCGTGCGCGGAGCTCCGGCCGACGAGCATACCGCTCGGGGTCGAAGACCGACGCGTCGTCGCCCCAGACTGTCCGATCCTGGCGTGCAACCGTCGCCACGAGACAGAGCGTGGTGCCGGCCTTGACCGGGACCGGCTCGCCGAGGCTGACGGGGATGACCAGATCGACCTTTGCGCGCCGATAGTAGTGGCGGGGCCGACCGAAAAGCCGCATCGACTCCAAAAAGAAGTCGTTGAGGAACGGGAGCTTGTGGAGGGCCCAGACGTCCCCGCGGAAGTCCGCAAGCTCCGCGGCCAGGCGCTCGCGGTTGACACTGTCCACCGAGAGCTGGGCCAACGCCGGAAAGAGCGTGGCCCACGCGCCCGCCGTGCCGTTGAAGGCCGCCGCGAACATCAGCTGCGGCGCGACCTCTTTTTCAGGGAGCCCGACTCGCCGCGCGGCCTCAACGAACGCCGGGTAAGGCCCGCAACGCCGGATGGAGTCGATGGTCGCGGCGGAATATTTTCGGATGGCGGCGTTCGGCCCGTTCTTGAGGCGGGATGCCTTGCGCGCGACGAAATTGGCGACGGGCATGTCGGACTTGAGCCCAAAGCAGCCCTTGAGCCAATTCTCGGCGTCCTCACCGGACGGCCCGGGGGTGATCCCGAAGAGCCACTCAACCCGCCATATTCGTGCCAGAAGAGTGGTACACCCTCTGAAAACGGCATAGAACCTGGTTGATCTCTCGATCCAACTCGTTCCGGAAGGTGTGCCATGGGTGAAGCGTATCACGGCCCGATCCCGCTCTTCAACGCCT
>CAIMSU010000263.1 GCA_903844155.1 uncultured Pseudomonadota bacterium | reverse complement strand
TGCTCGTCCGCATCGACGCCGTCCCGAGGAAGGAGTGGGAGCGCGACGCGACGACGATCCACGACGCCTCGAACCATGCCGGTGGTTCCTACCTCCCCGGACCGCTGCCGCGCACGGACGAGGTCCGCGAGGCGCTGAATCGCGGGCAATCGGTCTGGACGCTCCCGCGGCGCGGCCCCACTCGCGAGTTCATCCAGGGCGTCGAGTCGCTGGCGGGCGCGGCATGGGCGCGCATCCGGCCCGACACGACGCTGCCGACGCTGGCGGCCGCTGCCGCGTCCGCCGTCCACATCCCGGGCTGGGACGGCGATGCTTGATCCCGTTCGCGCCCGCGCCGAAGCCGATGCTGCCGAGCGCCGCGGGGCGGGGACGCTCTGGGCGGCGGGGCCGGTGGCGTGGGAGGCGGTGAGCGTCGGGACGGTCGCGCAGGCGGAGGTCGTGCCTGTGGTCGAGGAAGGCGGGGAGGGCCAGCGCGCGCGGCCGCGGGTTGTCGAGGTTCCGATGGCGGCACCGCTCCGGGCCAGCAAAGGCGTGCCGCCGGGCACGCAGGAGGTCCCGACGGCGTTGTTGGCCGCGATCCTCGCGCGCTTGGATATGGCCCCGGCGACCGGCGGCGGCGTGCCCGCGTGGCTCATCGAGGCCATCGGGAACCCCCTGACCTACGACGCCGCTGCGGCGAACCGGAAGGACGTGTGCGTACGCGTGGACCCGGCGCTGTATCGAAGGTTGCAGGCGATGAAGGAGTGCCTCGGGCTGCGGACGACAGCTGGGGCGTGGGAGTACGTGCTGAGGGCGGGGTTGGCGGCGGCGGCGGTGAGGATGAGGCAGTAGCATGGCGCTACGACGCCCAGCGCAAAAGGCTAGCCTCTCCCGCGCCCGCCGAACCCACGCCTGCGCCCAGCCGTCAAAAGCGTCCAGCAACGCCCAGCACGACTGTCCGATTCATGTGCCCCACGGTGGGCTGGAGCGAAACAGCGCGTGCGCCGCAGGCTCGGTTGAGCTGGGCAGCGGCATCCGCGTTGAACCCAAACTGCGCGGAGCCGCCGGTCACGCCTAAGTACCATGGAATTCTGGTGGCCGCCCAGCCGCCCTCCGCTCGGACCGTCGGTGGCGCAGCCGCGACGCCGATCGTCGCTACGGTCCATGCCGCGCCGTACATGCCCCAGCCGAGTGTCGCTGGGACCGGAGTCACTCGCGCCCCGGAGCGGCGTAAGGCCGTTCGGGCTCCGAGCGCCCCGGCGAAGATCAGCGGGGTGTGCACGAGCGCGGACACCTGCAGTGCCACGGCCCAGTCCGGCTCGTCCTCAGACCGGGGCCAAGCGACCTCCACCACGACCTCGGGCGCGAACAGCGTCAACCCAGCGAGTGCAAGCCACGTTCCCCTCAAATAACCGCCATAGTTAGCGAACCTCTGTCGGTCCGGGTCGCACCGAATGTCCGCGACTACTGGCTCGCTGGCCGACGCGAGCGCCACCAGCAGAATCACGACTTGATCGGCTGGACGCCGCCCACATCGGCGCCGTTAGGCTGCTGCACGCCCTTGGCGGTCGCGACCTGGTTGAGAAACCACTGCAGGTCGAGGTTCCGAACGGCAGCGCCGGTCGTCTTCGAATCGCCAGCGGTGTTGGACCCGTCGCTCTCGTCGTCCTCCTCGTCAGACTCACAGGCGCAATGCACCTTCTGATCAATGAAGAAATTCCGCACTGAGGAGCGTTCCTCGCAAGTGAAGCACTCCCAGGTATCGCAGATCCCACCGGCACCGGTGAATAGCCGGAACAAAAGCCCTCCGACGAAGTAGCGGTCGGGGAAGACCCCCGCACCAACCACGACCGGGTCAAAGAACGCCTGCGTGCCGTCAAGCGTGACCGAAGTGTCGGTTCGTAGCGGGCCAACCACCGCGTCGATCCGGGCCCGCTTGGCTGCCGTGTCCAGCCAGCAGAACGCCGGATACAGGCACTCGCGATCCCCCTTCATCCGGGTGAAGTAGGCGTCGCTGGTCTGCAGGCGCCACAGAATCCCGAACCACCGCGCGAGCGATACCCCCTGAAGCATGTCGGCAAAGCACGAAAACTCGGTACCATCGGCGTTCACGAAGTAGGAGATCAGCCCGGCTGGGTTCACGATGAGGTCGGACACTGCCATGATCGCGTCGTCCATGCAGTAGTACTGCTCCAAAATCACAGACGCCAGGTCGAGCACATGAACGAACTCGCGTGTAGGGCGCAGCGGCGCGGCACCCTGCTCGAAGCTGGTGTAGTCGAAGTCCAACATGCAGGGATTGAGATGGACGATCGGTAGGCACCGGGCGTCCGTGTCCGCGCCGCTGAGCATGTCGAGGCCAAAACCGCCGAGCTTGTCGTCCTCATGCAGGATGCTCCATACCGATCGCCCGATTGACGCGGTCTGCATCGTGGTGTACAGGCCCAGCATCTCCTCGGCGGTGAGCAGGGTGAGCAGGTTCTTCGTGGGCCAATGGAGCCCGGGTGGCACCTTGACGCTGGAGATAAAGAAATGCAAAGCTGTGAAAATCGCCTCGACGATCGCGAGGACCGCACTGACGATCGTTGCCACGGGGTTGCCCGAGGTATCCCAAAACCTCGCGATGCCTCGAAGCACCGATGCGGCCGAATCATTCGCAAACTCCGCGGTGGATGCCTCCGTCAGGGCATCACCAAGGTCGTCCCATTGCGAGTAGAAAAACGCGCCAAAGGTGTAAAAGGTCGGGTGTCCGAGCAACGCGCCGCCCGCCCAGACCCCGGCAGTGAGCCCGGTTTCCGCCCACCATCCGTCGACGTTGACAGTGCCGCCGATCTTGGACAACTTCTTCTTGATGTCGTCCGGCAGCGCGAACCCATCCCAGGCGGCCGTTGTGTCAGTCTCGGCCACCGGCTCGGACAACCCGTGGTTGCCGGCGTAGGTCCAGTTCAGCGGGTAGGTGAATGCCGCAGGTTCGTCGGGTTTCCCGACGAACTTGCGAATCTCGGACATCGTGGCGTCCGCATCCTCGTGCCAGAGCATCTTGTAGAGCGGATTGTCCGTCGACCGGCGGGCTATGATGGTTGCCCCCATGTACCCGAACGTGCTGTCGACGTCCCCCGGGTCCAACGTGCTCGCCGTCTGCGGGTAGTCCCCGCGGACTCGACTCGCGGCGTTTTTGAACGTGTCCGCCAACGACGCGAGCGTGCCACTTCCCAATAAGCCAGCAAGTGACTCCAGCCCTTCAATCAACTCCCTGTTGTCGTGCAGGAGCGCCGTGGCGGCACCGATCTTGGCGATGTCCTCCGATTCAAGTTCGTCCGCCCACCCGGCCATGACCTCGTGGTCGGCCGGCCAATATTCCTGCCAATTGTAGCCCAGCATTCCCAGTCCTCCGTATGACTCTGGGAACATCCCTGTGAGGATGTGGTCGCCGTAGGGCCAAGGATTACCGTAGCAATTGCCGTCGATGCCCGGGGTGGGCAGCCGCGGCGTAGCTCCGAATGGCATGATCTCACGTCCTTTCAACGGCGGTGCTGGCCGTTCTCCGGTTCAGAAGGGCGGGAGGCGGGGGACTAGCAGCCGCAGAAAAACCGGATCGCGACCGAGATCGACAGTGTCGCGCTGACCACCGCGGCCGCAGCGCTGTTCTGAACGTCCAAGACCAGTCGGATGCCGAGGCCCATCTTGGTGCGGTCGGTGAAGGGGACCGACACCCTCATGCCCGTCGTCCACGGGCCGCTCACGATCACAGGCGTCGCGCCGATGGCGGGCCCCCAACTCCCGTCGTACATGCGGGTCTCCAGGCGAATCTGGTATTGGAAGTTCGTGATCAGGTTCAGGGCCTCGCTGTGGATCAGGATGTCCACGATCCCGGGGCCCAGGGGCTCAAAGGACTCGTCGGTGAGCACGTAAGAGTCCCAGCCGGCGGCGCCGGCGCCCGTGACCTGCGTCGAGTAGTACTGACGCACGATCAGATCCATCACCGCTGTGGAGCGACCTTGAGACCGCTGGCGCATCATGCTTCGGGAATTCGAATTCGCAGGTGTTCCGCAGGACATTGGTACTCCCCGGTGGGTGATCGTGGATGATTGAGGCGAGAGGGCGTTGCGTATCCCGTGTGACCAGGCGCAGCGATCAAGGAGTGCAAAGTTCCGGCCGCCCCGTGAGCCCGCTTACACTTTAGCGGCCACCACGGCGGATGCCAGCGCCTCGCAGGCCCCCCGCTTCCGCATTATTATGGAAGGTACACGGCAGCCGAGTTCGCATGGCGGGTCCGGTCGGCGATCATGGAGGGTCTCAGTCGGTCCTCCGCTTAAAACCTCGTGTTCGGCGTTCGACGGGGATCGTTTTCTTTACGTAATAGGAGACTCTCCCAGCATCGCCGAGCGGCTCGCGTTCGCCGGGCTGGACGTGCTCTACCTGGTGACCGACGACCAGCTCGACGCGCGACGGCGGCTGGGCATCTCCGAGTCCGACCCCGACGTCGCCCGGGTGGTGCGCGGCGCTGGCAGCATCAGCGTCGTCGGTTTGGCAGGGGCGCACGCGGTGGACGTGCTCTACCGCTCCGGGCCCGGCCGGTTCGGGAAGTTCGACGCGATCATCGTGGACACCCCGCCGGTCAAGAAGGGCGGGTGCCTGCCCGGCGTCCTGCTCATCGCGCCGACCGACGGCGACGACGCTTCCGCCAACCTGATCCGGATGCTACGGGCGACGCCAGCGAACACCGACGTGGTGCTCGTCCGCATCGACGCCGTCCCGAGGAAGGACTGGGAGCGCGACGCGACGACGATCCACGATGCTTCGAACCACGCCGGCGGCTCCTACCTTCCCGGCCCGCTGCCGCGCACCGACGAGGTACGCGAGGCCCTGAACCGCGGGCAGTCCGTCTGGACGCTCCCGCGGCGCGGCCCCACCCGTGAGTTCATCCAGGGCGTCGAGTCGCTGGCTGGCGCGGCATGGGCGCGCGTCCGGCCTGGCACAACGCTGCCGCTGCTCGCCGCATCTGCGGCCTCCGTCGTGCACATCCCCGGCTGGGACGACGGTGCTTGATCCCGCCCGCGCGCGAGCCGAGGCCGACGCCGCGGAGCGGCGCGGGGCAGGAACGCTGTGGGCTGCGGGGCCGGTCGCGTGGGATGCCGTGACGGCGGGCACGGTCTCGCAGCCCGAGGTTGTCCCGGTCGTCGAGGACGCGGGAGGTGGGGCGGCGCGCGTCCAGTCGCGCGTTGCAGCGCTTCCGCGCACCGACCCGCGCCGGGCCACCGAGGAGGTGCCCACGGCGCTGCTCGCCGCCATCCTGGCGCGCTTGGAGATGGCCCCGGCCGCGAGCGGCGGTGTGCCCGCATGGCTGGTCGAGGCCGTCGGGAACCCGCTGACCTACGACGCGGCAGCGGCGAACCGGAAAGACGTCTGCGTGCGCGTCGAGCCCACGCTGTACCGGAGGTTGCAGGCGATGAAAGAGCGGCACGGGCTGCGAACGACGGCGGGGGCGTGGGAGTACGTGCTGAGGGCGGGGCTGGCGGTGGGGGAGCGGGCGCGAGGAAAAGGCTCATGACTCGCGTGTGCCGCGTTGACTTTCCGCCTGGGCCAGATAGACTACAACAACCCCGACACCCCGAGGTCCTCTTGAAGCGCATCCCCCTTCCTTGGTCAACGCTGGCCGCTACCGGCGACGTGAACAACAAACTCTTCAACCCGGCCACGGGCTGGGTGTCGGCTGCCGACGTGAAGCGACTTCGCGGGACATTCGAGCAGCGCGCCAGTCAGGCGAATTTCCGGTGCACGTTCGCCTACCAGGTCGCAGACTCCGACGGCACGCCGGGGGCCGTTTTCGAGTTGGGAAACCCGCTCACTGCAGACGGGTTCAGCTACGGCACGCTGACCGACGTTTTCAACAACACTTCGGCGAAGCAGCTGGTTCGCTTTGGCTGGATGGTTTGGTACAACACCGGCGGAACCCCCCCGCTGTTCGGCCGCGTCGGCGGAACGGTGGAGTATGACAACTGCTAGTTCGCTCTGCTTCTGCGCGAGCTGCGACGCCGAGGAGGGGTCACAGCTCCCCCGGCGCTCCGCTTGGCGGCGTCGAAAGAGCGGCCGGCCATGACAACAGCTAGTCAACTTCGCCGAGCCGGCAACTTCGGTGGCAACCCGGAAGTGGTGCTGGGTATGCCCGGATCGCCGCTTGCGACCGGACAAGACCACTGCGGATGCGGGTGTGCCGCGAGTGATGCCGGAATGCCGGGCAGCCCCCTGATGCTTCAGGCCGAGTCCAGCGCCTGTGCGAAGGGTTGCGGGAAGCGAGCGTTGAGCGCGATGGGCGCGACGCCGGATGCTTCCAGCGTCTTTGGAGCGTCCGGACCTGATCAACTTGATGGAGTGTTCGGCCCGGGCACAGCCGCCCCCCCTTCGTCGTGGGCTAGCTCGTCGGGCGCAACGTACACATGGCGCACCTTCTACTACGCTCACGAGGACTGGTCTGAGGACCAGTTGTCGATCATCGACCGTGCCTTCAAGCAGATTAACGAGAACCTTGACATCGTCTCGGACTACTACGATCAGGACGGCGTTGCAAAAAGCGGTGCTTGCCACACGAACCTATTGTCGGGCGGGTCATGGACAGCGGGGCACTTGCATCTCAAGCCCTGGGATGGCGTTCACTGCTGGCCTGAGCCAGGAACGGGCTTCATCGGTTGCACGAGCGGTCTGTACATGAAATTGAACGAGAATTACATACAGAACGGCCTTGAGGCCTTTGCCTCCGCCGACCGTGGTCATGATACCGGGGAATCGGCGTGTCTTGCGGCAGATATCGCGGCTACCATCGTTCATGAGAGTACCCATTCATGTTTGGGCAACGAGAAGATCGCCCAGCTAACAAATCAGTTCTATTTTGTCAGATTTGCAGCGAACCATGGATGGAGCCACGAGAACTGTTGTGGTGAGGAACTGGCCAGCTGGGATCCGTCGGATTGGACGCTTTCAGACCTTCAGGCTGCTGTTTCGTTTCAGCCTGTGGCGTTTACCGGGTGTACGAACGGATGAGACCGACGATCCCGTGGCTGATGCTCATGACGCTGACGAGTTCGGCCTGCAATTCCCCTCCGAAGCAGTGTTACGCCTATCTGCGGGGGAAAGCGATACACTTCGATGAAGCATCTGACACCAGCGGTCTGGATTGCGTATGTGCAGGGCCGGAGTCACTTGTCTGTATTGGTCGCACGTGCGACGGTACTGATCGTGGTCCGTGGTGCGTAGATCTTGCTGCAGATGTGCCGAGTGCTGGCGACTACGCGCTGACTGCCACCGAAATCCAGGATGCGATGTTCTTCTGTACTTACGACACCGGCGGCGATCCTCTGTTGGAGGAACTGGCCTCCGACACGTCTCTGCCTCCACTGGACTGCGCAGAGTAGCGGCCGTGCCCCAACCCTATGAAGGGGGCGGCGGCGCGGCGAGGCCCGGGGGTTCGCCCGCGCCGCGGTGACAAGCGAAGCGCGCCCCGCAGGCGGACCGGCCGTCCAGGCCGGCGAGCCTGATCTACCCGCCCGCCGCCGAGGTCGAGGTCGGCGGCGGGCGCAAAGTTCTGGTGAGCGATGGCGTTGCGCCAGCGGTTGAGCTTCTCCAGCCGTAGCTTCTGTCCCGCTGTGCGGGCGTCGAGGGCGACCATGATTCAAATTCCCGGTGTCCAGCTTTCGACCGGCCGCGAGCCGCGCGCGGAGCATGGGCAGAGGATCACCTCGGTGTGTAGGTCCGGGCAGAACCGTTGGAAATGGGACGGGAGCAGCATCGCGTAGGCGTGGTCGAGCTGCGCCGCTGCCGCCCGACACCCACGCTGAGCCCCGGCCACCGCCGCGTGGGCGCTCACGATGTCGTCAAGGTGGGAGCGGGCTTCGGGCTTCGGTCTGCCAGCGAAGAAGGGACTTGGAGGGCATCCCGAGGTCTACTCCGGCTGCGGGCCTCGGGCCTCCCCGGCCGCGCCACACCCGTTCTGACGGGGTCCGCGTGGCCTGCCGAGCGCGTCAGTCGGCATCGCCCTCGCCGTGGATTCTGGCCTTGAAACCTCGAGGTCTACGTTGAACGGGGATCATTTCGGTTACGCAAAACGAAACTCTCCCATGAGTTTTTCACACCGTCCAAGGTAGCGAACGAGATCGCCCGCCTCGTCGCCCCTCTCGTCCCCAGCCTCCCGCACGACGGCCCGACCGTCCACGCCCTGGAACCCTCGGCGGGCATCGGCCGCTTCCTGCGCGCCTTCGAGCCCGTCCCGGGGATCACCTGGCACGCCGTCGAGTGGTCGGAGCTGTCCGCCCGGATGCTCCACGTTCGACGCCCCGATGTGGACCTCATGCTCGCCCCGTTCGAGCGTTGGGTGCGCGAGAAGGGCCCTGCGGCGTCGGGCCGGCTCGGACTCGTCGTCTCCAACCCGCCCTACGGCATCCGCGGCGGGTCGATCGCCGAAGATCCCGACCGCGCGTACAGAGAGCGCATGGCGTATCACTACTTCCTACGCCGCGGATTGGACCTGCTTGCCCCCGACGGACTCGGCGTCTTCCTGATCCCCGGCGGCTTCCTCACCTCGCGGACCAGCCAGTTCGTCGCGCTGCGCGAAAAGGTCTTGAAGCGCCACCACCTCGCCGCAGCGTTCCGGCTCCCGAGCATCAACGAAAAGCGCCGCGAAGCCATCTTCCCCGGCGCGATGCTCGTCACCGACGTGCTCTTCTTCCGAGCGCGCGGCGGTCAGCTCGACGCGATCGACAGCGCCGACGAGGCCATCGTCTCCGGGGGCTACTTCAAGGAATTCCCCCGACACATCCTCGGCCGTGAGGTCGGCGACGATCACGGCGAGGACGACCAGACGGCCAAGCCGCGCTGGGGCTACCAGATCCAGGGCGAGTTCACGCGCCTGCCCGACCTCGTCGAGCGGCCGATCTGCGGCGACTGCAAGTTCATCGCTTTTCCCGGCGTGAAGCAAGCGGCCGATGGGGCAGCTACGGGCGGCCGAATCGGTGTCACGCGCGTCGAGCAGGCGGACGTCACCGATCTTCCGCGTGAGCTGGCGTCCGCGGTCCTGCTGGGCTTGCGCGTCGACAAGTACCTTGCGCTGGTCGCCTCGGAGAACGCCGAGGAGCCGCCGATGCTCTGGCCGGAGCTCAACGCCGGGCTGACGGCGTGGCACACGACGAACGGCAACCCGCACGCGCTCATCGAGCTGGTGAAGCTGGCACGCGGCGGCAACACAGGCGCCGAGCGGTTTTTGTCCGCGTTCGACCGGGCTGGTGGCCTGATCGTCGGACTGCGGAACAAGCCGCCGGTCATCGAGCCGCGATTCGCGGGTCGGGCCGACGACGTCGTCGCGCAGGCCGAGCACCTCTACCGCCACGCCCGGATGCTGTCGGTGCGCGAGCTGCTCGACTACCACGCCGGGCTCGGCGGGCCGTTCACGCCCGACCAGGTGCGCGCGAAGGTGCTAGCGGCGGGCTGGTGCCTCGACGGTGACGCCTGGAACGAACTGTTCCCGTCCGAAGTCTACTTGTCCGGGTCGCTCTGGCCGAAGATGGATCGGGCGATGGTGCGTCCCGACGACGTGCAGGCGAAGGCCCAGGTCGCGCGACTGCTCGACGTCATCAAGCCCGCGATCTTCGACGACATCGAGGGCGTCAGCGCCCGCCAGGGCTGGCTCCCGCTGGACCTCGTGGCGCAGTGGGTGAACGCCACCTACACCGGGTACGACGACGTGGAGTTCGTCCGTCAGGGCGGGCTCCTCGCCCCGAAGGGGTGGCAGTACGACCAGATGTCGAAGAAGGAGAACGCCGGGGACATGCACCCCGAGGTGCTGCTCATCCTCGGCTGGATCAACCACGACAAGACGATGTTCGCGCCGTCCAAGAAGTTCGACGACGACAACGAGAAGGACATCGACAAGATCCGTATGAAGAAGACGGCCGAGTGGGACGCCAGCTTCAAAGGGTGGGCAGGCGCGACGCCCCAGCGACGCCTCGCCATCGAGCACGCCTACAATCGCCAGTTTCGCGGGTACATCGCCCCGACCTACACCGCCGAACCGCTCGCCATCGCGCGTTGGCGCAAGGACGGCCCGCGGCTGCACCCCCACCAGATCGCCGGTGCGCGTCGTGTGCTCGCGAATCGCGGGGGATTGCTGGCGTTCGACGTGGGGGTTGGCAAGACGTACACCGGCATCGCGACGCTCGCCCGCGCCCGGCAGGAGGGCTGGTGCAAGCGGCCGGTCGTGCTCGTGCCCAACTCCATCGTGTGGAAGTGGGTGGCCGACATCCAGCGCGTGCTACCCGACTACCGGATCGCGGTGATCGGCTCGAAGAAGAAGACGATCTCGCGCGGGGAGCGGAAGGGCCTCGCCACGAGCGACACCGACACGCCCCAGGAGCGCGCCGAGAAATGGACGAGGTTCCAGGCCGGTGAGTACGACGTGGTCCTCCTGACGTACACGGCACTCGGGCGCACGCGCATGAACGAGAAGGCGGTTCGCGCCTACGCGGACAAGACCGAGGCGATCCAGCGCGAGGTCGCGTTGCGTCGTCGGAACGCCGCGAAGCGGAAGAAGCTGTCCGAGCGCGACGAGGCCATCCTGCGCGAGGGCATCGCGGCCTGGGTCGCCCAGCAGATGGAGCTGGCCGAGGGGTGGGAGTACGACCCGGGCATCGCTTGGGACGACATCGGCGTCGATCTTTTGCTGGTCGATGAGGCACAAAACTATAAAAACCTCTATCTACCTGAAGATCGCGAAGGTGGCGTCCCGCGGTTCATGGGCAACCCCGGCGACGGCAGCAAGCGCGCGTGGCAGCTCGACTTCCGGTGCGCGGCGGTGCGGAAGCGCACGGGTGGCACCGGCGTCGTCCTACTCTCGGCGACGCCCGCCAAGAATTCGCCGCTGGAGTTCTACAATCTCATCCAGTACGTCGACCCGGACGCGTGGCGCCGGATGGGCATCCGCGACCCGGAACAATTCATCGACCGGTACCTGCGAATCGAGATCAAGCCCGTCGTGACGCCGACGATGGAAGTCGAGGAACGAGGCGCGGTTGTCGGGTTCCAGAACCTGCACGAGCTGCGCGACACCATCCTCCGATACGGCGAGTTCAAGACGGCCGAGGACGTCGGACTGAAGCTCCCGGACCCCAAGGTCGAGATGGTGGAAGTCGATATGGATCCTGCACAAGACGCAAAATATGATCGATACGTCCGGGAGATCGAGGCCGCGCTCAAGTCCGACGACCCGAGCCAGAAAGCCAAGATCCTCGGCTTGCTCGCCCGGATGGCGCTCGTCGCCGTACACGCGAACCTGGATGAGGGCTACAACTGGAAGAACGCGGACCAGGTCGCCGACCCGTCGTCGCCCAAGTTTGACGCCCTGGCCGAGCGCGTGCTGGCCAACCGGACGTGCGGGCACATCGTGTTCTGCGAAAACATCGCCGCCCACCGCTGGATGCGGACGGTTCTCGTCAACGCCGGGATCGCCGCCGACCGCATCGGCGTCCTCAACGCGGAGGTGGCCCCGAACGCCGCGGATCGCCAGCGCATCGCGCGGGAGTTCAACGGGGACGCTGACGAGGGCTTCGCGCCCAAGTTCGACGTCGTCATCGCGAACCAGATCGCCTATGAGGGCATCGACCTGCAGACGCGCACCTGCGCCATCCACCACATGGATCTGCCGTGGGAACCTGCCACGTTGCAGCAGCGCAACGGGCGCGGTGTGCGGCAGGGAAACACGCTTTCTGCCATCGCGATCTACTACTACTTCGCGCGAAGAAGCCAGGATGGACTTCGGTTCAACCTCATCCAGGGCAAACGCGGCTGGATGACGCAACTGATAAAAGGGCAGGACCGGGACACGAACAACCCCGGCGCACAAATGGACATGGGACCAGAGGAAATCCTGCTTTTGATCTCGCGCAACCCCGAACAGACCCGCGCGCGGCTTGAAGCCGTCCGCGCCCAGCGCGAGGCTGAGGCCAAGAAGAAGATCGCCGCCGAGGCGTCCAAGCTGCTCCGCGCCATCAACGCCCGGTTCCGCAACGCCGAGCGGACGCGCGACGGCATCGAGGCCGCGCGGCTCCGTGGCGAGGCCGAGGAGCGGCTCAAGCACCTCGCTCGCGTGAACGTCGAGGCGTGGCCGTGGGCATCGACCGCGGTGGTCGTGCGCGACCGTCCTGTGCTCGTCGTCGAGGGTGGCGGTCCGGTGTTCGAGGGCCTGCGTGCCGGCATCCCGAGCGCGTGGAACGCCTCGCGCATCGACTACATCGAGTTCGGGAAGGTCACGAAGGACGGGCAGATCGGGCAGCGCGGCGCGGGCGAAGGCGCCTGGCGGCTCACGAAGTCCGACGACGCCAAGTTCAGCGCGCTCAAGCCGGAGAACTACGGCGCGGCGTTCCCTGCGGACGAGGAGACCGCCACCGTGCGCGCCGTCGCGCAGCTCGGCAACGACAAGCTTCGGTACTCGGGCGACTGGCCGGGCCAGGGCTGGCAGCACGCGCCCGACTCCTGGGTCGAACGGACCTGGCCGCAGGTTGCAGATGTCGTCGTGGGCGCCCTGGCCAAGGTCAGCTACTACAACCTGCAGGCGCAGAAGATCCCGGTGGTCTCTCCGGCGGGACTCCGCATCGTCAACGCGGGCGCGGCATCCGGCACGGCGGGCGTGGACGTACTCCCGCCGAGCGAAGCGGGCTGGCAGGCGTTCCTCGCCCAGGCCCCGGACTCCGGGCTCAAGTTCGGCGAACTGGCTGAGGCCGGGCGGTGGTGGTGGGGGCGGTCGATCCCGAGGAATTTGCTGTCGGGTGAGGCCGATGATGCCGACGGTGTTGGCGAGGGGGCGGCATGAAAGGGCCCGTTGTCCGTCGATTACATGAAGCTCGGGCAGTGATTGAGGACGTGTTGCACCGAGCAAACGAGATGTCCCTGACCCGACCCGCTGCCCGCGGTGTCCGACGCCGAAACGGTGAGGGTGCAAGAGTCGATGGTATCCACGTATGTGTCACCCCAAAGCGCAGATGCCACGGAATAACAGGCGTTCTCGCACTCAATGGCATCGACGGCTCCGGTGTCGCCCACCCCCACCCTGGCCATCGAAACCATCTGGTCGACCTCGGCGGTGGACACCCGTTGCGTGCAGTCCGGATGGCAACCCAACGGACCAGTAGCCAGCATCACGCCAGAAACCACCCTGCGACTGAGCTGCGTCGGCATGACCGGAACCTCGCTCACCCCGTAATCCGTACAGAACAGACGAGGACCCCGTCATGAGCCGCTCGTCCACGCCGCTCCTGCTCGGAGCGGGAGCCGTCGGGTTGATCATCCTCGCCGCGGCGGCCACGTCGCCGTCGGCGCGCAAGGCCGCGCAACAGACCGCAGACACCGCCGGAAAGGCCGCGAAGAAACTGGAGGAGAAGGTGGAAGCACTCATCAGCGATTGGATCCCAACCCTGCTCCGCAAGACGAGCGAACACGAGGGAAACTACTGGTCCGTCCAGGCGAATCTCGACGGCAACGGCGTGAGCTACGGCATCCTTCAGTGGACGCAGAAGTCGGGCTCGCTCGGGCGCCTGCTCCGCGAGATGGCAGCGGCCGATCCCGTCGCGTTCGGCCGGTTCTTCGGGACGAGTTGGGCGAAGCTGCTCGACGTGACCGGGCGATCCTCGCTGGAGTCCATCGACGGCGCGGTCCTGTGGGCCGAGCCGTGGGCGTCCCGGTTCACCGCCGCAGGGCGCTGGCCGACGTTTCAGCAGGTTCAAGCGCGCGTTGCAGCCGAGTCCGAATACATGACCGGCGCGGTCCAGATTGCCAAGCTGCTCGGCGTTTCGACCGAGCGGGCGATGGTCCTGCTCTACAACCGGACCGTCCAGCAGGGACCGGCGGGCGCGCTCGGCCCCGCGCAACGACTTGTCGCCTGGTACGCCGAAGATCCGCAGCGGCGGCCGTCCGCCGTCAACGACGTCCTCGCCCAATACGCCTGGACGTGCGCCGCGAAGTTTCGTCGCACGTCCGCGCCTGACCGTCGCAACTACAACGACGACGGGAACATCTGGTGGTCCCCCGTCGCGACCGAGTGGTCGGAGCTCGGTGTCGGCCAGTACGCCGTCCAACGAGTCGCCGTCTCGGGCGTATGGCACGCGATGACCGGCCCGCCGTCGAAGCCGTGGAGCCTCTACGACCTCATCGTCTTCCGCTCCAGCAACATCCTCAACGACCCCCTCCTGCGCGATGCGCCCGTCGACCTCGATGTCGGCCGCGCGGTCGCCTGACCCTCCCCCTCCGCCGTCCTCCGTCCGTCAACCGTCCGCCAACAATCAAAGGAAATCCCTCATGGACCTCTCCACTCTCAAGCTCCCCGCCTGGATCGCGCCCACCCTGCAACGCCTCATGGGCCTCGCCGAGGAGATCTTCGGGCCGGGCACCGGCGCGACCAAGAAGGCGTGGGTCCGCACCGCGCTGCTCGACGCCGCGAAGGCCGTTGACATCCCGAGCATCCCCAATTGGATCGAGAACCCCGCGAAGGAGGCCCTCGTGGACTTCCTGATCGAGGTCGTGTGGGGGCTGCACTTCCAGCCGCCGGACTTCATGCGCGTCGTCGGCCGCGCCAGCCAGCGGGCGGCGTGATGGCAAAGCCCCTCGCGCCCGCGCGCCCGTCGCGCTCCTCGCGTTCGGCTCGGCCCCCACAGCGGGTGGTCGCGATCGACTTCCCCGTGATGCCGGAGCCGGAGCCGGAGCCCGGGTTCGAGCTCAGCTCCGTGACCCTGCCGCCCTGGCTGATGCCCACCCTGCGTGACCTCATGCAAGTCGCCGAGCGCACCTTCGGGTACGCGACCGGCGAAAGCAAGAAGCGCTGGGTGCGCGAGGCCCTGCTCGACATCGTCTTGCAGCGGGAGAGGTACGAGGACGTCCCCGCGTTCGCCCCCGAGTCCCACCAGCGGAGCCTCCTCGACCTCTTGATTGAGGGCGTCTGGAGCCTGCACTTCCAGGGATCGAACCTGGGGCGCATCATCCGCGGCGGCCGGCTGACCCCGGCCTGATCGTGCTGTGCGCCCGCCAATGGCGTTCTGGGCGCGCGAGGGTCGGGGGGGCGGCTACACCCCTCCGACCCACTCGATCGTGCGTCCTGGGGCCGTTTGTGAGGGGACGTTCTGAGCGCGGGGCGTTTGTTTTTGGCGACCTCCGCGACCGGCCGCAAGGGGGCCAGGCGTGGGCATACGGATGTCCGCGAGAAGGTCGGCGGCCGTTACCGCATCGGCAGGCGGGCGAGTTCGTCCGCGGAGTACGTGGTCGCCTGCGTCGCCAGCCCGTCGCCGGTACCGGGCCGCCGGAGTCTGACATCGAACCAGGTGCCCGCGGGTCGCTCCCCGGCCTTCAGAGACCGGTGGCCGGGGATCCTCACCGGATAGTCCTGACCGGGCGGAGAGTTGCCTTTCGCCGGGGCAGGAAGCGGCTGGCCTACCGCCACTTCGCCGCGCTCCGTCTGCCGGCCGGGGGCACTCACTTCCCACTGGTAGGTGCCGAGAGGAAGGGCCGGAATGTCGGCAAAACCCTCCGCATCGACCACCGTGGAGACCACCGGGCGGGCGTGCCGTCGTTTGGCTGGCGTGTCAGCTCCGGCGTAGAGCCACACGACAGCTCCCGGCAGGTCCGCGCACGCCGACCCACTCCAGTCGCCCCCGCACGAATCCGAGCAATGGTCGGCGTCGCCTGCGTGGATGCTGACCACACCCTCCGGCGTTGGCCGGATCTCCAGCAGGTCCCCTGCGAAAGTGGCGTTCACGCAAAGAAGGGCGGCGTAGAAAAACACGCCACGAATATACCCCGCATCCTGCGAAAGGCGGGGCTTCCGGTCTGGCGAGACTCGCCATGACCGTCCTCGACCTCTTCGCCGGAGCCGGTGGCGCAGCCCTCGGCCTGCACAGCGCCGGCTTCGAGCACGTCGCCTGTGTCGAGCGAGACGCATCGGCCGCCGCTACGCTCCGAGCTGCGGGCTTCCCCGCCGTCGAAGCCGACGTCCGCGACCTCGACTACGCCGCACTCGCCGGGACCATCGATGTGCTCTGGGCCTCACCGCCGTGCCAGGCGTGGTCGAGCGCGAACCAGCACGGGGGGCCGAAGGGCGAGGAGGACATCGCCCGCAACGGCTGGCCGTGGACGCTCCGCATCGTCCAGATTGTCCGCCCGCGTTGGGCCATCTTCGAGAATGTGAAGAACGCCCGCGCCTACGTCGAGCGCACCGTCGTCCCCGAGCTGCGGAAGCTCTACGCGCACGTCGCCGTCTGGGTGCTCAACGCCGCCGACCACGGCGCACCACAGAGCCGCACGCGCATCTTCGTGATCGCAGGCCCGCGCCCGGTCCGGCCGCCGGCGAGCCAGCCCCGGCGCACCATGCGCGACGCCATCGCAGTCCCGTGGGACCGGCCTTCTCCCTGCGTGATGACGAACGAGGGGAAGGGCCGACCGACCGACCCCGCCTGGTGGCGGAAGCTGAACAACGCGAGTGACGCGCTGGCGCTCGCGACCGATGGAGCCCGGCGAAAGCTGACTCTCGGCGAGTGCGCCACGCTCCAGACCTTCCCCGAGGGCTACCCTTTCGCCGGTCGGCCCGACGACCGCTACCGCCAGGTCGGGAACGCCGTCCCGCCCTCGCTCGCCGCCGCCGTGGCGCGGGCGGTGCGCGCGGCAGAAGAAGGCTTGGGCACGATCCGCGAGGGGCTGTCGTCCATCCGAACGAGCGCCGAACGAGTCGAGCGGGTGCTCTCTCTCGCCGTCGGTTTCGTCCGTCGGCATCCACCTCTCGGCATCGCTGCTGACGACATCGACGGCTTCGTCGCCCGGAACGTCGCGCAACTGCGCGCGATGGTCGGCGATTTCCTCTCCCGGAAGGCGGCGTGATCTGGCTCCACAGCCGACGGCTACTGCGCTCCAGGCGGATGGCCGTACCTGTCGGCGTAGGCGTCATCTGCGATTTTCTGCTCGCCCGCCGTCGGGGCACGCTCGTCGAGCGAGCCGGCGTGCAGATCATAGGCGGTTGTCCCGTCATCGGCCGAGTAGAGAACCAGCGATTGCTCGCCGTTCCAGGCCAACGCCCACTTCATCTGGTCGGATGCGTGCGTTTGGATGGTCACCTCGTTCTGCCCGCTCTGGTCGGTGACGTGGAGCGCCACCGCGCCCGAGTCGCCCCCCGCCTCGGGGCCGCTGATCGTCGCGAAGGCGACGAAATGACCCGATGGCGAGCGCACCGGCGGCGGGGGGTGGCCCCCAAAACACGCAAGCCCCGTCGCGCCCAAGAGGGCAACGACGATGCCGAGCGGATGCCAACGTCTGAACAAGTCCCCTGTCCGTATCACCGCGTCCATCGCCGGAGAACCCCATGACCCCTTGCCCCTGCTCCCAACCTCTCCCCGCTCCCGGCACCCAGAAGGCCAGCGGCCGTCTCCGCATCGACCACCTCGCCCTCCGCCGCGAGCTCGGCGGCGTCCCCGAGATCCGCGAGGCGATGACCAGCAAGCTGTCGGGTCGCCCGTCCGCGAACGTCGGCGTCATCTGGCAACTCCTCACACGGTCCGTTTACAAAAGCGGCGATTTGCCCTGGCTTGCGACCAGGGAGGGGTGCCAGAACGGGCTTGACGCAGCAAGGGCGGCCATCCGCCTGCGCCAGATCAAGCCCGACGCCGGTTACTTCGCCGTCGAGTGGGATGCGACCCAGCGCACCTTGGTTTTCGATGATCCTGGCGTCGGCATGTCCAGCGAGGAAATCATCGGGAAGTTCCTCGCGATAGGCGAGAGCGGCAAGCGGGATGCGGCCGACTCGGGCGAGGCTGCGGGCGGCTTCGGTGTCGCCAAGGCCGTGATTTTGGGCTGCTCGCGCTCCTTCGTCTGGCGTCTCCACACCCGCGACAACCTCGCCGTCGCCAACGGCATCAACGAGGAGGTGCAGGTCTACGACGCGCCCGCTCGCCAAGGAACGAGGCTGGAAATTCATGATGTCGACCCCGACCTCGTCCGCTACTGGGACCGCGCCCGCGGCGTCTACGTCGGCATCGACGACCGCCTGCGCGAGCTGCTCGCCGCCAACGACATCCCCGGCTTCACCTTCCGGTTCAACGGCGTCGAGGTGAAGCCGATGTTCAGCCGACGCGGCGGGTCGCGCGTTGCCGTCGAAGGGAGCTGGGGCGATGGTACGACGGCGACCATCCGCGCGTTCCGGCGCGCGCCCGGGGACCGCGGCGGGGCGTACTACTTGAGGTTGAACGGCCTCTTACAGGTCGTCATCCCTGCCCAGCGCGGGAACCTCAAGGCGGACGTGGTGATCGATCTGAGCACGCGAGTCCGGCCCGGGGCGCGGGGCTACCCCCTCAACGCGGCTCGCGACGCGCTCCAGGACCAGGCGGCGTGGACGTTCGCCGACCTCGTCGAGGAGGTTGAGCGCGAGAACGAATCTCTCGGCAAGAACCAGGATGATGAGTGGGTCGACCCCGAGGGCGACGACGACACCGGCGGGGCCGAGATCGCCGACCAGATGGCGGAGGCGTTCGCGGACGTCGATGTCCAGCGGGCCATCGCGGAGGCGGCCGGCGGAATCCGCGACTTCTACGGGGAGCAGGCCAAATACGGCGGCGTCGACGAGGTCGTCGCGTCCGTCGCGCCACGGGGGACGAAGGCGGCGGCAGACGGCGACGCCCCCGAACGCGGCTGGGTACTGCCAGCCGGGATGGAGGTCGCGGCCGGCGGCGGCGGCACCGAGCCCGACATCGCGGCACCGTCCGATGTGCAGTCCGTCCGCGTGATCCGGGCGTTGCTCGCCGGCGCGGAGGCGCAGGGCAAGGCGGCGGGCGGGGTCCGCGTCGTCATCGTCACCGACCAGGTGGACCAGGCTCTGCGTCGCGCCGAGGCCGGGGAGGCGCTCGACGGTTGGCAGACGCAGGCCGTGGAAGCCGCGATCGACCGGGCAGCCGAGGCCGCGCTCGCACCGGGCGGCGGCGGGCTCATCCAGGCCGTCGCTGTGTCCAAGGCGACGACGGCGCTGGACGCGATCACGCCATCGTGGGCGAAGCAGCTCGACAAAGTGGAGCGGCGCATCAAGAACCCGTTCGGCCGGTTCGCCGGGATGCGGATCTCGAAGAAGACCTACGACCGGGACCGCGCCCGGCGCTTTCGGAAGAACTACGCGAAGTGGGTGCCTTTTCTACTGGCCTGGGACGGCACGTTGAGGATGGTAGCGACCGAGGCCCGAATCCGGCGCTCGTTCCGGCCGGGCTTCGTGCTCGACGACAACCTGGTCGCCGAGGCCGTCGAGCGCCCGGGCGGGCGGCGGTTCGTGTTCATCCACCCGGATCGGATGGCGCAGGTCGTCCGGGCGCATCGCGACCGGCCACTCGCGCTCGCGGCGTTCTTGCATGGGGTTGCCGTTCACGAATTGACCCATTTGGATGGGCTCATGGGCGAAGGACACACGGAAGAATTTGTGAGTCGCCGTGAGGACCTGGGTGCGGCGACTGCGCACCTGCTCCCGGCGATCGCGGTGCTGGCGACGAAGTTGCTGAGGCTTCCGGAGCGGGAGAGCGAGGACGGGAAGCGCGCGGCGAAGTTGGGGAAGGATCTGGAGAGGGCGCGGGGGACGATCGCGGAGCAGCGCGAGAAGATCGCCGAGCTGGGCAGGGCAGTGGAGCTTCAGCGCGGGTGGGCGGCGAGGGCTGGGGTCGGCGGGAGTGCGCCCGGCGCGGCAGTGGCCACGCCGGGAACGCGGATCACCTGGTCGGATCTGCGCGGTTGGCTCGATGGATGGCGGGAGATCTACGGGCGGGCGAGCAGCGCGCGGCGGTACGAGACGTTGAGCGCGCACCTCGGGCTGCTGTCCGAGGCGGTCGTCGAGGCGGCCGAGGTGCCGGAGCTCGATGAGCTGGAGCGGGTGTTGGCCGAGGGGCACAACGTGCTGCCGCCGAAGGGGAAGCGGGAGGGGCATCCGACGACGGGGCTGCGGGACGCGATCAATAGGACGCGGACGCGGCGGGGGAAGGAGCGCCGGGGTGGGAGCGGGCGTGCGGGTCTCGATGCGGAGAGGCTGCTCGAGGTGGCCGTCGGGGTGCTGCGGGCGCGGCCGCCGGCGGGGATCGAGGGCGCGTACATCGACGGGTTTCTGGCGCGGAACCGGGGGACGTTGATCGGGATCGTGCGGGGGGCGTTCGGGCCCGGGTGACGAGTGGCGTCCGGCGGGGACGTCCCGGACTCGTGCTCTCGAAGGGGCGTGTGTGGAGTGCAGGAATGCGCGGCCTTTGGCACTCCCGCGATCGGGTCACGTCGCACGGCCCCGCTCGCGCCCAGGGCGCGAAGCCGATGTGTTATTGTTGGGTGAAATGCGTCCGTCGTCCCCACGTCTTCCCGCCGAGATCGACGACTACCTCACCGTCCTGCAATTTCTGGGAAAGTCGCCGGGCTATCCGTTGTTCAACAACTGGTTGATCTACCTGCAGACCTCTCACGGTCCACGCCCGCAGTCGTGGGCTACGCCAGCACAGTGGGAGGGGCTGGGGAGGCGTGTGCTTCGGACTGCCCGGCCCATGCTGGTGCTGAATCCCTACCTCGGCCCGGTTGAGGTCGTTCACGACGTCGCCGACACGGCCGAGCATCTCGGTGCGGTGGACGCCCCCGCCGGCTTCCCTCGACAGTTCGAGCCCCGCGACGCAGGCCACGCAGGTTGGTTGGTCGACCGCGCAGTCATCGAAGCAGTGCTTCCGCCGGTGACCGCGAAGCCATCTCCGGCGGAGCTCGATGGATCGGCGCCAGCCTTCCTCACGTACGCCAGGGTCGTGGCGGACCGCCTCCTCGGTCACACCAGGTTCGCCGCCGCCGCGCCTGCGGAGCTGTTTCTTGACCGCTCGGAGGATCCGCCGCTTGGACTCTGCCGCGGGGTCCGACCGGAGATCGAGTTCACGACCCGTGACGCGCCAAATGGCGGCCTGGCCGCGCAAATGGAGTTGGAATCGGTTGTTTTTCTCCTATCCGAGCGGATTGGGGACCGTGGGGCTGCTGGAGCACTTCACCGAATTGCCGCGAACCTCGGCGCAGGCTTCGAGCAGGTCCGTCTCGAGATGGTAGTCCGAGTGGCCGCCAGGCTTGAGCGATGGAGCAGTGAGAGCCCAGAGAGCCTGCGCCGACGGCGCATCCGGGCGTGACTCACACGGGCCGGTGGTGACGCCGCGGCTTCGAGGCTGGCGATCCGCGCGCGTCGCGGACGACCTTCATCTGGTCCCGAATGGCTCAACGGGGTCGAGTGCGGCCCTTGGGAGCGGCTGCTGCGTCCTTAAGGGGTTGCCCGCCCACGGTCTCTGTGGGGTGCCGCTTCGCGATCCCGTAAGTTGCCTGCGGCCGTAGTCCACGTGTTACCCGCGACGCGGAGGCCGAATGCCGAATCACGGGAGTCGCTGGAGCATTGGATCGACCTGGATTCGGATCGACCCTCACATTCACGCCCCGGGCACGGTCCTCAACAACCAGTTCGCCGATGACTGGGCCGGCTACGTCCGGCGCATCAACGAGGCGGTGCCCGCGCCCACGATCCTCGGAATCACCGACTACTTCGGGCTCTCGGTGTATGACCAAGTCCGGGCGAGATGGCTCGCGGGCGAACTTCCATCCGTCAAAGTGGTCTTTCCCAACATCGAGATCCGCCTCCACCTGAAGGTCGAAAAGGGCTCGGGCGTGAACCTGCACTTGCTGGTGGATCCCTCGGAACCGGACCACTCGCTTACGGTGCGAGAGAAGCTGAAGACACTCAGCTTCGTCTACGACGATGAGTCGTACCGCTGTAGCGACCACGATCTGAAGCGGCTCGGGCGGGCGTTCGCCAAGAACTCGGCCCTACCGGACGATGCAGCACTTCGAAAGGGGGTCGAGCAGTTCAAGGTGAACCCCGAGGACCTATTCGGCGTGTTGGCAAACGACGCTTGGTTCAAGCGAAATGTGCTCATCGCTGTACCAGCTGGAGCCGATGGGTTGGGCGGCATCGGCCGGAAGGACGCCTTCGACGCGATGCGCCAGCGCCTCGCGAAGGGTGCCCACATCATTTTTTCGGGCAACGTCGAGGAAAGGGAGTTCTGGGTCGGGCGAAAGGACTCCTTTTCGGCCTTGAACATAGATCCGAAGCCATGCCTCCACGGTTCCGACGCTCATGAGCTTGACAGGGTCCTCCGCCCCGACAAGGACCGGCACTGCTGGATTCGGTGCGAAGCGACCTTCGAGGGGTTGAGGCAGACCATCCTTGAGCCGGAGCGACGCGTGTACATCGGGAACGCGGCCCCCCCACAGCCAGTCCCAGCCCAGATCATCCGGTCGATGACGGTGATGAACGCCGCGGCATGGTTTCCCACCGAGCCGATGTCTTTCAACGAAGGTCTCGTCACCGTGATTGGCGCTCGTGGATCGGGAAAGACAGCGCTCGCGGACCTGGCGGCGTTCGCTGCCGGTGCGCTTTCGGAGAAACCAGGGCCGGCGTCCTTCGTTGCGAAGGCTCAGGCAGACAAGCTGCTGAACGGGGTGACGGTCGAACTCGTTTGGGGTGACGGGTCGAAGACGTCGAGCACCTTTGGACCTCGGGCCACTCCCGCGGCGGTGCCTCGCGTGCGGTACCTTTCTCAACAGTTCGTGGAAGAGTTGTGCTCGAAGGAAGGGCTTGTCGGCCCCTTAGTTGAGGAAATCGAGCGGGTTGTGTTCCACGCCATCGCCGAGGAGGATCGCCAAGGGGCCGACAACTTCGCGGAGCTCCGCGAGCTCGTAGTCGAGCCGGTGCGGACTTCACGTACCGCCGCAGAGGCGGAGGTGGCGGAGCTCACCCGCGCCATCGCGAAGGAGGTGGCGATGCAGGGGGGACTCGGTAAGCTGAGGCTCGACGCCGGTGAAACCTTTCGGCAGCGAGAAGCAGCCAAGACCGAGTTGGTCAAGCTGCCCGCGGGCAACGACGCCGCGAAGAAGGAGGCTCTCGAAGCTGCGGATCTTGCCCTGAAGGCGCTCAAGGCCGAGATCGTGAGGCTCGACCGTCGCACAACTGATATCACAACGCTTCGAGCAGAACTGGAGGAGTTCTACCGGGCGGCCAAGCAGAAGGGCCAGGCGTGGCGCGCGCGGTTCGGGGCGCTCCTTGTTGACGCCGAGTGGGACTCACTGTTGCCGACCGGAGCGGTTCCGCTTGAGTGGCTTCGAGTGCTTCGTGAAGAGGCTGCTAAACAAGCCGCCGAGGCCCGCGCCGCCGGCCTCCCAGACTGCAACCCCGCCCTCGGAGTCAAGGCGCTCGGGGACCAGTGCGATCGTCTGACCCGCGAACTCGGCCTCGATGCCAGCACTGTGGCGAAGCGCTCGGAACTCAACAAAAAGATCACGGAGTTGACCACGGCTCATGAGCGGCAGGGAGTGCAGATCGCACTAGCGGAGAAGTGCAGCGAGCGCATCGCAGTGGCAAAGGCCGCGCGCCTCGTTGCCTACGAGCGGATCTTCGACACCGTCCTTGAGGAGACCTGCGCTCTGGACCGGCTTTATGGGCCGCTACAGGACCGGGCGAAGCAGCGCACCGGGGCGAAAATCCAGTTCATGGTCAAGCGCCTGGTCGATGTGGAGGAGTGGGCGAGGCGCGGCGAGAAGCTTCTGGATCTCCGAAAGAGGCCATTCGCAGCGCAGAACGGGCTCAGAGACCTCGCCGAATTTATCCTCGGCGAAGCTTGGCGGACGGGGACTCCTGGGGAGGTCCGCGCTGCGATGGAGATATTCCTCTCCCATCCAGATGCGCCTACGCCAGCGCACAGGCTCCACGAGGTCCAACCCGAGGAACTCGGCCATTGGCTGTTTTCCACCGGGCACATCCGCGTCGTCTACAGCATCCTGTACGAGGGTGTCGAGCTTCATCGACTGTCGCCTGGTACTCGCGGTGTTGTGCTGCTCACGCTCTACCTGGGCCTCGACGAATGGGATGAGCGCCCGCTGCTGATCGACCAGCCCGAGGAGAACCTGGACCCCCAGTCCGTGTACACAGATCTAGTGAGCTTCTTCCGAGCCGCCGGGGCGCGGAGGCAAGTCATAATGGTGACACACAACGCGAACCTCGTGGTGAACACGGATTCGGACCAGGTCATCGTCGCCAGGGGCCAACGCACGGGCGCGAAGACCCTTCCCCAGATCACCTACACCTCGGGCGGCCTCGAAGATCCGCAGATTCGCAACGATGTATGCGGTATCCTAGAGGGAGGGCAGGCGGCGTTCAGGAAGCGCGGAAAGCGGTACGGGGTGGCCATGTAGTCGGTATTGCATGTTTCCGCTCACCTTTCGTCGCAAACAGCATTGGGTTCAGTCACCCCTCCACTGGCGAGTTCGCGGACACGCACCTGACTACTCGTCGACATCCGAGAATATTCCACGCTCATAGGTATGAATCGGAGGATCATGCCGGCGCTCACGCCACTCATCCTCCAAGCTGTCAAGGTGGCTCTGCCACCCGACCATGTGCTCCCGGATCGCTTCTCGCGCGTCGTGGACGAGGCTCCCGGCTGCCCGCGCGAACTCCTCGTACTCGTCGGCCGAGAGCAGGCGCTTTGCCTCGGTGTCCAGCACGTCGTCGAAGTGATCGACATACCGCACCAGCTCATCCGCGTCGTCAAAGTTGCGGGACTCAAACCGAACCCGCTCGACGAGCATCGACAACGCCTCGCGGTACGCGGTTCGGTACTCGAGCAGAATGCTGCGGAGAACCGAAGCGCCGATCGGAGTATCGAAGTCCTCACTCCACAACACCTCGATGCAGCCTCGTTCCCACAGGGCGCTCTCGGCGGTGCCTTCGATCGCGCGTCGCCCTTCGTCGAAGCTCCGACCTAGGTCGGTCTCGACCTTGACGAGAAGTCGGAGCCCGTCGTGTTGGCCCGCCACCTCGGCGGCGTCGGCCATGATCACCGCAAGGTCATCCGGGCGTGTCTCGACTACGTGCTCGATGAACGCGCGGCCTTGCCGTGCCAGAAATCGAGCAGCGTCGAGCGAGGGCGCCGAACGGACACGGGCGAACAACTCAACGTAGAGTTCCTGGGGCACAAACAGCCGGTGATGC
>CAIMSU010000262.1 GCA_903844155.1 uncultured Pseudomonadota bacterium | reverse complement strand
TACGGACAGCGACGTATTGTGGTTTGCCGAGTTCTACCGGGATGGATTTCCCAACGACTGGCATCCTGCGACGGACGGGGACCTGAATGAGGACGGGTTCTCCGACGCCGTATTCTTTTCGCAGGCCGATGGTGACAACAGTGATGGCTTGGGATCACTGTACGTGTTGTACGGTAGCTCGGGCGTCGCGTCGATTAAGGAACACAGCGCGTCGGAGTTGCTCAAGGTCCCCTGTGCGACGGTCTACGACGTGGCGGTCGGTGACATCACCGGGGACGGCGTCCCGGATCTGCTCGTCGGGCGGGATGGCCAGCGCGTGACGCTTCTGGACGGTGGCGACCTTGCCGCGGACGACCGTGCCGAGTGCGACGCAGTCTCGCGGACCACTGTGCTGATGACCGGCGGAGGCAAGGGTGTCGCCGTGGTCGGGGACTGGGACGGAGACGGCGTTGATGACTGGGTTACCGAGTTCGACGGGATGTCCGTCAACGAGGCAGCCGAGGGCGAAATCTACTTGATGTCCGGGGCGGATAGCGCCGCGACGACTTCGACTGCTGCGGCGTCGGAGGTGACGATGGCCTCGTTTCTCGGCGGAGTCCCGGAGGGCGAACTCGGATATGCATACCCCGAGGCCCTCCCGGACATCAACGGAGACGGGCTCCCGGATGTCGGCACCTCCCGGGGCGCGGACGGCACGATCATTCCATCCGGTCGATATTCAGGTTTCGATCAGCCATTACCGCTCGGAACCCTGGATTTGGCGGGCGGGGGGGGCGCCTCCGAGCCCATCGATTCTGTCGCCCCCTCGGTCGGCGACTTCGACGGCGACGGCAACCCAGACATCCTCGTTGGCGGCGGCTATGGCGCCGGCGGCCTCGGCCGCGAGTACCTCTGGCTCGGCGGCGGAATTCCGTGGGACGACCCGAGTGCGTGGTGATCGGACCTGCCTCGGCCGCCGCGTCGGAGCTACGCAGTTGCATGACGGCTCCGCCGCTCCGAGCACCTCCGCGCGACGATCGAGGCGGAAACCGATTGTCTCGGCGGCCACGATGAGCAAGATCCTTGACGGCGCCCGGACCCGGCCTCACGCCGCGCATCTCCTGAACTTCGGCCGCTTCAACCCCACGACCCACGCGATTGCACCGTATACAGGACGGGTCCCATAAGACGGGCCTGCAGGTGCTTGGTGACGAAACGGGGGCTCGTCCTTCACCGCGTACTGAACGTGGACCCCGCCCTCATCGAGTGTGATCCGTTCGAGCAGCCGGTCGAGGGCCTCCCGGCGTAGGTCGATGGGCTTGTCGGTCCAGGCTTGGAGGACGCTCGCGCGGAACTTCTCGGGGTCTAGCTTCTCGACGGCGGGCAGCTCACGGCGTTGGGGCATCGACGCCAGCTTGAGTTGGGCGGTCTCGCGCTGGGCGATCAGCGGGGCGTTCAGCGCCCTCGCGTCGGAGGGAGCGAAGACGCCGTCGATCACGGACTGTCCGACGACCCGGATCTTCCGGTCCAGCTCGGCGATGGTGGCCTCCAGCGCGGCCCGGTCGTCTGCGATGGAGTCGGGCGCGTCGGCGAGCGCGACCACCGAGCGATCGATGAGTCCGCGCACGTTCTCCGGGGTCAGTACCTCGCTGGCGATGTACTCCAGCAAGCCGGGGTCCATGACGTCCACGCGGACGGTCAGCCCGGCACAGTTCTCCCGGTTGTCCTGCCGCGTCGCGCAGACGTAGTAGTAGTAATCGGCCTTTCCCGAGCGTCCTCCCACGGTCACGCAGATGCGCCCGCCGCACGACCCGCAACGCATCCAGGGCGTGAACAGCCCGCGTTCCCCGAGCCGGATCGGGTTGTGGCCGTTGCTGCCCTCGCTTTTGGCGTGGTCGCGGAGCTTGCGGATCGCCTGGACGCGCGCGAATTCCTCGTCGGTCACGGCGGCGGGGTGGGCGTCGCGGGCGACGATCTCGCCGTCGTAGACAACGTGACCCGCGTACACCGGACTGGTGAGGATCTGCTGGAGGTGCTTGCGGTGCCAGGTGCCGCCGAGGCGCTCGCGGGGCATGTCGGCCCGGCCCGGCGGATTGACGGCCTCGCGGGTGAGCTTCTCGGCGAGACGCTTTCCGCCGTCGCGGCCGTCGAGGTACTCGGCGAAGACCCGCTTGACCGTCTCGAAGTCGGCCATCGTGTCGTCGGTGACCACCAGCCGCCCGGCTTCGAGGGCGTAGCCAAACGGGGCGTGTCCGTACTGCCAATGTCCCTTTTCTGCCTGTGAGTGCATCCCGCGCTTCACGTTGCGAGACAACTCCTCGGAGTACCGCTCGGCGAGCCACGCGAGGATCGGACGGATCAACTTGCGGAAGGACTTGTCGCCGGCGTCGGGCTCGGTCAGCGAGATCACGTCCACGTCGGCCTCGTCGAGCGTAGCGAGGGCCTTGAGGCAGTCCATCATGTTCCGGGCGACTCGGGAAAATGCCCAGACATACAGGCGATCCATGCCTTGGACGCGCACCTTGCCCCGTCCAAGCCGGGCATCGCGCTGGGCCTCGGCGGCACGGAGCAGGGACTGGTACGCGACCCGCTTCTTGGCCGACCGCCCGCTGATCCCCTCGTCGATGAACCACAGGTCGTCGGGGATGGTGACACCATCGGCGGCGGCGCGTCGAGAGATTTCCTCCCGTTGTTGCTCGATACTCTTGTCTTGCCGGGGGTCAGAACAGCGAAGGTAGGCGGCGCCAATGATGGGCATGAGAGACTCCAAAGGGGGAGGTACAAGTAGACATAGTTTTCGGGCCTACGCGACTGCCTGGACGAAGGATTCTTCGAGGTCCCCCAAACCCAGGCATGACGTGAACGCCGATGGCGACGGCGTGCCCGACGAGGTGAAGGCCAACCCGACCGTGGGTACCCTCGGTCGGAGCCGCGGTGCGTGTTCCCGAACGGTGGCAAGGAGCGCGAGCAGCAGCCTGAACTCGTCACCCACGAGCGGCCGGGCGCGCTCGGCTACCGCATCGAGCGCGGCCGGGAAGTTCCGGTTCGCGGCAGCGACGGCGAGCGGGCGAGACTGCGATCCCGGCGACCACAGGCGCACCGTGGGGACCGGGGCCGCGAGGAAGTGGTCGGCGCCGCCGCCGATCATCCCGCGCGGCCCCATGACGTCGAGATGGGTGCTCGTACCGTCCTCATGGTCGAAGGCGTAGAACAGGGCGTGCCCCTCGGTCAGCGTGTCGCGCAGGACGGCGACGTGCCGGGCGATGACCCGATCCTCATGGGCGGCGATGGCAGAAGCGAGCTTCATTGCCGTGCCTTCCGCGGCGAGAAGATGGCCGCGATGGTCGGGCCGTCGTTGCGCGCGTTGGCGTCGACCTTCTTCGCGAAGTCCACGACAGCAGCCCAGACTACGGGCGGGAACTTGGCGATGTCGTCCTCGGTGAAGCCGTCCGGCCGGAACAGGTCGTGGAGCATGAGGCGGTTGAACCGGCGCTCGTTGAGGTTCGACAGCTCCTCCGCGACTTCTTCGGGCAGCTCGTAGCGGATGCCGACCTCGTGGAGCATCTGCCGCTCGTCCACCTCGTAGACCCGTGCGAGCTTGCGGAGCAGCTTGACCTCGGGCATCGAGCGCACGTCGTACTGCTCCATCTGCGCGAGGTAGGTGTGCGAGATCCCGACCTTTCCGGCGGCCGCCCGCAGCGAGAGGTTGGCGTGCTCGCGGGCGGTCGCGAGGTAGCCTCCGAAGGCCGGGTTCGACCCCCACAAGAGGCGGGCCATGCTGTTCCCGGCGTCATCGTCGGGGATGGCTCCCGCGCTCAGTGCGAGGGGGGAGACGATGCGGGGGTGCGGGCGGGGCATGGGACGCTC
>CAIMSU010000261.1 GCA_903844155.1 uncultured Pseudomonadota bacterium | reverse complement strand
GCGCCGCCCCCCGCTCCGGCCCGAGCCGCAACGAGCGGCCGGCCCGGACCTTTGCGCGGGCGGCCGCCGGTACTCCGGCGCTTCCGCCCGCGCAAAGTCGCGCTGAGTCGGTACTCCGAATCAGCGTTAGGGCCCGGCCCGGGGGTCGGCCGCCCTTGGCGGCCGGAGGGGGGCGGCGAGCAGCCGCCCCCCTCAGAAAACAGAGTAGCGCGTCGATTTGAACGGGCGTCGAGCCCGATCGCCCACCGGGGCTTGCCCACCCCGTCAAGAGTCTGCAAGCGCGCACAGTTCTCTTGAACTTCGGCCACGGGGATGCATAGTGCGCGTGCCCCCGGAACGCCCATGCGCCTCGCAGCACTCCTCCCGCTCTCACCCCTCGTCCTCCTCGCCGCCTGCGGACCCAAGGCCGGTGGTCACATCACCATCGGCAAGCACGACAGCAGCGTCATCGACACGTCCGGGGACTCCTCGGCGGACACCGATACGGACACCGACACCGACACCGATACGGACACCGACACCGATACGGACACCGATACCGATACGGACACCGACACGAGCAGTGGCGACGCCATCCACATCCCCCTCGTGAGCCTCGGAGCGTTCTCCTACACGATGAAGATGGGCATTGGCACGGGCACGTTCGCCGAGATCGTCGACACCGGCTCGACCACCGCGGCGGTAGCGGGTTCCGGCTGCTGCCGCAGCGTCTCGCCGACCTACACCCCCGGCAGCGGCGCCACCGACAAGAACAAGACCGTGACGGCGACGTACGGCGATGGCAGCGGCTGGTCGGGCGACGTGTATGAGGACACCGTCTCGGTGACCGGCGTTCCCAGCGTGAAGGTCGACTTTGTCAACATCACAACGGACAACAGCTTCTTCTCCGGCAACGACTACCAGGGCATCGTCGGCCTCGGGACCGACGAGCTGCTCTACCGCAACACGACCTCGTGGATGGACCAGGTCGCGGCCAAGGGCGTGGCAGACGAGATGGCGTTCCGTCTCTGCACGGACAAGGGGGACATGTGGGTCGGCGGCTACGACAGCAGCGCGGCGAGCACGACGGTGAAGTACACGCCGATGGTGGCGATCGACACCTACACCAACCCCTACTTCTCCATCGACCTCGACGACATCTCCATCGGCGGATCGAGCCTCGGGCTGAACACCTCAGACCTCGGCTACGTCATCCTCGACACGGGGACAAGCATCTCCTACGTGCCGACGCCCGCCGAGAACTCCATCCTCTCAGCCATCAACAACGACTCGGGGTTCAAGTCGCTGTTCCCAAGCTCCACGCTCGCGGACTCCAGTCGCGGGAGCTGCGTCTCAGCGAGCGGCGTCACCGCGGCAGACGTGAACGCCACCCTCCCCGCGTTCACGCTCAAGCTGCAGAACGCCGACGGCGGCACGTTCACCGTGGAGCTGGCGCCTACGCGCTCTTACCTGTACGAGTACTCGACCGGGCACGGGAGCTCAGAGTTCTGCTGGGCCATGAGCTCCTCCGGGTCGGGCGGTCGCAACGCCTACTCCCTGTTCGGCGACACGATGCTCGCGGGCCTGTTGACGGTGTTTGACGTGACGAACAACAGGATCGGGTTGGCCCCGGAGTCGGGGTGCTCGTCCTCGTTCGCACCCGCGAACAAGCCCGAGCAAAAGGACGGCGTGCCCTGGTTCCAGCTCATGCCCCACTTCCGCGGGCCTCCTCCGCGGCCGCCCGGGCTGCAGTAGGCCCCTGTCACGCGTCACCCCCGCGCCAAAGCCAGAGCCCCGAGGATCAGCGCAGGAAGCACCACGGCGAGGCGTAACGCCTCAACGCGGCGCGCGTAGGCTCGTCCGTCCAGCAGCGCGCCCTGGCTGACTTCTGTGGCGACGATGAAGAGGAAGCCAAGCCAGAACCATCGGCCGTCCACCGTGCTCGCGCCCAGGTTTCCCCCGGCTGCCCACAACATCGCCAGGAGCACCGCGGACATCGGCACGAACCAGGCGATCGCGTAGCGCCGGACCGCGGGTGGCACCACCGGGTCATACCGAACAGCGACTGCCGGCTCCGGGATGACGACCGGCCCGCCGAGGGACGGCGGTCGCCACTCCGGCGGCGAGAACGCCAGCTTCACCCCGTCGAGGACACCGGCGCGGGCCATGTTGCGCCCAAGCTTGAGGATCGGCAGAACGTTGGCTGCCAGCACATCGTAGGTCGGGTGCCCCTCCACCACGCCGTAGACGGGCTCTGCCTCCTCCGCCTGGAACGTGCCAAAGAGCCGATCCCAGAGGATGAACACGCCACCGTGATTCCGGTCGATGTACGCCGGGTTGATGCCGTGGTGGACGCGATGATGGGAGGGGGTGTTGAGGACGGCCTCGAACCAGGCGGGCATGCGGTCGATGAGGCGGGTGTGGAACCAGAACTGGAGCAGCGTATTCAACGCCGCGCATGTGAGAAACTCCAGCGGTGAGACGCCGACAAGAACGAGCGGGAGGTAGAACGGGATGGACGTCAGTGGCGTGAAGATGGCCTGGCGGAGGGCGACGGCGAGGTTGTAATCCTCGCTTTGGTGGTGCACGACGTGGGCCGCCCACATCACGTTCACCCGATGGCTCGCGCGGTGCCACCAGTAGTAGCAGAAGTCCACGGCGACGAAGGCAAAGATCCACGTCCAGGGGCTGGTAGCGGGCAGTTCGAAGGGCGACACCAGCCGGAACGCGGCGACGTAGGCGCCAGCCTCGACGACGCCGGTCAGGAACAGGCCTGTCGCCTGCGAGACGACCCCACAGCCAAGGTCGGCGAGCGCGTCCGCCGGGCGGTAGATCGGGCGTTTGTCGAGCCCTCCAGCCACCCGCGACCGCGTCCTCGCCGCCCGCACCTCGAACACCACCCCGCCGAGCAGGAAGGGGATGGCGAGCGCGATGGGGTTGACCATGCTCCCGGCTCTACCACCGCGCCAGGCGGAGGGCATTCCCGATCAACCGCCCGAACGCGACGCTGACGTGGAGGGTCAGCGAAACGCTGCCAGGTCCGACACCTGCCCCACCACGTCGCCGGCGCCGGCCAGCCACTCGCCCGCGGAGCCACCGGCGCCGTCAACGGCAAGGACGTCGCCCGTGAGCCCCCACGCGCTCAGCGCGCTGCCGTCGTCGTAGCGGTGGACGTCGCCCAGGATCGGCGTCCAGAGCGGCGTCGTGGGGCCCCAGGACCAGGTCTGCGTCGCCGTGAGCGCCGACTCGTCCAGCGCGAGCTCCACGACGCGCGAGCCGGACATGTCGTAGTTGTCGAAGAGCCGGAGCCCGGACGCCGTCAGCTCGGGCGCGTGCTGCGGCCCGAATTGGGCGCCGTTCGGGAACGTGAACGTGTTGTCCGTACCGCCCAGCACCCAATCGGTCGCCCCGGTCGCCCGCTCCACCTTCACGACCTCCTCGGGAAAGTACAGCGACGCAACGATCGTGTCCGCGACGGGATCGTAGGCGAGGCCGTTGGTGTGCGTCCAGTCTTCCGCACCCGGGATGATCCCGGAGGTCCATCCGTTGTTCCGCACGACGGTCAGCGCGTCAAAGGCGTCCCAGATCACGCGGCCGAACCCGTCGGCGTCGATCTCCACGAATTGATCGCCGGCCACGTTCTCTGAGTCGATGGTCAGGAACGTGCTGACGGGCACAACCCAGAGCCCGTCGGAGACCTCCGCGACGTCGTGATGGGCCCATGGCGCCGGCGTCTCGGTCGCCCGCCCGTCAAACCACACCCGATCGAGGGTGTTCTGCGTCCGGTCGGCGGAGTGGTCGACGACAAATACCACCCCGGTTCCGTCACGTGTTGGTCGCACGCTGTCGATCCCGCCCGTCACCCGCCAATACCAGACGACCGCGCCCGAGGCGTCCACCACAAGCACCGTGCTCGTCTCGTCCACGTAGGTGAGCAGGCTGGTGACGACGTAGGGACCGAGGTTCGCGTTGGTCATCGGGGAGACGACCTCAAAGGTGTGGAGATCACGTGGGAGGGCGCCGGTACGGGCGACGGCGTCGCCGCGATCTTCGGAGGAGCCGGCGGCATCCACCTGATAGTGAACGTCTGTGTCGGCATGCAGGCCGGTCAGGCTCACGGCGTGCGTGGTGCTCGCGCTCGCTTCGGTCACCACCCGATCGTAGACGTCGCCCTCACCGAACGACACGCTCTGGGCAACCGCCGTTGGCGTGGTCCACGAAAGATGCAGGACCGTGGCGATGGTGGGGTCGACGGTCGCGGTGACGGACACCCCGGGCCCGCACCCGAAGAGGGCGATGGCGAAGAGCGGCGCGAGCGAGCGGGTGCCGGCGGCGGGGAGGGCTACCAGGCCGCGCCGCCGGGGCCGCCGTAGCCGCCCATGTTGGAGCGCGAGCCATCGCTGTCGAGCAGGCCCGGGTCACCCGTGTTGATCGCCGGGGAGCCAGCCGACAACGCCAGGTTCCAGCTTCGCGCGTCGGCCCCGGAGACGTCGGTGTAGAGCGGATCCGCGGAGATGTTTCCGCCGGTCCCGGCGGGGTCCGCGAAGCCTGCGATGTTGGAGCCGGTGTTCCCATACAAGTCGCAGTAGGCGAAGGACACGGCCGCCCCAACGTAGACGCCGCCCGTCGCGCTGGACGGCGTGTTGGCCGTCGTGTTGCCCGCGACGATGACATTGTCGAACGCGACCGTCGAACCACCCGAGGTGACGCCGATGCCGCCGGCCTGGACCCCGGCCACGCCCTGTCCATCCGCACTGTTGCCCGAGATGTCGACGTTGGTGAAGCTCGGGCTCACCGGCCCGTCCAGGAACGCGCCGGCCGCGAGGATCGTGTTGTTGGCGATCGCCTGGTTCCCCGCGATGATCACGTTGGTGAAGCTGGAGGAAGCGCCGTTCTCACGCAGACCCGCGGTGTCGTCGAAGTAGCTGTCGTTGAGGTTGCCCACGATCTGGAGGTTGGTCCACGTCGAGGACGCGTTCTCCTCGTACAGCGCGGCCGTCCAGACGTTGACGCCGTCGTAGCCCTCGTTGGCGTTCACGGTCACGTGATCGAACATCGGGCTCGCGCCATAGACGTAGACGGAACCTTCCTGATTCCCGCCGCCGGCGTTGGTGAGCGTGGTGATGTTCTCATCGGCGCCGATGTGGCTGAAGCTCGCATCCGCGCCATCGTCCCCCGAGAGGTAGAGGCCCGTCCCGTACACGTTGCCCGACGTGACGGCGGTGTTCTCGCTGAACCGGCTGTTGGTCACCGTCGGCGAGCTGTCCTGAAAGTAGGCCCCGACTCCCCGGATGTCGCCCACGGCGGTGGCGCCGTTGGAGTACGCCGCGACCGAGTCGAGCACGGGGTCGCCGAACGCCACGTACAAGCCCGTGCCGCTGCACGCCTCGGCGTCGCAGATGTTCCCGCCGATGGAGAGGTCCATGAGCGTTGGGCTCGACTCTGAAACGTACACGCCGGCGCCCTGGCCCGCGTTGCCGTTCGTGATCGTGAAGCCCGCGACCAGGGTGCTCAGGCCTTCGCCCGAAGCAATCGTCACCACGGTGCCGGCACCCCCGCCGTCGATCGTCGTGGCGCTCGATCCGTCCGTCCCCATCAGCGTGATCGCGTGCCCCCCGAGGTCGATGTCCTCGTCGTAGCGGCCCGCTTCCACGCACACGGTGTCCCCATCCGCGCTCGCGTCGATCCCGGACTGTATGGTCGGATAATCACTTGGGACGCGGTGGCCCCAGTCGATCGCCCCGTCGCAGTCGTTGTCGAGGTTGTCGCAGATCTCCGTACCACCCGGGTGTGCGGCGGCGTTCGCATCGTCACAGTCGGCATGGTCCGTGGTGTCCCCGGCAGGCGGGTCACAGTACAACGCGCCGCTCGTGGCGCCGTAGCCATCGTTGTCAGCATCCGGGTAGTACATGGTTTGGGTCGCCGTGTCCACGGTTGGGTCGGCGTCGTCGGCGGTGCCATTGCAATTCTCGTCGGTGTTGAGCCCGTCGCACACCTCGGTGGCGCCGGGGTTGATAGCCCGGTTCAAGTCGTTGCAGTCGGTGTTGTCGACGACGTCGCCGGCCGGTTGGGCGCACGCGGCGATGGCCGAGCCAGCGCCGTAGCCGTCGCGGTCGTTGTCTGCGTAGAACGTGGACGCGGTGGACGTGTCGAGCGAGGGGTCCGCGTCGTCGATGAGCGTGTCGCAGTCGTTGTCGACGCCGTCGCAGACCTCGGTGGCGGCGGGGTTGATGGCGCCGTCGCCGTCGTTGCAGTCAGTGTCGTCCGTGACCGTGTTCGCGGGCGCGTTGCACGCCAGCGTGGGTGCGCCTGCGCCAAAGCCATCGTCGTCGGCGTCGGCGAACCATGCGGTGGCTGTGGAGAGATCGAGGCTGGGGTCGATGCCGTCGACGAGGCCGTCGCAGTCGTTGTCGAGATCGTCGCAGATCTCGGTGGCGCCGGGGTTGATGGCGCCGTCCGCGTCGTCACAGTCGCCCCCAAGGCTCGCGCTGCCCGCGGGCGCGGTGCACAACGCCGTCCCAGAGCCAACGCCGTAGCCGTCGTTGTCGCCGTCCGCGTACCAGACCGACGTCGTCGATGCGTCCAGACCTGGGTCGGCGTCGTCGACGAGGGTGTTGCAGTCGTTGTCGACGCCGTCGCAGACCTCGGTCGCGGCGGGATTCACAGCGCCGTCCAAATCGTTGCAGTCGGTGTTGTCCGAGACCGTGTTGGCGGGCGCCTCGCAGGCCATCATCACCGTACCGGCGCCGTACCCGTCGCTGTCGCCGTCGGCGTACCAGGAGGAGGCCGTGGAGAGGTCGAGATCACTGTCGGCGTCGTCGACCGCACCGTCGCAGTCATCATCGATGCCGTTGCACACCTCGGTGGCGCCGGGGTGAACGGCACCGTTTGCGTCGTCACAGTCCGTTCCGTCAGCCACGCCATCGGCAGGCGCAACACAGGTGGCGACAGGGGTTCCGGCGCCGTAGCCGTCGCGGTCCGAGTCGGTGTACCAGAGTGAGGCGGTCGACGCGTCCAGGCTTGGGTCCGCGTCGTCCACGAGCGTGTCGCAGTCGTTGTCGACCCCGTCGCAGACTTCGGTGGCGCCCGGGTTGATCGCCCCATTTGCGTCGTCGCAGTCGGTGCTGTCGGCGACGCTGCCCGAAGGCGCGGCGCAAGACGCAGTCCCAAGTGACCCGCCATAGCCGTCGTTGTCTGCGTCCGTGTACCAGGTCGTCTCAGTTGTGGCGTCCAACGCGGGGTCCGCGTCGTCCGTCAGGCCGTCGCAATTGTTGTCGACGCCGTCGCAAACCTCGGTGGCGGCGGGGTTGATCGCGCCGTTTCCATCGTTGCAGTCCTGGCAGGCAGCGTAGCCGTCGCCGTCCGCGTCGGCATAGCCCACCGACCCGTCGCAGTTGTAGTCGTTCGGATCGGCGCAATTCGATTCGTCAGCGCCCGGGTGGTAGGCTGGATCCGCGTCGTTGCAGTCTGTGTCGTCGCTCACGTCGCCCGCGGGCGCCACACACGCTTGCAAGCCTACTCCCGCGCCGTAGCCGTCCACGTCGGCATCGGTGTACCAGGTCGTGGTCGTGGAGGCGTCCAGGCTTGGGTCGGCGTCGTCGAGGAGACCGTCGCAGTCGTCGTCGATGCCGTTGCAGACCTCGGCGGCCGAGGGGTTCGCGTCCGGGTTCGTGTCGTCGCAATCGGTGTCGTCCGCGACCGCCCCCGACGGCTGCGAGCAGGCGAGGATGGGCGCGCCAGCGTCCCCGTAGGTGTCCGCGTCCGAGTCCGTGTACCACGTAGACTCGGTCGACGGGTCAACGCTGGGGTCGGCGTCGTCTGTCAGGCTGTCGCAGTCATTGTCGACACCGTCGCAGACCTCGCTGGCGGCAGGGCTGATCGCCGCTGAGGCGTCGTTGCAGTCCTGACAAGCCGGGTAGCCATCGCCGTCCGCATCGGCGTAGCCTACCGAGCCATCGCAGTTGTAGTCGTTCGGGTCGGTGCAGTCCGACTCGTCCGCGCCGGGGTGGTAGCGGGCGCTTGTGTCGTCGCAATCGGTGTTGTCCGCGACGGTCCCAGGGGGTGCCGTGCACGAGGCAACGCCCGTTCCAGGGTCGCCGTAGCCATCGGCGTCCGCGTCGTCATACCAGGTCGTCGCGTCTGTCGCGTCCGTGTCGACGACGCCATCGCAATTGTCGTCGATCCCGTTGCAGATCTCGGTGGCGCCAGGGTGGACGGCCGCGTTGGAGTCGTCGCAGTCCGTGCTCGCCGGGTAGCCATCGCCGTCCGCGTCGGTAACGGCGGTATCACCAGCCGAATCGGCAGTGCTGTCGCCCCCGGAGTCAGCCGTGCTGTCGCCACCCGAATCCGCCGTGCTGTCGCCGCCCGAATCCGCCGTGCTGTCACCCCCGGAGTCAGCCGCGCTGTCGCTCGCCGAATCGCCGTTCTCGCTGTCGAGGCCGGTGATGCTGGTGTCGCCGCTGTCGACGGTCTTGTGCTTGCAGGCTTGCGAGAGCGCGAGGAGCGGGAGCGCGAGCGTGAGGACGGGAAGGCGACGAAGCAGCATGGGGTGGTCTCCGGAAACGTGCGCCAATATGCCCCGCCGAGCGGCGGTTGTCGCGGGTCGGCTCGCGGAAACCGTCGCCGATGGTGACGCTCGCCTACCCGCGCCCCAGGCCGCTCCGGTGTGTGAGCACGATCCGCAGCGTGTCAAACGGGATCTCCCCCGAAAAGTGATCGAAAAGCGGGCGTAGCCGGTCGCTCTCCACCACCTGCACGCCCGCGAGGATGCGTGCGTAGTCCGCGTCCGTGACCCACGCTCCAACCGACGCAGGGCACGACGCCCCGATCCATTCGAGCAGGTACTGCATGACGGTCGACGGCGCCCGATTGAGCTCCCGCGCGACCTCCGCCAGCGGAAGACCGCGTTCAAACAGGCGAGCGGCGGCCCGTTGCATCTCCCCCGGCGCTGGAGCGGGCGCGGTCGGAGCCGCATACGCAGGGACCCTCGCCGGCGCGATCCCGTGCTGGGCGCAATGGGCGGCGATCAGCGTGGAGAATCGCTCGCCGAACTGTGCGAGCTTCGCCCGACCCACGCCCTTGATCGCCCCAAAGCCGGCGAGCGTGCCCGGCCGCACCCGGGCCATCTCCTCCAGCGCGGCGTCGCCGAACACGATGTACGGGGGAACGCCAAGCTCCCGGGCAATATCCCGGCGCAGGGCGCGCAACGCCTCGAACAACCCGGCTTCGTCGCCGGAAAGCACGGTTGCCGCAGAGCCGTCGACCAGCCGACGCTTGCGTTGGGCGGCCGTGCTTGCATTGGCCGTCTTCGCTCGCAACAGGCGCACGGGCTGCTCGTCCCGCAGGATCGGACCGGCGGCCGAGGTGAGCCGGAGCACGGGAAACTCGCCCTCGTCCCGGGCCAGCGCGCCAAGGTCCACAAGCTGGTTCATGAAGCCGACGAGCGTGTCCTTGTCGATGTCCTTGAGCAGGCCCCACGTGGTGAGCTTGTCGTGCCCTCGCGCAAGCACGCGCGCCGTCGCCGCACCCCGAAGCACCTCGGCGACGTACACAGCGCCGAACGCCTCGTTCCGCGTCCCGCGCAGCCGGGCCACGCAGGAGAGCACCTTCCGGGCGATCATCGTGGAGTCCGGGATCTCCTCCAGCTCGAGCAGACACACATCGCACGCGCCACAGCTCTCGCCCCCCGGGGAAGCGTAGGTCTGGCCAAAATACTCGGAAAGCGCTTGATGTCTGCACTGTGTGCCCGTCGCCAGCCGCTGCATGCGGTTCAACAGATCGCGCTGGGCCTGCATCACCTCGGGCGGCACCTCCGTCTGACTGTCCGCCGCCGACCGCTCCATCAGTTGGCCCCAACGGACCACGTCCGACGCCGCGTAGAGCAACACACAGTCTGCCGGCAGCCCGTCCCGCCCTGCCCGACCCGTCTCCTGCTGGTACGCTTCGACCGACTTGGGCATCGACGCGTGCACAACTGTCCGAACGTCGCCCCGGTCGATCCCCATCCCGAACGCGACCGTCGCGACGACGACGGGGAGCCGCTCAGCGAGAAAATCATCCTGGATCCGCGCCCGCTGCCGCGCCTCGATGCCCGCATGGTAGGCCTCGGCGTGAAACCCGCGCGCCGTCAGCCCCTCGGCGAGCTGCTCCGTCTGCTTGCGGCTGATGCAGTAGACGATCGCCGCATCCTGCCCGTCGCCTGCCGCGGCTCCCGTTCGCCGGCGAAGCTGCTCGGCGATCTGGTCCTCGCCCTGTCCCACCCGGGGCAACACCCGATACGTCAGGTTTGGACGGTCGAACACGCCTACCAGCACGGCGGGATCCTCCATGCGGAGCTGCCAGGCAATGTCGTCGCGGACCCGGGGCGTCGCCGTGGCGGTGTACGCGTGGACCGGCACGCCGGGCAGCACCTCGCGTAGCTCCGCGAGTCGGCGGTACTCGGGGCGAAAATCATGGCCCCACTGGCTGATGCAGTGCGCCTCGTCGATCGCGACGTTCGCCACACCCGCGCCCGACCGCGCCTGTAGCGCTCGTAGCAGCTCCAGAAAACCGTCCGTCAGCAGCCGTTCCGGTGAGGTCATCAACAGCCGAAGCTGCCCCTGCTCGAGCTTTCGTCGGACGTCCCCAAGCTCATCCGCGCCATGGCCGCTGTACAGCGCCGCCGCCGGGTACCCCAACAACTTCAGGCCGTCGACCTGGTCTTTCATCAACGCGATCAGCGGCGAGACGACGAGGCAGAGCGACCGCTCCCCCTGGCTCCGCAGCAGCGGCGGGAGCTGGTAGCACAGCGACTTGCCACCGCCCGTCGGCATCACCACGACCGAGTCTCGCCCTCGCACGCTTGCGAGGACCGCCTCGCGCTGCAAGGGGCGCAACGACGTGTAGCCCCAATACTGCTCAAGCTCCGCGGCGATGCGCGCGTCCAACACGTCGGGTTCAGGCGACGGGTTGGCGCTCGGCATCCTCGGCGGGTAGCCCGAAATCGGCCGTGCTGGTAGGCGCTACGGCGCCGTCGCGCACTTCAGGCCGAGGTCCTCGGCCACGTCCAGCACGATGTCGGCGCAGGCGTCGTACTGGTCCGTGGTGACCGGGGCCACGAACGCCCCGGCGCCCGTGGTCAGGTTCACGTCCGCGCAGAACGGGACGGACGCATAGTACCAGTCGGCAACGCCGGCTTCCTTGCCCTGGCCCGTGTAGTAGGCGAGGTAGGTGCCGTTGCCATGGGTCGAGGTGGCGGTGTAGTCAAAGCACAGGTCGCTCTTGCCGAATTCGCTCTTCAAGGTCTTTTTGGTGAAGCAAGGGCACGACACCTTGCTCTCGTCGCTGTGGTGGCTGTCGCTGTGGTGGCTGTCGCTGTCGGACTTGTGGCTGTCGTCCGACTTGGCGAACGCGGAAACAGGAAGGACGAGGAGGGCGGCGAGGATCGTGGAGCGGGTGAGCATGAGCGGTCTCCGGAGGTGGCGCAAGGGAAACGACAGCAAGTTCTGTCGCGCCGCGACAGTACCACAAAAGACGCGGAGGGGTAGTTACTCAAAACCGTCGACCGTCGAAACCTGCCCGACGATGTCCCCAGTTGTCGCCTGCCATTCTCCGGCTTCGCCGCCCGAGGCGTCCACCGCGCGGATCCCGCCCGTCATCCCCCAGCCGGTGAGCGCGCTCCCGTCGTCGAAGCGGTGCACGTCGCCGAACACAGGCGTCCAGACGGCGGTTGGCGGTGACCAGGACCACGTCTCCGTCGCCGTCATCGCGGATTCGTCCAGGGAGAGTTCGACGGCGCGGGAGCCGTCGACGTTGTGGTTGTCGAACAGGCGGAGGCCCTGCGAGGTCAGCTCCGGCGCGTGTTGGGGGCCGAAGGCGCCGCTGTTCCGGAAGGCGAACTGGCCTTCGTTCCCGCCCAGGATCCAGTCCGTCGCGCCTGTGGCCCGCTCGACCTTCACCAGCTCCTCGGGAAAGTAGAGCGAGGCGTAGAGCGTGTCTGCGACGGGGTCGTAGGCCAGCCCGTTCGCGTGGGTCCAGTCGGCGTAGCCGGGCAGGTCGCCCGCGGTCCAGCCGTCGTTCTGCTCGACCGTCAGCGCCCCGAACGCGTCCCAGATCACGCGCCCGAGCCCGTTCGCGTCGATCTCCACGAGCTGATCGCCGGCCACCGCGACCCCATCGATCGTCTGGAAATCGCTGACGGGCACGACCCAGAGGCCGTCCGAGACCTCCGCGAGGTCGTGGTGCGCCCATGGCGCCGGGATCTCGGTGGCGACGCCGTCCCAGGACACGAGGTCGAACGTGCTCAGCTCGTGGTGCCCGTCGGCCTCGACAATGAAGGCAACGCCTGTGCCGTCCTGCGTTTCGCGCACGCTCTCCACGTCGCCCGTCACGCGCCAGTACCACACGACCGCGCCGGCGCTGTCCAGGATGACCATCGTGCTGGTGTGGGCGTTGAACGAGAGCAAGCTGGTGAGGACGTACGGGCCGACGTTCGCGTTGGTCATCGGCGAGGAGACCGTGAAGGCGTGGAGATCGCGCGGGAGCGGGCCGGTGTGGGCGACGGCGTCCCCCTGGTCCTCGGCCGTGCCGGCGGCGTCGACCTGGTAGTGAACGTCCGTGTCGGCGTGCAGACCGGTCAGGCTCACCGCATGCGTTGTGGTCGCGGTGGGCTCGGTGACGACGCGATCGTAGGCGCTGCCCTCGCCAAACGAGACCGTGCTGGCGACCGCCGTGGTCGTGGTCCAGGTGAGGTGGAGGACGGTGGCGATGTTCGCGTCGAGGGTGACGGTCACGGGGTTGGAGACGGGCACGTCGATGGTGCCGCCGTGGGTGCAAGCGGGGGTGAGGGTGAGGGCGAGGAGGCGTGCGGTGGACGAACAACGCCGGGAGCCGTGAACGGGCATGATCGAACATAGCACCGGCTTGCCCGTCGGCAGTGTCAGACCCGCTCCAACGCCATGACAAGGGCACCGTACGTCGCGCTGGAGCAGGCGTCCGCCAGAGTGTCCGCCCCCGAACTTGTGTTTTGGACCTCGGGAGCTCCGCCGGGGCTTACTCGCCAGTCGAGTTGAACGTCACACCATTCGCCTGGACCGGCTGGGCTTTGGCCGGCGGCGCGGCGCGCGACCGTGAGGGTGCCCGAAAACCTCTCCATCCCCGATCCGCCGCAGGGCGCGGAGTCCACCGGCAATCGGCGGGACCTCGGCACGGCCTACCTGTTCCTGCAGTGAGCCCCGTCGCCGTCAATCCTTCCCCGCCTGCTTCCACCCCCCGAGCCAGCCACCCTTCTGCCGCTCGGTCAGCTCCGCCAACTTCTGGGACGCGCGCACATGCGAGATCCGCATCGCCGCGAGGTCCCGGAACACCTTGTCTGCCGCCCAGCGCCGCAAGAGCGAGTCAAACGGGTCGAGGAAGCGCTCCAGCAGGCCCAACGCAGCCTGCAGGGGCGACATGAACCAGGAGCCTCGCCGAATGTCCCGAATGCTCATCAACCGCTCCCGCTCCGCCCGGAAACGCGCGGTGATCGCCGTGACCCGCTCGATCAGCCGCGGGTCGGTGACCGTCTGGAGCGCGCCGATGGCGGTGTCGTAGGCGATGACGGAGGCCATGGGGTGGCCCTCGATCGCGTCGAGCGCGTCGCGGCGAGCGTCACCATCGCGGCTGGAAAGATTGCGTATGAGCACGCACAACCGGCGGAAGTGGACCCACTCGTACGCGAACGCGAGGCCTGTGCCCTTGATGTTCTGGACGCCGATGATGCGAACATTTGTGCCGGGCGGGGCAGCGTGGACGGCGGCGGCGATGACCTGATCGGCGCTGGCGCCGGGGTCGTCGACGGTGATGAGCGAGGCGCGGACGATCTCGCGGTAGACGGTGAACGCGGCGGCGGGGCGGGCCGAGAGGCAGGCCTGAAGGGCGAGCCAGCGGGCGGCTGCTGCCACGAGATGGTCGACGAGGTCGGTGTGCGACTCGGCGAAGGCGGTGAACGCCGGGCGCAAGGACTCAGCGCGATGCTGGGCGTCCGGCCAGGTGGGCTCGGGAAGCTCCAGATCGGTCAGCGCGGCGCGGATGCCGGTCGTCTCGCCGAGCCCGAGGCGCTTGCCACAGGCCCCCGCGAGCAGCACCGGGTGGACGATCTTGAGATGGCGGAACAGCGCTTCGACGCGGTCGCCGTCTTCAAGCGAGGTGGCGCGGAGTCGCTCGTTGACAGCGTCGTCGACCATCCGGCGCAGGCCAGCGAGGTTCGTGCCGATCAGGACGTGCCGGTGAGCGGCGCCCTCGGTGGCCAGCACGCCCGCGAACGTGCGGCTGCGGGCGGCCCGGTCGTCGCGGTTGTTGACGACGGTCACCAGGAACGTCCCCGGGTCGCGGACCACGTCGTGATCGGCAAAGCCACCCCGTCGCCAGTTGTGCCGGAAGGAGAGCAGGTCGTTCGCGGACATGCCGTTCACGAACACGACCTCGCGGTCCTCCGTGGACGCCGTCGGGGTGATCGTCAGCGCGCCGAGGTCGGGGACGACGTGCTCGCCCATCAGGCCGACCGCCTCGACCGGAGGGACGCCAAGCGCCGCCGCAAACGCCGTCGCGAGCGCAACATTCGCGGGGTGCTCGACGTGGGGCATCCGGTCCATCAGCTCGCGGGCGACCAACTCGCGGTCCGCACGCCCGATGGCCATGATGCTTGAGCCCCGCTTGAGCGCCTGCTCCTCCAGGACCGGGAGCATGTTCGCCTCCGTCGTCACGAGCGTGGCGCCGGGGGGCGCAAAGACACCGAGAACCTCGGCAACGTCCATGCCGCTCGGGCCCTGGATGTCCTCGTGGTCGGGGTACGCGTTGGTCAACGTGGAGAGGTCGTCCTTCATCCAGAAGCGCTGCAGCATGTCCACGTACACGGGGTTCAACGCCATGCATTCCCAGAGGAACGCACGCGCACCGAGCTGGGGCGCCAGGCTGATGCAGTCGGCCTGCTCCCAGATGGTCGCCTTGTCGAAGGGGCGGAACAGGAAGAGCTCCAGCGCGTGACCGCCGGGCGGCCCGTGCAACAGCATCGCCTCGCAGCCCGTCGTCTTGGACAGGTACGGGATCCCGAGCCCTTCCAGCACCGCCGCTTTGAGCCGCTCGCTGCCGGACTTTCCGCGCGTTCCCCACCCGCCGACGACCAGCGGGATCTTCCGCCGCGCCGCGTTGACCTGCAGGCGCACCTGGATCTGCCGCGCCACCAGCAGAGCGGCGAAGAACGCGACAACCCACGCCACGTGCACGATCGTGTTCGACCGCATCGACAGCACGAACGCGACGGGGTCGAGGATGCGGAACCCGCTGTCGAAATACCGGCTGAATACGCCGACCGCCGACGACTTCACCGTGAACCCGAGCTCCTCGAACGCCGCGACGAAACGGCGGCGGAGCTGGGGATCCTCCTCCGCCAGCGACGCCGTCCGGCTCGCGTCCAGAGCCCGGTAGCGCGTGGTGATCGCCGAACGCGCCCGCATGCGCCCCATCCAGGTCGAAGGGCCCTCGATCTCCGTGACCCCCTCAGCCGACACGACCGTGACCCGGCCCCGCCGCGCCGCATGGAGAAAATCGTCGACCATCGGCACCACCGGCGCCCAGCCGCCCTCGCGCTCGACCACCAATCGCTGGCCCGGCACCCCGGTCGGGCTCTCCTCCGCGAGCCGGGACGGGGGAATGCGCACCGAGCCTGTGTCCGCACGCCCCGTGGTGTGGCTGATCGTCTGCCGCTTGACCGGCCCGGGGTTGCGGATCTCGTGAATCACCCGCCAGTTCGTCATCTCCATGGCGTCGCCGCGGCTGATCCGCAACCGGCTCTGCCCGCCGGAACGGCCGACATCGATGGCAAAGCCAAACCCCTCGGCCGCGTGCGGGACCAGCGCCTGCGCCAGCTCCCCGACCTCCATGTCCTCCGGCAGCGTGACCGTCCCGACCTCTCCCAGGCGCAAGCCCGCGATCTCCGCCGCCAACCCGCGGACCGAGCTCTGCGCGCCGTGCTCGGTCGAGAGCGCCAGCGCCGCCAGTCGCGCGATGGGCGGCGAGTCCGAGCCGATGAGGAGGATCAACGTCTCGCGCAGGGTCTCCGTCAATTGGCGACCACTCCGAACCACAGCGAGGACGCCTTCGAGCGCAAAACCCGCCACCAACGCCTCGTCCAGCACCGCCGTGACCAACCCGGAGAGCGGGATGTGAGCATGCCGGGCCGCAGCCTCGCCGAGCCGACACGCAGCCAGCGCGCGGGTCCGGGCGTCGCGCGCCCCCTCGCAGACCTGGGCCAGGTCCGAGGGGGCGATGGGGTCCCACTCCGAGCGCGCCGCGAGGCCCTCCACGTAGGCAAAACGGACGACCTCCGCCGGGTCCTCGAGCAGGCCCATCGGCATCGTGCGTCCCCACGCCTCCGGACGGCGAAGCGCGATCTCAACGGCCCTGGCGCGGAGCAGCGCCGCATCGACGCCGCGGGGTTCAAGCCCGTACTGGATCCACCGCTGCGCCGTCGGGGCGTCGAGCCCCAGCGCAAGTCCCAGCGCCGCGCGTCGCACCCAGATATCCTCGTCCTGATCGGTGACTGCCGCTTGCAGCGGGGCCAGCCGCTCCGATGACAGGCCGCCCTTCGCGTCCAGCACGGTCGCCCCCGCCTCCGCCAACGCCCGCGCAGCCGTCCGGCGCGTTGGCTTCCGCACGTCGCCAAGCAGATCCGCGAGCAGCCAGCCGACCGTCTCGTCGAGGAGCCTGCCGGCCTCCTGCGGATCCGTCGCACACACCTCGCTCACCAGCCCGGCGAGCAGCTCGGCGCCAACCTCGATTCGCGCGCCCCACCGCTCGACCTCCAGCGCCTCCCGCTCCAGCACGGCACCCAGATCCAACGTGTCGCGGAGCGCGCGCAGGTCCCGCCTCAACCCCCGGGCGTTCCCCGGCACCGCGTTCACTCGCAGGTAGCGGGCCAACACTTCGCGTCGTTCAACCTCGGTGCGCGCCTGATCGTGCTGCGCCTTCAGGAGCTCCGCCCGCTCCTCGAACCCGCCGCGCTCCCGTCGCGCCGCCTGGATCGCCTGAACGACCGCTTCGGCCGTGGCCGTGAGCCCCAGGCCGGCCACCTGCGGCGTGAACCAGTCCAACTCCTCGCGACGAACGCGCGCAAAGAGCGGCCGTACCCACGTCGCGAGCGGGTGCGCCGGCAGGTTGGACGGGCGCAGCGGGGGCACGAACGCGTCTGCGCGGGCGTGCAGCGAGCGCCGGGGCGGATGGCCGGATTCGGCGGGGGTGCTCACAGCGCCTCCCGGGTCGTCATGAACGGCTCACCGTCCGGCGCAAGGTCGCGGAGGCCGCGGTGGTCGGTCCACATCCACGTGAGCCCGGCCTGGAAGTCGGGCGAGACTGTGTCCGTTTCGAGGCCGATCTTCGAGTACAGCACGAGGCGGCGGGTGTCCTGCATCCAGATGGCCTCATTCACGAGCGCTTCAACGCGCGGGGCAAAAACGGTGGCAGCCCGATGGTCGTCGGCGAGCTTCAGCGGCGTGCGGAGATCGAAGCCAAGCCAGGTCGCAGGACCGGGGAGGAGGTCGACGGAGAGGTAGGGGCCGATCTGGTCGATGGTCGGGCCGGCGTTGGTGATGAGGCTCAAGCCGCCCTCCCAGCGCAGGTCCCGGGTGGGCGTCGAGAGGACGCTGGCGTCCAGGCTTGCGCCAAACGGGTGGTCGGCCCGGTAGAGCGTCCAGACGTTGGGGTCACCGCCGAGGCGGGGCTTGGAGAACGAGGGCCGCGCAAACAGCTCGGCGCGCCCGCGGACCTGCCAATTCGCCGCAAAGGGCACCCCCTCGCGCACGCGCAGAAAGCCGTCGAGGCCGACGGAGCCCGGCTCAGCGACGAGGTCGCCGTGGCCTTGCAGGAACCCGTTGGTCCAGATGTATGCGGCGTCTCCGCCAACGGAAACGCTGTTGAGGGGGACGTGCGTCCACGCCCCGGCTCGCAGCCACCCGTGCCCCTCGGTCCGCAGCCACTCGCCAGTGAGCGCGGCGTAGGGCACGCTCGCCGCCCGAAGCGAGTCAACCACCACCGCCGCGCCAACCCGCACGGAGCCGCGGCTGCCAGGCTCACCCAGCACGTCCGACGGGGGCAGCGGTTGACGAGCCAACAGCGAGTCGACGGGGAAGGACGGCGACGGAAATCCGCGCGGGATGTCCGGCGCGCCCGCGAGCGCGGTGACGCTCGGAAACGTGCCCCGGTAGATGAACACTTCGCCGTCGCCGACGACGTGCAGCACCAGGGCACCCTCGCCCGGCGCCGCAGCGACGAAGGGCGCTCCGGCTGTCGCCACGCCATGCACCGCGCCCGCGCCATCCCCGAGCCGCACCTTGAGGCTGCCGGAGACCGCGTCCACGCGCACGACCCCCTCGCCCGCGACCGAGACGGCGATCGGCTGCCCGGGCATCACCCGGATGGCGTTGCGCGTCACGTGCATGGCCAGGGGCTTTCCGTCAACGTCCACGCGGGCGAGCACGGCGTATCCGTCGCCCGGCCCGCTGATCTCGACGTCATGCAGGCCGCGCGGCCCCTTGAAGTCCACCTGCGCAGCGCTGCCGTCTGCGATCTGGACGAGGCGGTGCTCATCATCGAAGCGGATGGCGACCACGCACGGCGGCGAGGAGGAATCGGCGACGCCGTCGGGCCCGATCGCGCCCTCCTGGCGGCAGTACAGCCGGACGGTGTACGTCGAGCCCTTGGCCGTTGCGAGATCGCCGCCGGGGCCACGCAGCGTCACGGTCTTCGTGGCGTCCTGGAAATCGGCGGGAGCGGCGAGCAGCGCGTCGCGGACGCGGTGCCAGAGGGGTGCGTTCGGGTCGACGGGGTCGGGCTTCACGCTGACGGGGACGAGACCGGCGGAGGTGTCGACGCGCGGGATGCTCTTGTAGCGGACGCGAAGCTCCAGTTGGGTCGCGAGCTCTACGCCCTCCGGACCGGCGAGGCGGGCGTCGTCGAGGGCTTTGACGAGGTCGCCCGCCGTCTGGCGCTCGCGGGCTGCTGCGAGCCAGGCGCCGTTGACGGAGTCGCCGAGGACCTCAAGCTGGGTGGCCCGGTCCGCGGGCGTTCCGCCGAACGAGAACGACAAGCCGGGGTTCGCGGCTGCCATCGTCGCCGCGGTGGTCTGGGGCCCGGGGAGGACGGCCGAAGGCACGTCGGGCAGGAGCGCCGCCACGACACCTGCGGGCTCGCGCAAGCTGGGGTCCGCAGCGAGCGCGCGGGCGAGGTCCTGACGGCACGCGGTCACCTGCCCGAGCGTAGCCAACAGGCGCGCGCGGTCGATGCGGGAGGCCGCAGCGGCGCCCCCGGTGGTGTGGTCGATCTCGGTGCTCAAACGCGCGATCTCCGCGAGCAACGGCCCGGGGTCGCCGTCAAAGACCGTGCGGGGCGGCGGATCGACGCGCACGGTCCGCATCGCCAGACCAACCTCGCCGCCAACGACTCCCGCGAAGCTGACGGAGGTCTCGTCCGCGTTCGCGCTGAACACGGCCGCCCCGTCGGAGACGTCGAGATCAACCGGGCGCTCGGTCCCGGTCGCGGTGCGGAGGACGGCGTGCACGACCCGCAAGCCCGCGGCGTCGACACGCAGGGCGACGGGCGCGCCGGCATCAGGCAGTGGGAACGTCGCGGGGAGCATGGTGCGCTGCCAGTCGTAGGTGCGCGGCGCGAGCGGCACGAGCGAGGCCTCGGGGACGACGATCTCGCCGGACTCGACCGCGAGCGTGTGGTCACCCGCAGGCAAAGCGACGGTGAGGTCGCCACCCTGGGTCTGGTGCTCGACCCCGTCGATCTGGTAGCGGGCCGGCCCAACCGAGTTGAGCGCGAGCACGGGGACCCGCCCGTGCCCGACGTCCGGCAATTGCACATCGAACTGCGCTCCGGCGATGACGTGCGCACGCGGGACCCCTGGCCACTGGTCGCTGGAGACAAACCCGCCGTCCATCCCGGATGAGGCTGTCATCCGCACCCAGCGTGTCGACCGCGCCGCCTCACGCAGCGCCCCCTTCCGCGGGTCCTCGCCGAGCGGCACATCCGCGCCCCGCATTTGCCAGGCCAGCCCGCGCGGACGCGATCCCCCGAGGCTGTCGAGCCACGCGGCCAGCGCCTCGGGGTCCGGGTCCATCGCAGCGTCCACTGCGGCGCGCACCAGCGTCGGGTCCAGCGCCGCGCCGCGCCGGAGGATCGCGTCTGCCGTCACCTCGACCACGTCCTGATCGTGGGAAACTGGCTGCCAGGCACTGCCGACGGTCTCGCTCATCGCCTCCGTCGCCAGCCGACGCAGCTCGTCCAGATCGTCCGTCAGCAGGATCACGCGCGCCCGGGCGAACGCGCCAGCGACCCCCTCATCCTTGAGGTGGGACCGGAACAAGGCGACGGCGTCTTCCCGCTTCCCGGCCAGGAACTGCGCCTCCGCCAACGCCATGCCCGTCTCCCGCCCCGTCGCCCCAACCCGCCCGGCCAGCGTCCAACCGCGCAAGCGGTGAACCTCGGCGCCGAACGTGGCCGGCGTTCCAGCCGTGTCGACCGTCACGTCGTGCGAGCCCGGCGGCAGCCAGAGGTCCTCGGAGTACGGCACCGTGCCCGTCGACCCCTCAACGCGCGCGAGGACGACATTGCCGTCGATGCTCACCGTGGTCGGAAAGCGGACGAAATTGCCGTTCGCGACTGGCTGGACGCGTACCCGCACGAGTCCGGGACCCACGACCGAGAACGCGCCGTGCGAGCCCGCCGGAGCCCCGGCCTGCGCCAGGCGATCCAGCACGATGACGGCTGCGCCGTGCGAGGGGTAGCTCGCAGGACGGTCCGCCTCGAGATCCGCGAGCGCTCCCAGCCGCGCGATGCCAGCGTCCACCACGGCCCGGGCACGAAGCCGGATCGACGCCGACAATCGCGCGCTGCCCCAGGGGGTCGTCTCCACCTGCCCGATCTGCCCGAGATCCGGCGTGCGAAGGAGCCGCAGCACCCGCCGCTCGTAGGCCTCCCACTGGCCCGCGTCCCCGCGCCGCTCCTGGAAACGAACCGCCACCCCTCGCAGATCGCCGTCAAAGGTCAGGCGGCGCAGCGACTCCGTCGACGGGATGAGCACCTCGGCCCCCTCGACCTTGACCGGCACCGCATCGCCGTCCGCCGTCGTGATCGCGATCTGCGCGGCGCCGGGCTCGATCAGCAGGGCGCGCCCCGCGACCAGCGGCAGCGTCCCGTCCGGCTGAAGGTTGCGCACCAGCGGCTCGGCCTCGGACCACGACGCGGCTTGGGCGGCCTCGGGCCGGAGGGCCAGACCGGCCAGGAGAGCGAGGATCGCGGCGCCGCCCCCGAGGCGTGCCGTGGGAGCCGCGACGGTGCTCAAATGACGGCCGGCCCGGACCTTTGCGCGACCGGCCGCCGGTACTCCGGCGCTCCCGGTCGCGCAAAGTCGCGGTGATTCGGTACCCCGAATCACCGTCAGGGCCCGGCCCGGGGGTAGGCCGCCCCCGGCGGCCGGAGGGGGGACGCCCTCGGCGTCCCCCCTCAGAACACAGGGTCGCGTCTTCGCCTGAACAGGCCTCAGCCGTGAAATCCACCCTTTCATCTCACCCCCGTGCGCCAGTGGCGTGTGGGGTCGGTCGGGGCTGTCCCGCCCTTTTCGGCGAGGATGCGGATGTAGAGCGGCTGCCCCGCCGAGCCCGGGAGCGCTGTGTACGAGATGCTCAGCTCGCCCCGCGCCACGCCGCGCTCGATGACCAGCGGATCAAGCTGCTGCAGCGTCGGGCTTTCGAACGAGAGCGCCGAGGCCGGCCGTCTCGCTGCAAGCCGGGCCACGCCTCCGCGTTCGGGCGGATGCTCCAACAGCCCCTCCTGGCGCTCGTCCTGCAGGTCCCAGGTCAACGCCACGCCCGCCGTCGAGTACGTGTCCACGAGCACCTGGCCGGCGCCCTCGGGCAACGTGATGTGCAAGGTGGCGCCGGGCTTGAGCGGCCGCAGCTTGCGAATGCTCCACGCGTCGCTCCCCACAGCGCGGGCAAGGAACGTTCCGACCGTCGACACGCCCACGTGCACCGAGCCCGGGTTGAGGCCCTCCAGCCGCAGGGTGCCCGATGTCGACTCCAGCAGCGGGTTCCACGGCTGCCCGCCGACCTTGAACGTGGCGGTCTTGCCGACGAGCGCGGCAGCCACGCGATATTCGACCTCCAGGGCGCCGTCATCGCCGATGACGACGGTGGACGCATCGCGGCCGAGGTGGCTGACGGCGCCGCCCTCCCCTCCGCCGTTCCCAGCAGGTCGCGCGACGAGTTCAAACGGCGCGGGCACCGGCAAGGGCTCGTAGTGACGGGCGGGTGGGACCACGACGACCGCCGGAACATGCACGATCCCCGGAACGCCGCCCGGGGGCACGGTGATCGGCGCGGGCACGACGGGCTCGTCGGGCCGCCAGTCCAGCCGCACCTGCCCGTCGATGCGAACCTGGCGGTGCTCCTCGAACAACCCCTCCGCACCGCGGGGGTTCCGGGCCTGCCAGGGCGTGTCCCGATGCGGCTCCCAGTCGACGCTCACGTGCGGGTCCGTGTCCGAGGGCAGGTCGTACTCGCGCGCCACGATCTCCGGCAACGGCAGCTTGACCTCCATGTCCACGTCCACGAGGCCCGTCGCCGAGATCCGAAGCCCCGCCATCCCCGGCGCCGGCTCGAACCACACCCGCTCCGGCTCCGAGACCCGCGCCGTCGACGGATCATCCTGCTCGGTGTACCGCTCCCAGGCGCTCGCCATCGGCGTGAGGATGCGCGTCCACGACCGGATGACCTTGTCGGCCGGGTCGAGCGCCTCCACCACCACCGACACGCCCGTCTCCAGCGCAGGCACGTCAAACGCCGCCAAAAGCCCCGGCGCGAGGCGCTGCCGAGCCGTGACCTGCACCAGCTCGCCAGGGTTGAGGTTGTAGTAGAGCGGCGAGAGCCCCGGGCCAGTACGCCATGGAACGACGCTGCGGAGATCGGGCGCCACGGCCTGAACCCCATCCGGGTAGGCCCGGCGCGGCGGGTCACCGAACGCGCGGTCCACCTCGGCCCCCGTCGTTGTCGCCCGGAGGAGCAGCGGCCCCGGCGCATCCGGCGGCAGCGCGACTTCCACGGTGTTGACTCCACCGTCCACTTCAAAGGGCCCGAACGACGAGGTCTTGTCGATGGTCGTCGGCGCGTCTGGCGCGCGGTTGTTGTGGACGATCCGCATCAAGGCAGCGGAGTTTACGACCCCGCTCGCGTCCGTCTTCCACCATTGGAACGCGATGGACGCCTTGCCCTCAAGATTGAAGGACGCGACGCCACCCGGCCACAGCGGCCACGCCACGGCGGCGACGTCCTCAAACGGCAGGCGTTCGAACGCCGCCTCGACCCGCCGGGGCTCGTTGCGGTCAATCCCGTCGTTCAGCGCGCTCAAGCGACGCCACTCAAACTCGGCCAGGTTCATCCGCCAGTCTTCGGAGTACTCGAGGAAGTCGAACGGTCCCAGTCGGGCGGCCGCACGTGCCAGGACCGTGGAGCCCTTGCGGCTCGCCTCGCGCGCCTGATCGACGTCGGACCGCCGGGAGCGCTCAAACGCGATGCCGACCAGCCGACCCCCTTCTGGCACGTCCAACGGGTGGATCTCGATGGTTCCACCGTGCGGGACGAGGCCGTGGACGTCCAGGAGCGTGAGGCGATCGTCGCAGATGTCCTCGGGCGGACGGGTGCTGCGGTTTGGCCAGATCGTCAGCGAGTCGTCGGCCTCGAAGCGGCTCGGCGCCTCAAACGCGTGCGTGTCGAGCCGCTCGATCCAGCCCATTCGGCCGCGGATCCAGAACTGCTGGCTCTCAACCTCCTTGCCAGCGACGTCTCGGACGATCGCCTCGACCCGGTACGGCCAGCTTCGCCGCGTGTCGGGCGCCTGATGCGTCGGCGGGACGAGCCAACTGATGAACTTGACCTGCTCCTCGTCGGGGCTCAGGGCGAAGGTGAGGCCGTCCTCGACCCGGTAGGTGATGAGCCGATCGCGCGCGATCGCCCCGTCGTCCAGCGTCGGGCGGGCGAGGAGCAGGAACGCGACGCCGACGATGACGGTCAGCCAGCCGAGGATGCGGGCGAGGCTCATGGCACCGCCCAGGCGACGTCGGCCGAGCCGAGGGCCGTGCGACGCCGGAAGTCACCCGCCTCGGCCGTCCCGCCGCGGATGAGCGGGGCGAGGATTCCGCGGCGGTGGCCACCATCATCCCGCTCAAAGGCGAGCCACCGGCAGCCGAGCAGGGGGTCGCAGACCAAGGAGGCCTCGGCCCCTGTCGCGGCACCTGCGGCGATGGCGGCCGAGAAGTGGGCCTTCGTCGGCTTGTCGCCGAGCGCGTCCATCGCGTCGCGAACGGCAGCCCAGCTCGCATCCGGCTCGACGAAGTCGGACTCCGCGTAGGCCGAGAGCGGCTGTTCGCCGAGGCCAAGCAGGAGCGGCCCGAACTTGGGGTCGACCTCGGGCCGACGGAAACGGGCCCGCGCGTTCGGCCCGATGAACACGGCCACGTGGGCATCGTCGCCCTGTGAAGCGCGCGCTGCGTACCGCACCGGATCGAAGGGGTCCTGCAGGGTGATCCGCAGCCCGGCGCCGTCGTAGCGGGCGGTGTTCAGGCCGCTGCGCGCGGCGAGCGCCTCGACCTCGGTGAGGACGGGCGGCACGGCGTTCGCAAGGGCGTCCGCGGTGGCGAGCGGGCGGCCGATGGAGGTGACGATGTCGCCGCCGATGTCGAGCTGATCGTTCACGTCCCGGATGCTCAGCACCTGGGTGTTCTTCCGCGTTGCGCCGTCGGCGTTCATCAGGAAGCGCAGCAGGGCGACCTGGGACGGGCGCACCCGCGGAAGGTGCTCGGACGTGAGGGTCGGCGCGCTGTCGAGCACGTAAGCGGAGGCGCCCATGGCCTCGCCGAGGCTGAACATGGCGGGGAGGGTGGTGGGCTCGTCCGAGGACCCGGGCGACATGATCAGCAGGTTCCCGTCCCGCACATCGCCGGGCGAGCTGGTGCGCACGATCACGCGCCAATCCGGGCCGTCGACGACCGCAAGCGGGCCGATTCGCCGGAGCGTGAGCCCGAACGCGCGCGCCGCCGCTGCGGCGATGCGAAGCTGCTGCTCGTCACCGGAGCTCTGCCAGACCTGCATCGGCCCGAAGAGCGCCCCCTGCATGGCAAGCAGCGTGGATTCCTCGAAGTCCGAGACCGTCAGCCAACCGGGCGGGTCCGCCACCACACCCACAAGCGGCGCCGGCGTTGCGTCAAGTCCAAGGTTTGCGGCGGCGTTCCACCCGTCCCTGGAGAGCCGCACCCGCGTGTCCCGCGTCCCGCCGACGTCAATCCGAAGATCGCTCTCAAGCGCACGGAGTACGCCTACCTGGAGGTCGGGGGGGAGCTGCCCGGGTGCAGTCAGCGCGGGTGGCTCGCTCCCCGTCACCCGCTCAACCCGCAGCACCGGGAGTTCGCCGCCGAGATCCTTGATGTCCTGCTCGCACTCAGGCCCGCTCTTCGCGCACACGAGCGCGGCGCGCGCGTCCAGCTTCTCGGCCAGGCCCGCCGCCACCGCCGGCGCCAGGTCGGTGTTGTTGATCACGACAACCGCGAGGTTCTTCGCCCCATCCCGGTTCCAGAAGCCGGCGCCCGCCTCTCCGCCGACGCCGTACACCGCGTCCTTTCGGGCTGAGAGCAGCGTGCTCGCCAGCGCCGGTTCGCCCGTCGGAGTGCGAACGGTGCCGCGCCAGAGCTCGATGGCCCACGACGTCGTCGCCGCGGCTGTCTCCTTGAGCGCCTCCGGCGCGGGCGGCGGCAGCGCTACTGCCAACGCGTAGCCGACGGCGCTCCCGGTCACAAACCCCAGGAAGCTCGTGACGACCGCGGAGAAGATGGGACGCCACAGGTCGCCGTACTTGATGCAGCGCAGCGCGATCAGGGCGGAGAGCAGGTAGCCGAACGCGTAGAACTGCTGGGCGCCGAGGTCCGGCAGCCAGTAGGCGAGCCCACGGGCAAACAGCGCCTTCGCCAGGAACGCGAGCGCGGCAGCCAGGACAAACGGGCGTCCGCCCGAGATGTTCGCGTTGCGAAACCCGGGCAGTCGCACCACGGCGTGGTACGTGACGACGATGAAGACGGCTTCGGCGAGCGTCGTCACGATTCGCCATGGCGAAAGCCAGCAAAGCGCGAGCAGCCCCGAGACGCTGATGCCCCCGAAGTCCCACCCGAAGCGCCGGTTCGCCGTGCTGCCGACGAACGCACCGAACAGCAGCAGGATGTAGGCCCTCGGGCTCGACAGGAAGCTCAGCGAGGGGTCCTCGTAGACGAGCTGGAAGCCTTGCAGCGAGATCGACGTGTACGGCAGGATCACGAACTTCAGCAGCGCCCACACGATCAGGACAGGCACGCCAAGGCGCGTCATGCCCGGGCCGAGCCCCGTGCGCCAGAGGGCGTTCGCGGCCAGCGGCACGACGACAAAGCCCATCGAATGCAGCGCTGTGGACAGACTCCCGCTGTCCGGCGTGAGGAACGGCAGCAGGCCACCCTCCACGGCAACGCGCACCCCGACCGACACGACGAGGACCAGAAAGAACCGTTCTCGCCCGAAAAACGGCGTCCAAGGCCAGTTCGGCGAGATGTGGTCGGAGACGCTGACGACCACGAGCCAGGCGAGCAGGATCTCGCCGACCATGAACGCCGCCGTGACCGGCTGCAGCACGAGGACGCAGGCGAGGTACCCGGGGACGACGATGCCGGTGAAGTTCCAGCCAAGCGTCTCGAGGAACGCCCACAGGACGATCAAGCCCAGGATGACCGGGCCGACGATCGAGGCATCGATCGAGGAGGCGGGCATGAAGAGGAAGTTCATCGGGTCCTAGCTTCGGGCATGGAAAGGGAAGAGGGCAACCTGGACGAGCCCGTCTCCCGAAAACGCGACCGGCTCAACCGTGGCACCAAGCTCCTCCAACGGCCGCATGAGCATGTCGAGCTCCTCGCGCAGCGTGCGCAGCGTTCCGGAGTCGAGCCGTTCTGGGACCACCGTCATCTCCAATGCGAGACCATGGTATTCCGCGTGAACGCGGATCATCGCGCGGGCGTTGCGGGCGAGGCACCCGTCGAGGAGCTCGTACAGCATCTCCTCAAGTTCTGCGGCCGGGGCTGCGATGGGCTGAGCCAGGCCGGGAGCATCGACGATGAGGGCAGCAGCGCGTTCTGGCCCCAACCGCTCGGTCACCCGGACGAGCGCCTCGTGCAGGCGCGCGCGCTCGGAGCGATCCGCCGCCGAGCCGATGGGCAGCACCAGGACCAGGAAGCCCTGCGGAACCCGCCCCGACACGATCTGCGTGACCCGCAGCTCCTGTCGCCCGTCCTCCGTCAGCACGCGCGCGCTCCGCCCCGTCAGCGCCGTTCGGAGGGCGCGCAGGTTGTCGCGATCGGTGCCGCCAACGATGCGCGCGAGCGCGGCCGTGAGCGGGTTTGCGTCGTTCGGCCGCACCCAGTCGGCGAAGCCCCGGCTCATCACCATCAGGTCCCCGCCGAGCGAGAACACCCCCGCGTAGAGGCCTGCATCGGCGAGCACCATCTCCCACCACCGCGACGACTCGGCCGCGCGCTCCACGGCGCTGACCGCGAGGGTGGCCCGGAGCTCGGGGTAGCTCGGGAGCGCGGAGGGCTTCAAGCCACCGGCAAGGGGGCCGAGGAGCTCGCCGCGAAGCGGATCCGAGGCGGGGCTGACCAGCCCGATCGCGCCGATGGCACGGCCCTCGTGGTGGACCGGCACGATCCAGAAGCCCTCCCGCCACTCGCTCTTGGTGGGGAGGGAAGCCAGCTCGGGCACGACCGGCGTTCGTCCCGCACGGGCGACGATGGTGGGGGGCGACGCGTCCCCCCACACCACAGCACCCTCTCCGTGCAACGCCGCCAACGCCGCACGCCCCGCGATCTGCGCTCGGAGCTGCGCCGCCGCGGGGTTCCGGCCCACCCGCCAGGCAACGCGGTCGAGCGCTGCGAACGCCGCGGTCGCCGCGTCCACGTAGCGGACGGCTGCGGGCACAAGGCACATCCCAACGAGCGGAACGAGCGGCAGGTCGACGCGTGCCACGCGCGCCGCCACCACAAGCGCCAGCGCGAGCACCCCCGCGATCAGGCCCGCGATCACCGCGCGATCGGGCGCAAGCCGGGCCAGGCCGAACCCCCACACCAGCGCCGACGCCGCCACACCACCCACCACCACCCCGGCTGCCGGCGCATGCAGGAACGCGCCCGACGCCGCCGACCCCAGCGCAACGGCCAGCACCCGCCCACGGTCCACCGGCTCCGCCACCCCCGGCACGAGCACCTCGTCTCCCGCCACGGCGTCCGCGTCGACGACCACGACCGTCCGGTCCTTCAGGAACTGCCCGTCGCCCGCAAGCTGGTCGGCCGTCATGCCGACGACGCCGCGCAGCCCCTCCGGGAGCGGCAGCTCCTCACCGTTGTACGTCCGGATCCTCCCGCGCGAGTCCTGCTCGAGCCCCACCGGCTCGCCCGTCGCCCCCGCCAACCACTTGCTCCCGCTCGGAAAGGCCCCGTACACCGGGTCAGCGCCCGCCGCCCGCGCCGACGCGACCGCTTCGGCCATCGGCCCCGTCACCAGCACAGCCCCCAATTGTGGAGGAGGAACCAGCGTGCCAACCCAGTCAGTGCCTCGCCAGTCCATCGCGGTGGAGAGCAGGGCCAGCCCTCCGGCCAGGAGGGCGCCGACGATCGGACCGCGCCACAAGGCCAGCGTCAATCAGAGCCCGCGGAGGCGTGTTGGGGCCGCTGAGCGCGCATGCACGCGGTTTATTGCACTGGGTGACGCGCGGCCATGCGGCGAGGGTGACAGAACTATCCCAGCGTGCGCGCGAAATCGTCGGTCGCCTGCACCAGCCCCGCGAGGATCCCGTCCTCAAAGGCGCTATGTCCCGCGTTCGGCACCACCAGAAGGCGCGCTTCAGGCCAGGCCTCGTGCAGATCCCACGCGCTTTTCATCGGGCACACCGCGTCGTACCGGCCCTGGACGATGACGGCCGGGATGTGCCGGATCCGCCCGACGTCTGCAAGGAGCTGATCGTCGCGGGCGAAGAACCCGCGGTGGATGAAGTAGTGGCATTCGATGCGGGCAAAGGCGAGGGCGAACTCGTCGCTGGCATAGTGGTCGACCATGTCCGGGCTCGTCAGCAGCTTGGACGTGCGCCCCTCCCAGATGCTCCAGGCCTTCGCCGCGGCGAGACGGACGGCCGGATCGGGCGAGGTGAGCTGGCGGTGGTAGGCGACGACGAGGTCACCACGTTCTTCACCGGGGATCTGCGCGAGGTAGTCCGTCCAGTAGTCGGGAAAGAGCCAGCTCGCGCCCTGTTGGTAGAACCACTGGATCTCGCAGTCGCGAAGCAGGAAGATCCCGCGCAGGACCAGCGCCCGGACGCGCTCCGGGTGCGTTTCCGCGTACGCGAGGGCGAGCGTGCTGCCCCAGCTCCCGCCAAACACCAGCCAGGACTTGACGTTGAGCAGCTCACGAATCCGCTCCATGTCGGCGACCAGGTCCCAGGTCGTGTTCTCGGCCAGCTCGGCGTGCGGTTTGGAGCGCCCGCACCCACGCTGATCGAACAGGATGATGCGGTAGCGGGCGGGGTCGAAGAACCGCCGGTGGACGGCATCGCAGCCGGCACCCGGGCCGCCGTGGACGAACACGGCGGGGATGCCCGTCGGATTCCCGCATTCCTCCCAGTAGATCTCGTGGAGCGGGGAGACGCGGAGCATCCCGGTGCGGGTCGGGGGGACTTCGGGGTAGAGCATCGCCGTGGTTTATCCCGGGCTCAGCGGACGTAGATCGCGATCCGGTTCTCGCCCGCGCCCGGCGTGCCCGTGTTCAGCCCCAGCGCCGCCCCAAATCCGCGTGCCGGCGACTCTGCCAAACTATCGGCTTCGTCCGGCCCGATCCCGCCGTTCGCCCCCGGCGCCGTCCCACAACCCGTCCCCGGGTCGACGGACCAGGTCGGCCCGTAGCTGTCGCCCCCACCGCTCGCGTCCACGACGTTGTACCCAAGGTCCGTACTGCACAATGTGCCCGCCACGGCGAGCGTGCCATCCACCATGGGCGACGCTGTCACGGGGTCCGTTGGCTGCCCAGCGAGGAACTCCGCGAGCGTCCCGCCGGTCCCCGGCGAGTAGCTGGCCCACACACCCGAAGGCGCGTGAACGGCGAGGAGGTCGACGAACCCGAGCCCCGCAAGGCCTTCGCCGCGGTAGTCGCCGGTCCCGTCGGCCGTGCCGACGTCGTCGGTAAGCGCGGTGTTGTCCCAGGTGAACGTCGCGACTCCGTCGTCACTGGAGGACTCGACCAGCGTCCAGCCGCCGTCGGCGTGCGTCATGTCGCACCAGGCCTGGACGGGCGCGCCGAGCGTGCCGTCGATGTCGAGCCAGTAGAGGCCGTCGCCACCGCTCCCGCCGCCGTCGAGCGCGGCCTGGCAGTCGGCCACGGGGCAGGTCACGTCGCCCCCGGCGCACGCGCGCACGGTCGCCGACGATGTCGCTGCAACGCCGTCTTCGTAGCCGTCGTTCGGGGTGACGCTGCAGGTCCAGACCTCGCCCTCACTGGTCGCCGCGGCGGGCACCGTGTCCCCGGCATTGACGGTCGTGGTGGTGTCGGTGAACGCGGTGCCGTCGACCGTCCACGCAAACGTCAGCGCGATCGGGTCGCCATCGGCGTCGTGACCGGCGTTGGTCACGCTGCAGACGATGTCGGTGAGACCGACGATGGGCGCGTTCGTCACGCTGAGGACGACGTTGTCGGGCGGGCTGTTGACGACGACGACGGAGGCGGCCATCGGGTCACCGGAGAGCTCGCCGTCCGACGGTGTCGCCGTCGCCTTCACCGTCTGCCCACGGGAGAAATTGAACCCGCCGAGGGAGTCCGCGGTGTCGATGACGTGACGACCGTCCACACCCCACACCCAGGTGTAGGTGATCGTGTCGCCATCGACGTCCTCGGCCACGGGCACCGCGGTCGCGTTCTCGTTGGAGTGCAGCGGGTCCGGCGAGAGCGTGAGCGACAGCATCGTCGGCGCCGTGTCCCCGATTGTCACGCTGGCCTCGCCGGCGACCCCGTCCATCACCCCGTCGTTCGGCACGGCGCGAGCGGTCCAGACGTCGCCTTTCGTGGTCGCCGAGGCCGGCAAGGTGTCGGTTGTGCTCGCGTCGGAGAGCGTGCCGTTCAGGTACCACAGCCACGAGTACGTCACGGCGTCGCCATCGGCGTCGACGGAGTCGGCTGTCACGCTGGCGACGAGGTCGTCTGCAGTGGCGGGCGAACCCGGGGAGATCGCCAGCGTGGGCGCTCCGGGCGGTGAGTCGACGGAAACGTCCACGGAGGCGACGGCCGTGGCGCCCGCCGGGTCCGTGACGGTCGCAGTGAGCGTGTGCGGGCCCGGGGACGCGAGCTGCGCGACGAGCGTGGCGACACCGTCATTTCCGGCGTTCGACGACCCAAGCGCACCGGCGACGGAGTCGGTCCAACTGACGACGAGGTCCGTGGCAACGTCGTTCGGATCGGTGACGAGCGCGGAGAGCCCGAGGGGCGTGGCCGAGGCGACCTTCGCGAGGTTCAATGGGAACTGGACGGTGACCGTCGGCGCCTGGTCGACGACGATGCTCACGGATGCGCTGCAATCGTTGCCATGCCCGTCCGACGCTTGGACGGTCACGATCTGCGCGCCGTCTGGGAGCACGGCGTCCGTGGCCGCGCCGTCGGCGATGGGACCGCTCGCGGTCGTGGTCCAGTAGATCGAGGTCGGCGTGTCCCCGTCCGCATCAGCGATGTCGGCGGTGAGCGTCTCGTCGGCCCCCGAGAGGAACACCTCGCCGTCGGTCGGCGCGGTGATCGTGCAGGTCGGCGCGGTGTTCACCGGTTCGGTCTTGCCCGTGCAGGCCGATGCGAGGAGGAGGACGGCAGACGAGGCCAGGGCGCGGTGGCCGGGGAAGGAGGGATAGAGGCGCATCCCCGCACTCTACCCGGCGAGGCCCCCGTCCGCCCCTTCGGGGCACCTCCCCCCGAAAGGGGAGGAAACACGTGCGTCCCTACTGCTCCGCCGGCCGCCGCGGCACCCGGACATCCCAGATCCCCGACCGCGTCGGCGCGTGAACCAGCTCGGCCAACCGCGCCAGGTAGCGCTCCCGGGGCCACTCCTCGGCGCCAAAGCGCTCCAGGTGCTCGGTGTGGACCTGGCTGTCGACGAGCTGGACGCCAGACGCCACGAGCCAGCGCACCAGCGTCACAAACGCGCACTTGGACGCGTCCGGCGCCACGGCGAACATGCTCTCGCCAAAGTACACGTCGCCAAGGCTCACGCCGTACAGGCCGCCGACGAGCTTGCCGTCCTGCCAGGCCTCGGCGGAATGGGCAAGGCCAAGCTCGTGAAGCGCGATGTACGCGCGTTGCATTGCGCGGGTGATCCAGGTCCCGCGCTGGCCCGGCCGCGCCCGCTGGGAGCAGTTCTTGATCACGTCCGCGAACGCGGTGTCGAAGCGGATCTCGTAGTCGCCGCGCCGCAGGATCTTCTCCAGCGAGCGGGGCACGTGAAGCTGGGCGGGCTCCAGCACAAAACGCGGGTCGGGCGAGTGCCACCAGATTGGCTCGCCCTCGGTGTACCAGGGAAAGATTCCGGCTTGGTAAGCCGCGATCAGCCGCTGCGTCGACAAGTCTCCGCCGACCGCGAGCAGGCCCTGCTCCGCGAGGTGCGCGGGCGGAAAGATCGGCAGCTCGTTCAGGCGGAAGACGGGCACCTAGCCACTCCAGAGCGAAGCGAGTGGGTCATCATCGACATCACTCGCGTAGGCCGCGAGAAAGGGCTGGAGCATGGACGAGAACTGCGCCGTGGCGGTCAGCGCGGCCGACACGGCGCCCCCCCAGGGCTCACCGTCGGCGTCCACAAGCGCGGTCCGGGCGCGCTCGCACACCCGCGCCTCTCGCTCCGCGTCGCTCCCGTGCGCGGCGAGCTCGGCGTCGGGCAGCGGCACAAAGGGGTCGGCCCGGATCGCGTCGAAGTAGGCGCGAAACTGGCTCGTGGGCGCGAGGATCAGCCGGAGCCCGTGCCTGTCCCCGAGCGCGGCCTGAAGGCGGAGGCAGGCGTGCTCACGCCAGTCCAGATCCGCCTGCAGGGCAAACCCCCAGTCGCGGTGGTGGATCGCGTCGGCGCCGTTGACGATCCAGTGGCAGATCTCGTGGAAGATCATCTGCGCCGTCGTGTCGTCGGGATCGAGGGTGTCGCGCGGACCGAGCTCCAGCAGGCCCTCGCCATTCGTCGCTGAGAAGATCGCGGGGTTGCGGCGCACGCGCAAGCCGAGGCGGCGGGCCGTGGCGAGCCACACCACATCGAGCGGATCGAGGTAGCGCGACCGGATCGGACGTTCGTAGGGCGTGTTCCAGACGTCGTGCATGACCGGTCTCCCTACCAGACCGCGCGACGATCGCCCACCCGAACCCCGACAACGTTCAGCACCGTGCCCCACGACCACCCGCCAACAGCGTCCGCGCGGAGGATCCCCGGGTAGACGCGGTCGAGGACGGCCGCGACCGCGACCGCCAACGCGGCGTCGTTGCCCGTGTGGCACTTCACCACCAGCCCGGCCTGACGATCGGGCAGCGCGATCGTGAACAATCCCTCCGCCCCGACCTTCACGGTCAGCGGCTCCGTCGCCCCCTCGACAACGAGCAGATCCAGTCGGCCCTCCCCGCTCATGAACCGCGGGTTCCGGTGCATCGCCCAGCCGATCCTGGCCGTGGTGCCGGTCCCGGGGACAGCACGCGTCCCCATCTCCTCGGCCAGCCGGGCCACGGCGCGCGCCATGGCGCTCAACCGGCCATGAAAGCTCGGAACGCCGCATCCGTCGACAGCGACGGCAGGCGCCTCGCCCATCCACTCCGTCATGCGCGCGAGGTTTTCGCGCTGCAGGGGGTGGTCCGGATCGCGGTAGTCGGCCGGCCACCCGGAATACCGGGCGGCAGCGCGCATGAACGTGTGTTTTCCCGAACAATTGTTATGGAGCTGCGACGGCTTTTCGCCCTTTCGCTCCAACGCCCGCGCGCTCGGCTCGTGCATCGGCCGGTGGGCGCCGCAGCGCAAGTCAGCCTCGGTCAGGCCGAAGCGATCCAGCAGCCCGACTACCCGTTCAACGTGCAACGGCTCGGCAGAGTGGGATGCAGCGCCGATCGCCAGCTCCTGCTCCGTCAGCCCGGCCACGATCTCGGCCGGCAGGTTGTTCAGGGACGACGTCAACTGGAGGGCTTTGCAGCCCGAACGCCAGAAGCTCGCGATGTCGGGCCCAACGGACCAGCGAACGGCGCCGTCTGCCCACAGCGCGGCGGAGACGGGGTGGAGCGTCTCGGTCAAGCCACCACGTCGTTGTTCGATGTGCATGGGGCGCAGATCTAACGCCGTCCTCACCGGACGGTGATGAGGCGCCCGAGCCAGGTGTCCGCGGCCGCATCGTCCGCGGCGGGCACCGGAGCGCCAACGTACCAGTCCAGGAGCACGTAGCGCCCGGGCTGCAACGTCACGTCGACCCACGAGCGCCCCGGTGCCACCTCGCTCCCCCGCGCGACCGCGATCCCCGGCGTGGGGCTGGTCCAGTACGCGCCGTCGCCGGGCTGCACGCGGTAGGGGCACCCGTCGGCAGGCACGGAGAAGAGCCGCCAGTCAACGTCGTGGTTGTCGAGCAGGCGTAGCGGTCCGGCGCTCGCCTTCAGGCCCACGGCGTCGGCATCGACGCACCAGGCGGAGCCCCCACCCTCACCAGGCCGCCTCGACACCGTCACCCGCGGCACCTCCGTCAGCCGGTCGTCCACCAGGGCGTACACCCCGGCTTCGACGGGGATCTTCTGCAGGACCAGGTCGGGAACCACGTCGCCGCCGAGGCGCACCGTCGCGGAGAGGAACCCTGGCTGCGAGATCGCGAGGTCTCCAGAGGTCGCGGCGCACGGCAAGACAAACCGTCCGTCGTCGGCCGTGACCCCATCACACCGCTCCGAATGCACCAACGCGCCTGCGACCGGGTTCCCGTCCGAACCGAGCACCCGCCCGACCGTTGGGTGCGAGCACGCCCCGAGCAGCGCGCAGAGCTGCAGTGCCGACCTGCCCCTCACCTACCGGTACGCGATGTGATCGACCTTCCCGGCCGGGATCACCAGATCCCGCGGGTCCGACGTCAGCTCCTTGCCCTTCTCGTCCATCCACCGCTTCACCCGGAGACGCACGCCGAACGCCGTCACCTCGACGAGCTCCCCTTCGAGGATCATCGCGGCGGTGGGCAGGTGCTCGCCCTTCATCGAAGCGAGCGGCGAGAGCAGGAAGACACGGATGGTCATGGGAACTCCAGGCTGGGGCCCTATCATGAAACTACCGGGTACCCTTCGCCCGAGATCGCGTTCAGATCGAGACGCTACCTTCTCTTTTGAGGGGGCGCTGAAGGCGCCCCCTCCGGCCGCCCTGCGGGACGGCCTACCCCCCGCTGACGAATTCGATGAATTCCAAGCCACCGAGCGGCGCTTCCGGACTC
>CAIMSU010000260.1 GCA_903844155.1 uncultured Pseudomonadota bacterium | reverse complement strand
CACTTCTGGTACATCGGAGATGTACCAGAAGTGCTCTCCGCAATTGTGGTAGATTCGCCAGTTCCCACCACTGCTCCCCAGAAAAGCTGTGTGATCCCCGCATGATCGCGCTCCTCCCCCACGCCTCGGATGGCGACCTTGAGGGCTGCACCGGCCGATCCCTACTGCCCCCCGATCGAGCCCGACCGCCCCCGGCGTGTTTCGGATAAACCCCTCCGTGCCCCGCCGATCGCGCATCCGCTGGTTGTTCTGGCCGGCCGCTGCGCTCGTGGCGGCCGTGGCGGTCCTGCGGTCAGACGCCGCCTCGGACCTCGCTTGCCGGGCGGTCGAGGCGACGATCGAGGGCTTGAGCGGGGAGCGGGCGACGGTCGGGGGGCTGAGCTTCGGCCCCGGCGGCGTCTCGGTGCTTGGCATCGACGTCGCCCATCCCGCCACCAACGACACCATCGTTCATGCCGACGCCGTCACGCTCGCGCTGGGCTGGGACGAGAACGCCGGTCCCCTGCCCGGAATCGGCGCACCCGTCCTCCGCACGCTCGCGCTCGTGCGGCCGAAGGTCCACCTCCACCTCGACGCCGACGGGCTGCGGGAATTCCGAAACACAACCACGATCTTCTCGGGCTCGGGCGCCTCGCAGCCGCTCACCCGTTTTCCCTGGGAGGAGCTGCGCGTCGTGTCAGGCTCCTTGCACGTCGACGGTCCGAGCACCGACGCCGGCCCCGGCTGGACCGTCATGGTCGACGGCATCGACCTCACGCCCTCCTCCGCCTCCCTGGCCGACCTGACCCTCGGCGACGTTCGCGTGACCGCCGGGGACCTCGATCTCCACGAAGCCCCCGTCATTTTCCGTCAGATCGCGCTCACGCCGGAGCGCGTCACCCTTCCAACGATCCAGATCGGCCTCCGCCCGGGCTCCGATCCCCGCAACCTCCCCATCGCCACGCTCGCCGGGAACCTCGACGCCTGGCTCGGACACACGCTCACCGGCGATCTCTCGCTCCTGGTGCAGCTCCCCGGCCTCACGCCGGGCTTGCCCGACTGGAACCGGCCGGCCGAGGGGTGGACGGACGGCATCCTCGCGGTCGACACCACCCTCGCCGGCACCCCCGCCGATCCGCAGATCAGCGGAGAGCTGGCGTTGGACGGGCTCACGCTCCATCTCGGCGTGCCCCGGAAGTTCGGCGACCTGCACGGCCCCTGGCGCCTCGACCTCGCGGGACCCGTCCCGCACGCGCTCATCGAGGGCGCCGAGATGACGTGGGGCCCGGGCAACGTGAGCGTGGACGCGAACATCAACCTCGGCGACGCGACCATCGGCGCGACCGTCCGGGCCGAGAGCGTCTCGCTCGCCTCGATCCTCTCCGACGTTGGCGTCGCCCCCACGCCCTGGGTGAATTTCAGCGCCGACGTCGAGACGAATGTGACCGGGTCCATCGTGCCATTCCGGCTCGTCGGCCCGTTTGAGATCGACCTGCAGAAGCTCGAAGTGGGTGACGCGCCCGTCTGGAAGCAGCACGACACGCTCCTCGCCGTCTCCGGCGGCTCCCTGGTCGGCGACCTCGTCATCACCCCCGAGCACATGGTGCTCGACGCGCGCCAGCTCCGCGCGGGACCCACGTACGGCCACGTCGTCGCCGACATCGGCTTTCTTGACGACGGGCCGCTGCACGTGGACGTCGACCTTCCCAACCTCGACCTTTCCTGGTTGGCGCCACTCAACGACCTGGAGCTTGGCGGGACGGCAGCGGTCAAAGGCGTCCTCGAAGGTCCATATTCGCACCTCACGGCCGAGGGTGCAGTGGTGGCGAAGGGCCTGCGCGTGTTCGACCTTGCGCTCGCCGACACCCTCACGGCCGCGTTCTCCTCCGACATGCAGCGGCTCGATTTCGACGGCATCGCCGCCACCGTGGGTGCCACGAACTACACCGGCCATTTCGGCATCGACCTGATGCACGACGAGCGCATCGACACCGACCTCCACATCGTCGACGGCCACGCGCGCGACCTCACCGGCATCTTCGTCGACCTCGGCAACTTCGACGCGGCGTTGACGGGGGACATCACGCTGGACGGCACCCCGTACAACCTGAACGGTCCCGCGCACCTGCAGCTTGGTGCGGGCACGCTGTGGGGCGAGCCGACCACCGGCGGCGAGCTCTACGGCGCCATGGTCGACGGCGAATTCCGCCTGGACAAGCTCCGCATGACGCGACCCCACGGCGAGTCGGTCAGCGCTCGCGGCTCGGTCAAGCGGGGCTTCGCGATGAACCTGGAGATCCTGAGCGACGGCCTGGCGATCGAGCGACTCGCCCACGCGGCGGGGCTTGGCGTCAACGGTGACGCGGTGCTCGACGCGCAGGTCGGCGGCACGCTCTACGACTGGGAGCCGCGGGGCCGCATCGCCCTGCGGCATGTCTCGGTCTTCGGGGAGCCCATCGCGGACACCACGTTTCGCTTTCAGACGACGCACCGGGCTACGGGCGCGCCAGTCACCGATCCCCTGGACACGCTCGCCTGGACCGGGGACCTGCTCGGCGGGGCCGGTGCGGTCGACGGCACCCTTGGCCTCCACGACGAGCAGCCTTACGCGCTCCACGCGAAGTTCACCGACTTCCCCTTCGCTTTTTTCCACCCGCGCGCGCCCGACGGCACGCCGATCAGCGCGAAGCTGACCGGAACCCTGGACCTCGCCGGCCAGCTCGGCGACCACCCGACGCAGGTCGACATCGACGGCAGCCTCGCCAACGTGGCGCTCTCGTGGGGCGAACACCAGCTCAAGAACGAGGCAGCCTGGGCATTTTCGCTGCACGGAGGCGCGTTTGACGTGCCGCCGGTCACGCTGATCGGCAACGATGGGACGAGGGTGACGTTCGCTGGGCGCGCCGCCCCCGCCAGCGCGGCGAGCGACTCCAAGCTCCCACCCGTTTTGTTTGAGGGATCCGGCAAGGTGAACCTGGATCTGCTCCGCGCCGTGGTCCCCGAGCTGGCGGAGTCACGTGGGCTTGCCGACCTGACGCTGCGCATCGACAGCACCGCGGTGGAGTCGGTGAACATCGCCGCCAAAATACGGAACGCCAGCTTCCGCAGCGGGTACTTCCCCGCCACCTTTGAGAGCCTCTCGGCAGACATCGCAGCCAACGCCAGGGGCTACACGCTTACCAACGTCAAAGCCAATGTTGGCGGCGGGACATTCGTCGGCGCGCCTTCCACGATCGCCGCGGTGGACTGGGTGCCGAGCCGGTACTCCCTCAGCGGCAAACTGGCCGATAGCAAGCTCCAATACCTCGACTACCTCCCGCCGATGCGGGGCGACGCGGACCTCACCTTCGACGGCCCCGTCGACGCCCTGCTCCTCCACGGCGAGATCCACATCCTCGACATGGAATGGAAGGACCGGATCGACTGGGAGTCCGAGGTCGTCTCGCTGCGGCAGCAACGCCTCACGGCCGCCGCGCCCGATCCCAACAGCAACTACTTCGGGATGGACCTCGCGGTCTGCTCCGGGTCGGCGCCGTGCTCGGATGCGACCCGGGAGACCACGCTGAAGCTCCGGAACAACGTCGCGGACGCAGATGCGTCGTGCAACCTCACGATTGTCGGCGATACGTCGCGACCGGGCATGGTCGGCGAGATCAACCTCGCCCCTGGCGGGCGCATGTACCTGAACGACCGGGAATTCGAGATATTCCGCGGTGAAATCCGCTACATCGATCCGTACACCTTCGATCCGGACCTCGACATCCTGTTGGAGACGGACATCCATTCGTCCGACCAGGACTACCACATCAACTACATGGTGAACGGGCCGTTCTCCGACTGGCGAACGACGACGTCGTCCGACCCCTACCAGTCGCAGGCCGACATCAACGCCTTGCTGTTGTTCGGCGTTACACGCGAGGAGCTGGAGCGCACCGGCGGTCTGGGGACGGCCTTGCTGGCGGAGACCGGGGACCTGCTGCTCGGGCAGACACCGCTCTCGCGCGCGAACATCTTCGTGGTGGATCGCTGGAACCTGGTGAGCGGGGTGACCGAGCGGGGCACGCCGACGGTGTCGTCCGACCTCCGGCTCGTCGCCCAGAAGGAGCTCGGCGGCTTCGAGGTCACCATGGAGACGGGGTTGACGCAGAATGTCGGCCGTGAATGGTATCTTTCAGTCGAACGCCGCATCGCGCAGCGGCTGTATGCATCCACCTGGCTCTCGACCGAGCAGGAGGGGCGCAGCCTGCCCGTTGGCGCCGCTGCCGGCCTGGATTTGAAGCTCCGGGTGGAGGGAAATTGAGCGTCACCGGACGCTTTGGATCGGCCGTGGCGCTGCTCCTCGCCGTCGCCCCGCCCGCCCTGGCCGATCCGGACCCGCCCGCGCCCGCGGCGCCCGGCACGGAGGCGGGATCATCCCTCGCCACGCCGTACCCGGCACCCTCGGACGCGCCACTCCCGACCCGCTACACGGGCCAGCTCATCGCCCTTCGCACGCTCTCGGCCGGTCGCGGGGGCCTGCCCGACGAGAACCTGGAGCCGTTGCTGCGCGTCCAGCAGGATGGCCACTACAATCCACAGGATGTACGCCAGGACCTCGCGATGCTCTACCGGGTCGCGCACATCGTTCAGGTGGAGGTGGATGTCGAGCCCTGGCCCGCGTTCGGCGCCGACGGCAACCCCATCGCCGCCGTGCACGTCGACTACAAGATCTACCCGCCGGACACCATCCAGAGCCTCGTGATCGCGGGAAACCCACACCTCCCCGACCGCGAATTGCTGGCCGCCATCCGGCTCGGTCGCGGGGGCTCGTGGTTTCCCGAGGATGTGAGCGCGCTGGCGTCTGGGGTCCACGACGCCTACGCCGCCCGTGGTTGGCCCCACGCACAAGCCCGGATCAAGGCAGGCGACCGCCTCCGCCCCGACGGGGAGCCGGATGGCGTGGACGTCCGCATCGACGTCACGGAGGGCCAGGCGAATCGAATAACGGCGTTGAACCTTGATACAGGCGGGGCGATCCCGGGCTGGGAAGCCCGTCTGCTGCTCGCCAGCAACCACATCGCGCCGGGGCTCACGTGGACGGACGCGAACCTGCGCGCGGCCCGGGATGCGCTGGCCAAGAACCTGCATCGGGACCGCGCGGGCGGCCGCTACGAGGCGCGGGTGTCGATGGGCGTCGACGACAAGGGCGTCGCTGCCGTGTTCATCGACTCACGGCGGGTCTGGACGATCGACACCGGCGACTCCGGACTCACCCGAAGGGTGGTTGTGCAGACCCTCGGCCTCTCCGACGGGGCTCGCCTCACCCGCACCTTCGATCCCGACGCCACCGACTCGCTGAACACCGCCTTGCGCGCGGACGGCCACCTCGCGGCCGACGTCAAGGTGGCCACAGCGTCGACGTCGGACAACGTCGTGCTCACGGTCTCGGGCACGCAGGGGCCCCGGTCACGGCTCGGGAGCATCCGGTTCGTGGGGCCGCCAGGTGCTTTGGATGCGGCGGACGGCGACGCGATCTGGACGCAGAAGTACCTTCGCGGCGCGTTCCTCGAGGCGGGCGGCGGGTTTGAGCGGGGCCACGTCACCCCCGAGGCGGTCGACAAGGCCCTCGACGCCATGCACGAGTTCTATCGAGCAGAAGGCTACCTCAACGCGACCTTTCTGCGTACGGCGCTGACAAAGAGCCCCGTCCACCACCCCAAACGGGCGCCGCCAGGCCCAGGGCCACGCACAACCCCGGAGGACGTCGTCGTGCAGGTCGATCCCGGCCCACGAACCTCGCTCGCGAGCGTCACGATCGTGGGCGGCGTCGGCGACGTCGATGCGAACGCTGTTTACACCGACCTCATCAACAAGCCCGTGAACCCGAGCGACATCGATGCACGCGCCCGCAAGCTCGTCGACCGCTACGGCGACCTCGGCTACCTCGGCGCCGACGCGACCACGTCGCTCGCCACGTCCAGCGACGGCACCCGAGCCGACCTGACCGTGACCGTCACCCCCGGCACCGTCGTCTACCTGCGCGCGGTGCTGATCCGCGGCTACGCCCGCACCCAGCGCTACGTGATCGAGCGGGAGATCACACTCAAACCGGGCGATCCGATCACGCCCGAGGCGCTCGCGGACATCCGGCGTCGCCTGTACGACCTCGGCGTGTTTGACCGCGTCAGCGTGGACGCCGTTGGCGACGAGGACCGCGTCAAGGACATCCTCATCGACCTCGCGGAGCGCAAGAACCTGTACGCGGAGGTCGGCGGCGGAATAGCCACCGACCAGGGCGCGCGGGTATTCGCCCGGGCCGGACACCGAAACCTCTTCGGCCTCGCCCACACTCTCACCCTGTACGGGCAGGCGGGGATCGGCTGGCTCGGAAACGGCTGGACGTTCGACCTCGAAAGCCCGACCTACCGCGCGAGCGCCCACTACGAAGCCCCGCACGTGCCGGGCAGCGGCGAGTCGGTCACCGGGGACATCCTGTTCGGTGCAGAAGAGCAGGCGCCAAACTGGCGGCTTTCGCGGTCTGGAATCGCCGCAGGATTGTCGTTGCGCGCCGGCCAGCACGCCACTGTGCGCGCCGACTACCGGGTGCAATGGCGACAGCTCATCGACGTCGACCCGGGTGTGTTGGTGAACGGCGATCCCTGGCTGGCCCCGCTCGGGTTGGCCAGCGCTGTCGACCCCTCGCCGGTGACCCCGAGCGCCCAACGCCGGGAATCCGGCCTTGATCTTTCGCTCCTCCTCGATCTTCGCGACGACGCGTTCAACCCGACCCGCGGAGGCGTCGGCAGCGCGGCGCTTGTCGTCACAGACCCCCTGCTCTCGGACGTCGTCTTCGTACGCGCGGAAGGAAGCTGGACCCAACTGGTACCCGTCGGAAAACCATCGTTTCTCCTGCGGTTACGATCCGGAGCGGCGTGGGTGCCCGACGGCACGTCCGTGCTCCCCATCGAGGATCGCTTCCAGGGCGGCGGCGCCGGCAATTTCCGGGGCTTCGGGCTCGACACCCTCGGCCCCGCCAACCTCGTCAGCAACGAGGCCATCGCCTATCCGAACACGCTCGATCCCATCCTCGACTACGCGGAGCGCACCTCCGGCGGACGCTGGGTCCCGACCGGCGGCGACGCAACGGCTGTGGCAACCCTGGAATTCACCGTCCCGCTCGACGTGTTCGGGCTCACCGGGTGGTCGTCGACGCGTGTGGCGCTTTACACGGACGTCGGGAACGTCTGGTGGCTCTCCCCGCTCGTCCAGACAACGTCGATGGGACGGCCCATTTCGAACGATGGCGACCCGCTGCTCCGGTACAGCGTCGGAATCGGGTTGCGACGGGCGACGGCCGTGGGCCCGCTCCAGGTCGATCTCGGGTTCAACCCGTCCTACATCAAGGACCGCGATATCACGTGGTTCAAGCCCCAGTTCAGCCTCGGCACGGTGTTCTGACACCGGTCCCGCGACCCCCGTGTCGGCCCGCGCCCCGACGGGTGACGGACGTCCGACGGACGTCCGTCAGTGTCAGACGTCCGTCACCCAGGAATTATCGGCGTAGACCCGTGTGCACGGACCTTGCCATGACCCCCTCCGAACCCCGGAGCCGTCATGTCCCTCTCGTCCAGCCAGTCCAGCCAGCCCCCATCGCCGGACACCTCGCCTGCGCAGGCGCCAACCCCCGCGGTCACGCAGCCGTACGGGAACCAGGCGATGCAGGAGGATTTGGGCCTGTCGAACCTCATGGCTCAAACACCCGCCTCGCTCCAAACCCTGGCCCTCGATGGGTGGGCCATGGGCGAGAGCTTCTCGGAAGCGTTGGACTACGCGCTCAACAATCTCACACAGGCTCCAGCCCTGGACTGGCTTGAGGGTCAGACGTTTGACGACGTGAAAGGTCGCGCACCCGAGCTGCTTCCCCGTTGCCGCGACGTGATCTGGCAGCCCGGGCGAACGGCCCGCCTCGCCGACCAGGTGGGGATCATGCTGGAGGTCGGCGCCGAGATGACTGCCAGCGCGTCCGTAGAACATGGAAGCGACGGATTCAAGGTCGCGGGCGCCGGGAAGCTGATGTTGGAAGCGGGTGTCGAGCTTCCCGGTTTCAAGGAGGTCGAAGCGCTCGCAGCGGCGACGTGTCCTGTTCACGCCGCTGGGGACGTCGGGATCGTCGGCGTCAGCGCGGACGCGAAGGTCGGAGCTGGCGTCGAGGTGAAAGCAGGCTGGGACTTGCCCGCCGAAGCCATGGATCTGGGGTTTGGCGGGCTCTCGCTGAACCCAGCCGGCCAAGCGCTCGTCGAGGCGATCGACATGATCATCCACAACCTGAGCATGCCCAACCGTCTGGAGATCGCCGGGGACATCGCAGCGGATGCGGGAGCGGCTGCTGGGGTATCGGCGGGCGTCGGTGCCGGGGTCTCGGTCGAGGAGCAGATCAAGTACGGATTCAACGACACCTGCTACTACTCGACTGCTTCCATCGGAGCCGGCGCGAGCGTGAACCTTGACTTCGGGCTTTGGAAATACCTGGTCGGCCCCGGGCTCAAGGATCTCGGGGCAAAGTTCCAGGGCACGGTGGCGCTCCGCGGGGAGATCCCGAAGGCCACGTTCCCTGACATCACCACCGCCACGATCTTCGCGTGCTGGACTACGGAGACCACGGAGGGTTCGGACTCGACCTGGGTCGAGGTCGGGGCGATCCCGGACGCCATGGCGTTCCTGGAGGGCCTGTTCACCGGGGACGCTGGCGGCGGTTCTCTCGCGCCAGCGGCGCTCCCCGATCGCACGCTGGTCCGGTCGGTGGAGACCCGCGTCACCGATGAGGACCGCGCGGAACGAGCCAAGGAGCGGGCGGGGATGCCGTACGAAGAGGCCGAGGTGGTCGCGCGGGGAACCCTCCGCGTCGGCACCAACGCGGTCTGCGCGGCGTTGGGGGCGACGAGCACGTTCGACACCTTCGGTGCCGGCACGGAGGACGCCCTGCTGGATGCGGAGCGCCAGATCGCGGCGTACTTCCTCGGGGAGGCCTACGATTGGCCAGGGGCTCGCCAGCTCGCGAGCCTCGCTGACGGTCTCGCGGCGTCCGAGGTCTCGGAGGCAGCCCTCGAGGTCACCCCCGCGTCCACCGACCTCGGCATCGACAATAGCGGCGGCGGCGAGGCGCCGGGATCGGAAGAGTCCGGCAGCGGCAGCCTCGCGGTCGGGTTGCGGTTCACGCAGGTGGTCGAGTTGCCGCCCGCGGACCTCCGCCAGTACCTCGCCGCCTGATTCCTTGATAGCCGCGCGGCCTCCCTGGACACGCCGCATGAGCCGCTATCGCACGCACACCTGCAACGACCTACGCCCCGAGCACATCGGCCAGACCGTCACCCTCTCGGGCTGGCTGCACATGGTGCGGGACGTCGGCGGGATCCTGTTCCTCGTGCTGCGCGACCATTACGGCTCCACGCAGATCGCCGTCGACCCGTCAGACCCGTTCTACGAGGCCGTGAAGCACACGCGCGTCGAGAGCACGATCTGCGTCACGGGCGTCGTCCACGCGCGGCCCGAGGGCGGCGCGAACGCGAAGATGGCGACGGGCGGGATCGAGGTTCGCGCAACGTCTTTTGAGCTGCTCGCCGCGAGCGACGTCCTGCCGTTTCCCATTCAGCAGAACATCAACGCGTCCGAAGCCGACCGGTTGAAGCATCGCTTCCTCGACCTGCGCCGCCCGAATGTGCACGCCAACATCGTCCTGCGGTCAAAAGTGGTGTCCTACATTCGCGCCCGCATGCACGAGCTTGGCTTTCTGGAGTTCCAGACTCCCATCCTCACGGCCAGCTCGCCCGAGGGTGCGCGCGACTACCTCGTCCCCTCGCGCGTCCACCCCGGCCGCTTCTACGCGCTCCCGCAGGCCCCGCAGATGTTCAAGCAACTGCTGATGACGTCGGGCTTCGACCGTTACTTCCAGATCGCGCCCTGCTTCCGCGATGAGGATGGCCGCGCCGACCGCTCGCCCGGCGAGTTCTACCAGCTCGACGTGGAGATGGCGTTCGTCGAGCAGGAGGACGTCTTTGCGCCCATCGAACGCCTGATGATCGACTTGTTCCAGCACTTTTCGGACAAAAAGGTGAGCGCCCCGTTCCCGCGCATCCCCTTCCGTCAGGCCCTGCGCCGCTGGGGCATCGACAAGCCGGACCTGCGGTTTGGGATGGAGATCCAGGACGTCGCCGGGGCGATGGGGGCCGTGCCGTTCCTGGCCGCGGCGGTGAGCGAGGGCGGCGTGAATCGCGCGCTCGTTGTCCCGAATGTTGGCGGTGAATCACGGAAGTTTTACGACGGGCTGGCAGAGTTCGTGCGGGCGCAGGGCGCGAACGGGCTCGCCTGGGCCGTGCCGCAGGCGGACGGAACGGCGAAGGGGTCGTTGGCGAAATTCCTGGACGCCAGCGCCGTCATGACGCTGCGCGCGCTGCCCGAATACGCCGAGAACGCCGCGATCCTGGTGATGGGCGGGCCCGAGGAGAAGGTGCAGACCGTCCTGGGCCGGCTGCGCAACAAGCTCGCGGAGGATCTCAAGCTCCACGAGCCGGGCGTCTTCCGCTTCTGCTGGATTGTCGACTTTCCGATGTACGAAAAGAACCCCGACACCGGCGCCATCGAGTTCTCGCACAACCCCTTCTCGATGCCCCAGGGCGGCATGACCTCGCTCGTCACGATGGACCCGCTGGACATCCTCGCCTACCAGTACGACATCGTCTGCAACGGCGTGGAGCTCTCCAGCGGCGCCATCCGCAACCACATCCCGGACGTCATGGTCAAAGCCTTTGAGGTCGCCGGCTACAGCGCCGACGAGGTCGCCAAGCGCTTCGGGGCGTTGTTCCGGGCGTTTCACTACGGCCCGCCTCCCCACGGCGGCATCGCCCCCGGCATCGACCGCATCGTCATGCTGCTCGCGGACGAGAAGAACATCCGCGAGGTCATCCCCTTCCCGATGGTCATCACCGCGCAGGACCTGTTGATGGGCGCACCCGGCGAGGTCAGCCAGAAGCAGTTGGACGAACTCCACATTTCCATCGTGCGCCTTCCGTAGCCCCTACCCCCCGCGCACCACCGCGTACACCTCCGCCTCCGTCAACAACCGCGCATGGCTCTTTGCTTTTTCGCGAATCGCCGCGACAAGCGCGGGCGTCGGCTCCAGCTTTCGCGCCTTCAGCCAGTAGATGATGTTGGAATCGCCCGCCATGTGCCCGATCTCGATCTCCTGGCGCCGCCCGAACCACGACGCGGGAACGCCCGAATACACGCGGTCGGCCAGCCAGTCCGCGCCCTTGGTGATCGCCTTGATGACCGCGGCGGCGTGCACCCCGGTGCCCGTCCGGAACGCGTCCTTGCCGAACACCGGGTAGCTGACCGGGATCGGCACCTGGGTGTGCAGCGACGTCAGGTCGACAAGCTCCGCGAGCCTCGAAAGATCCCCGTCGAACCAGCCGAGCAGCTTCAAGTTCACGAGCAGCAGGTCCAGCGACGTGTTCCCGACGCGCTCCCCGACCCCGAGCACGCAGCCGTGCACGCGGTCAAAACCCACGTCCACCGCCGCGACCGCGTTGGAGAGCCCGTAGCCCCGGTCGTTGTGGCCGTGCCAGTCGAGGCGCACAGCAGGTCGACCGCTCGCGTCGGGTTGCGCCCGGCCGACGTCCTCCAGCACCCCGCGCGCGAAGGTGTAGAGGTTGCGAACGCCGCTCTCGGTCGAGTGGCCGACGGTGTCGCAAAGGCAGAGCCCGTCGGCACCTTCTTCGATCGCCGCGAGAAAAAGCCGGCGCAGCGTCTCCGGGTTGGACCGGGTCGTGTCCTCCGTCACAAAGGTGCAGGGCAGGCCGTTCTGCTTGGCGAGGCGGATCGACGACCGAGTGCGGGTTTCGAGCAGGTCGACGTCCCAGCCCTCCGCGTAGAGCCGGATCGGGGAGGCGCCAAGGAACGCCATCACCTCGATGGGGATGCCGACCTTCTGCGAGATGTCGATGATCGGCCGAATGTCCGCCTCGATCGTGCGTGCTGCGCAGTTCGCGGCGATGGGGAGCTTTTCGTCGCGGATGAGGGTCGCGAGGCGCGTGACGTCCGCCACTGCGCGCGGGCCTGCGCCGGGGAGCCCGATGTCGACGACGTCAACGCCAAGAGTAGCCAGCAACCGGACGATCTCGACCTTGGCCTCGATCGGCGGGTCGGTGACGGAGGGGCACTGGACCCCGTCGCGCAACGTCTCGTCGACGATGATCGGCTTCCGGGCACGCTTTGGCGAGAACGCGCCGTGCACGTTCCAGTCGTAGATGACGTCGGCCTCGTTCACCTGGCCGGGCATCGAGTCAGTGGACGCCTGGATGTCGGACATGCGTGCTCTCCGCGAGCGGCCCCTATACCGCCGACGGCGCCCATCTGGCCAGCGTCAGGGCTTGCAGGCGCCTGGCGCGGCGCTCGCAGCGTGCCGCCCCTGCGCCTCAGGCCGCAGGATCGCGCGGTTCGCCGCGTTGATCCAGTCAGAAGGCATCTGCGGGACGAACGGGGGCACCAGCGGGCAGCCCTCCGCCGTGTAGATCGCCACGGTGCCGGTCGGTTGCAGGCCGAAGGACTCCACCAGCAACGGGTCGAATTTGTCGTTCAGGAAGGTGGTGACGTCCGGGTCGCGCGCGAACAGGTCCATCGGGCCGCCCGGCGCGTCCACGAAGACCGCGAGCGGGCGATCGGTCGGTTGATCCACCGTTCGCCACTCCACGTGCGAGACCGGCACGGCGGGCGTGCCGCCGCTGCAGCCTGCGAGGAGCATCGCGGTCAGACCGTACACTTGGAACGCCTTCCGGAGCGGGTGTTTGGAGGCGACGGGCGGATTTGAACCGCCGAAATAATGGTTTTGCAAACCACCGCCTTGGGCCACTTGGCTACGTCGCCGCTCGGGCCGGGCTTATCTGGCCGGCGTCGTGCAGGCAACCGGCCGTCCGCGCGAAACCGGTTGACGACGGTGCGACAAATCGATACACGCGCCCCCCGCCAAAGGCCTCGCTCGCCGGGGTCCACAGCGGGTTCTTTGAACCGCTGCACCGCACGCTTCGGGAGGTCCGGGTGCTCGATCCCGCCTTCCTGAAACGAACGGCCTCCACCATCGCGCTGGCCTCGGCGCTCCCGGGTTCCACCCTCCTGGGCGGCTACCTCGGCTTCCTCCTGGATCGGTGGCTGGGCACCGCACCCATCGGCGCGGTCAGCCTCGGCGCGCTCGCGTTCGCCGGCGCGGTGGTGCAGCTTCTCCGGACTTCCCGCCCTCCCGATGACCCCACTTCCGACCCTCCTCCGTGACTCCTGCTTCGCCGCGCTGGCGTTCGTGGCCGCGGGCGAAGTGGCGGGCCACGGTCTGAGCGTGGCCGCCGGCGCGCTCGCGGGGGTCCTGAACCTCGGTGGCCTCGCCATCACGGTCACCGGCAGCCCCGGCGCGCTCTACGGCCGCCTCGCCCTGCACAACATCAGCGCGCTCGTCGCCCTGGCCGTCCTCCTCACCCGCTTTGAGCCCCTGCCCGCGATGATCGGCCTCCTCGCCCCGCTTGTCGCCATCGCCCTGCGCACCCTCGCTGCGCCGCCCTCCTCCCAACTGCCCGCCGTCCCCTCGCCCACCGGAGCCGAACGATGATCGCCCCCCTGCTCGACGTCGTCGCGACCTTCGCCCTCCGCGTCCTCCCGCACTTCGCGGGCGGCTCCGCCCTCCGCCTGTTCGGTGCGCGCATCAACGACTTCTCGTGGTTCCAGCTCCTGCCCACCATCGGCGACGGCACTGCCGGCAGCGCGCTCGGCCTCGCAGACGTGCACGAAGCGGTGTTCATCCCCACGACCTGGGCCATCGTCATCGCCATCCTCGCGGTCGCCGGCCTCGCCCGCCTCTCGCTGAACGCCGCCCTCGCCCGCCCCGGCACCGACAAGTACCTCGCGGACACTGGCCTCAGCCTGCGCAACGTCTTTGAGATGATCGTCGAGTTCCTCGCGGACCTGATGAAGCAGAGCCTCGGCGAGAAGGAGACGCGCGCGTTCTTCCCGCTCGTCGGCGGCCTGTTCGTCTACATCCTCTTCGCCAACTTGTCGGGCTTCATCCCCGGCCTGCGCCCGCCAACGGACAACCTTTCCAGCAACTTCGCGATGGCCATCACGGTGTTCCTGGTGTTCAACTACGCCGGCCTCTCGCGAAATGGCCTCGGCTACATCAAGCACCTCGGCGGGCCCGTGGCCTGGCTCGCCCCCGTGTTCTTCGTGCTTGAATCGGTCTCGTTGCTCATCCGGCCGATGTCGCTGTCCATGCGTCTGACCGTCAACATCTTCGTCGACCACCTGCTGCAGGGCATCGCGCGCGGCCTTGGCGACGGCAGTGTGCTGGCTGTGCCGATGGCGATCGTCCTCCCAGTACCGCTCTACTTCCTCGGCCTGCTCGTCTGCACGGTCCAGGCCTTCGTCTTTGCGCTCCTCACCATCATCTACGTGTCGCAGGCAACCGCGCACGAGGATCACGGCGAGCACGCTCACTGATTCCGCTTCCCGCTCCCCCTCAACCCACCTCCCCGGAGACTCTCGTGAACAACAAGCTACAAACCGCCGTCCGAGTCGGTTCCCTCTTCGTCCTCTCCACCGGCCTCGCCTTCGCAGACGGCGGCACCGGCAACATGGGCCCCGGCATCGGCGCCGGCCTCGCGGTCGGCCTCGCGGCCCTCGGCGGTGGCTTCGGCCAGGGCCGCACGGCCTCCGCAGCCCTCGAAGGCATGGCCCGCAACCCCCAGGCCGCCGGCAACCTGCAGACCCCCATGGTCCTCGGCCTCGTCTTCACGGAGACGCTCACGCTGTTCGCCTTCGCGATCGCGTTCCTGCTCCAGGGCAAGTAGGCCGCGCGTCGGAAACGCCCGCCGATCCTTCGGGGTCGGCGGGCCTTTTTCGTCTCCAGCCCGACCCGAGTCGGCCTACTGCGGGCAGGTCGCCGGCGGGTCTGCGGTCGTGTCCTCGGCACCCTGGCCGACATGCGCCTCGAAGAACGCCTGCATTGTCGGCAGGTCAAAGCAGCCGTACAGGTCCCGATGCCCCCACGACACCGCTGCCCACGCGCTCGTGAGCTGATCATACGGTGTGATCACCCAGCGCGAATCGCCCTCCGTCCCCAGGATCGCATCGAGCCCGGCAACCTCGCTGTCGCACGGGTTCCCACCCGAGTCGCCCGCGTCACAATCGGCGGGCAAGTACAGGAAAACGACGCCGCCGTGCTCTTCGTTGTGGACCCAGTGCTCATCGCCGGGGTCGGTGGCGTGCGTGCCCCAGGTCGCCCAGCAGGCGTTGTGATCGCCGGATGTGGGCGGTGGATCCTGGTAGACAACGTCACCGGTCACATGGTTGTTGTGCGCGCTGATGGCCTGCGTCTCGTCGACGCAGTCGCCCCCACAGGCGTCGCACGGCACGCTGGACGTGGTCGTGTTGCTGGGGAGCGTGGACCCGGTGCACCCAACAAGAAATGCCGCAAGTGCAAGCCCGACGCTGGTTTTCCATGCTCCTCGGGGCGGCTCGCCCCCACCGGGGCCGCATACGAAAACGGACGACGTCACTTTTCGCACATCGGAATGTGCGAAACGCTGACATCGTCCGTTTTCGTACGCCGCCCCTCGCCCGTGATCATGCCGCCGTCCAATTGCCGGATCGACCACCCGACTTTGCCAGCAGGCGCACGCCCTCGATGCCGATCCCACGGTCAACCGCCTTGAGCATGTCGTAGACCGTCAGCGCCGCGGCTGTCACGGCCGTCAGCGCCTCCATCTCCACGCCCGTCCGCCCGGTGCAGCGCGCGGTGGCCTCGATGCGGATCGCGCCGTCCCGGACGTCCAGGCGCACGTCCACCCCGTCCAACGGCAGCGGATGGCACAGCGGAATCCACTCAGAGGTGCGTTTTGCCCCCTGGATCCCCGCGATCTGCGCGATCATCAGCACGTCGCCCTTCTTCGCCCGCCGCTCCACGACCTGCGCCAGGGCCTCCGCCGAGAGCCGAACCCAGCCCTCCGCGGTCGCCGAACGCCGCGTGACCGCCTTCTCGCCGACCTCGACCATGTGCGCGTCCCCCTCGGGGGTCAGGTGGGTCAGGGGCGATGGGGGCAACGGGCTCAACGGTACTCCGGGTGGACCTTCTCCTCCACGATATCCGACCCGAGCCTCGCGTTGAGCGCCTTCTTGATCGCCGCCCGTCGATCATTCAGCCGGTACACGCTCCGAGCGTCGGCCACGAACGCCTCGCCGAACCGCGCCTCGGCCTCCGCCGCTCTCAGCCGATCTTCGACCTCCCACAACGCCAGGTTTACCGCTGACAGTTCCTCCATCTCCGGCTCGTCGCCCGCAAGCACCTCCAACTGGGCCAGCTCCCTCGCCACGTTGGCACGCTGCCCGTCCGAGCAGCGCGCGTGCTTGATGCGCAGGATCGTGATGCGGTCGAGTAGATCGCCGACCGAGCACGGCGCCAGCACCGTCGCCGCCCGACCCCGCTCCGCAGGCGTCATCCCTCCACGATCTCACGGGCGACGGTCACGAACTGCCGGATTATCCCCTCGGCTTCTGGCGTGTCCGGGGACTCGTCCATCAGCCTGTCGATGCGCGCAGCGCGTTCGGGGTCGCCGGCGTAGTGCGGCCGGTAGTAGTTCCAGCGCTCCATGGTCGTCGCCTTGCGCAGCTCGGGGTGGAACTGCGTGGCCCAGAACGGCGCACCATCGACCTTGAACGCCTGGTTGCGAATGGCGCGGCCGGTGCAGAGCAGCGTGACGCCGGCAGGCAGGCCGTCGACGTGGTCGTGATGGCCGAGCTGCGCGTAGAAGGTGGTGGGCGCGCCGTCGAAGACCGGGTCGGCCACTCCCGGGACGCGGTCGATCGGAAAGCAACCGAGCTCCTGGCGGGCGTCGTCGCGGTTGACCTCGCCGCCAAGCGCGAGCGCGAGCCCCTGAAAGCCAAAGCACGAGGCCCAGGCTGGCTTTCTCGCGTCGACCACGCGCAGGAGGAAGTCGAGCATCCCGCCCACCCACCCGTGGGTGTCCAGCACGGAGTAGGCGCCTGAGCCGCCGAAGAAAAAAACGTCCGCGGAGGCCAGTAGTTGGGCATCAAGAGCAGTCTCGGCGGCGTGCACCTTGCGAAGGTCGACGATGCCGCTGGTCGTCTGGAAGCAGCGAAGCTCCTGCTCGGCCATCGGGTCGTCGGGATCACGGAGGGAGATGAGGAGGGAGCGCATAGGTAGACTCTTAGCGCAATACCGGCGTTTTGCCGGCTTGTTTCAAAAAGCCCCCATTCAAACCGTGCTTGCGGTTTTCCCGCACACGGCTT
>CAIMSU010000259.1 GCA_903844155.1 uncultured Pseudomonadota bacterium | reverse complement strand
TTCCCCGCACGTTCGGTGCCGGCTGCCGTACTCGGCGGCTGGCGGCGAACGTGGCCTTGGAACGCCGAAAAATCAACGCCGATCCTGGCGCGAGGTACTCCGAGCGCCAGAATCGGCGGGCCCGTGCTGGCGCTGGGCAAACATTCACCTCGTAAGTGGCTGAAAGCGCGCGATTGGCGAGAGCAGTGGCCCCCCAACGTGGCGTTGGAACGCCGAAAAATAAGCGCCGAGGCCGGTGCGGTCGGGCGTCCGCGCCCGACGCGGAGCCACCGGCCGGAGCACTGCGACGGCGAACGCCGACAAGGCGTTCAGGCGGCGTGGCCCGCCCACGGAGAGGGTCAGCAAAAATAGCGAACATGTGGGAAGAAGCGACGGAAATCAGGTGGGAACCAACGCAGGAAAACGGCCGGCGGCGCTGATGATCCGCCCGGAGTCCGTCGGCGCCCAACACGATTCTCGCTGACCCTGGGAGGACGCCCGCAAAGGGCGGCCGCGAGAGGGGTGTGCCGAGCGCCGGGATCGGCGGCGACCCGGGAGCTCGGCATCGGCAGCCGTCGGCCTACCGTGGTCCCTTCGCCTCCTCCGGCAGCTCATACACCGTGCCGTCACCGCTGCGGGCGTTTTCTTCGCTGGCAACCACTGAAATCTGGGAAACGAGGGCGCGAATCCGGGCCTGCTCTTCCTGCCGTAGACCCGGGTCCACGACCAGATGGGAATACCCCTCGTGGCGCAGCGCATTCGCTCCCGCGAGGATCGCGGCTGCGTCGGGCGTGGGAAGGGCGAGCGCCCCCCGACTGAACCACAGTCGCGGCGGTGGCCCGCCGTCCCGGGGAACGCCGTGCCGCTGCGGGTCGTCGAGACATCCCATCAGCGCGACGATCAGACCGTTCGTGGCCCAGGCGTCGGGCAGGAAGCTGTTGACGCCGTAGGGGACCTGTTTGTGATGGAAGATCGCCAGCATTTCGTAGCGGCGGTTGGCGGTGTGCGCGTCTGGCGGGAAGTTGAGTACGCCGGTGACGCGGGGGTCGGTCGCGGCGGCTTCGCTGAAGGCATCGGCGACGACGGGCGCCACGGTTGCGCGACGGGGCGACGCTGCCATCGCGGCCGCGGGCGAGATCCCGTGGACCTCAGCCAGAAAGAGGGCGGCCAGGGCTGAACTGAGGCCGACGCGCACCCTGGACGGCACCGCCCCTGTGAGCCGCTCAACGCCGGCCGCGACGGACGGGGCAAGCGCGATGAGCAGCACGACGACGAGGCGGTAGGGGTGATGAACGAATTTGACCGGTGAACCTGGGAAGTAGAGCAGCGCCAACGGTAGCCAGACATCGTGGCCTGCGAGCCGGACTGGCTCTTGCGCCCAGGCGAGCGCGGGACCGAGGGCGCACACGAGCGACAGCAGCACCCCACGCCGTCTTCCCGTTTCGGCGCGCCAAAGTCCGAGCGCACCGAGCGCGATCGCGACCCATCCGATGTAGGCGATGTGCACGATCCCGAAGTTGCCCATCCGCGCATTGTCGGGGAAGTACCAGTTTCCCCAGCGGACGAAGGCCTCGGGGTCGACCGCGGGGAAGTTGCCCTGCGTCCAACTGGGCGCGGTCTCGGGCCGAATCACGGCGTCTGCCGCAGATAATGTTGACCACGCGACGACGCTGAGTACGCCGAGGCCCGGGAGAGCGGCGAGTGCGGAGGTGGCAACGCGACGGACGTCCGCGCGCCCTTCGACGAGCACGACCAGCGCGAGCAATCCGGCGAAGGCTGCGTGGTAGAAATTGGAGAGCCCGGCGAGGCACCAGAGCGCGCCGCACGCCCACGCCGGGCCCCCCGTGCGAAGCGCGAGGTAGAAGGCGGCCAGTGGGCCGATGGCCACGAACTCGTAGACCCCGCTTTGCAGGAGCCCGAGCACGTAGGCGCCGGCGCCGACGGTGATGGCTGCGACCGGGGCGCCGAACGGGGCTTCACGGCGTAGACCAAGCCAGACTGCGAGGAGCGTGGCCCAGACCTGGCCGGTGAGCACCAACGTCGTCGCGCCTGCGGTCGAGACAAGCATCTGGATCGGCGCGCAGAGCAGCGCGTTGAGTGGGTCGACGAACCACAACGCGCCGCCGGCTGGCTGGTGTGAGAGCGTGTCGTGGAGCGGGTTCAGGCCGTGCGTCAGGGCCCACGACCACCACCAGTAGCCCCAGAGGTGATCATAGGCGTCGCTCGTGGGATCCCCGGGGATGACCGCGCCGAATTGGCGCCACGCAGGCCAAAGGGTGTACACGGCCACGGCAAGGAGTCCGAGCGCCACGATGGCGTCACCCCGCGCCGGCCGCCGATCCCGCCGCTCGGCGACCCCCTTCACGGCCGCCCTTTGCGGGCGTCCTCCAGGGGCGGGCTGCGCCGCCTGAACGCCTTGCCGGCGTTCGCCGTCGCAGTGCTCCGGCCGGCGGCTCCGCGTCGGGCGCGGACGCCCCACCGCACCGTCCTCGGCGCTGATTGTTCGGCGTTCCAATGCCACTTTCGCCGCCAGCCGCCGAAGACGGCAGCCGGCGCCGAACGTGCGGGGAACGCCGCGTTGGGGGGCCGTTGCTCTGCCAATCATGGTGAATTCAGCTACTTCCGCGTCGTGTGTTTGCGGAGCGTCGGCAATGGCCCGCCGATCCCGGCGCTCGGCGAACCTCGCGTCGGCCTCGGCGCTGATTGTTCGGCGTTCCGAGGCCACGTTCGCCGCCAGCCGCCGAAGACGGCAGCCGGCACCGAACGTGCGGGGAACGCCGCGTCGGGGGGCCATTGCCCTGCCCATCGGCGTGAATTCAGGTACTTCCGCGTTGCTTGTTTGCGGAGCGCCAGCAATGGCCCCCCTCACACGCACAGCAGCCCCGCCCGACGCGCGGCGGCCCATCCGTGGGAAAATCGGCTGAAATCACCGGGAAAGGCCGCGATGGCCGCAGCCGCGGTGAGCGGGGGTTGCCCGGGTCGGACCGACGCGACCACCTCGGCGAGCCAATCGGTAGCCGCTCGGGGACCCCGGATTCGTTCGACCCCGTCGACGTGGTTGAGCGCCATGCCGCGATCGTCGAGAACGTCGCCACCAACCCAGATCAGCCGTCCATCGAGCGGCGCTGGGTGGGGTTCGAGGAGCGCCGCGACGTGACCCGGCGGGAGGGTGGACGCGGGTACCACCCTCTCAAACCAGTGTCCGACGGGCCGATCGATGTCCTCGCCGCGCATCCAGGCGTTGAGAGCGGTGGCGAGCGGGCCGTCGAATGCGTCGTGGTCGCCGCCCCGCGGGTCTTCGTGGGTGAGGTCGTTTCGCGCGAACACCCGCTGCGCGCGGGGCGTAACGATCATGCCCCAGGCGTTCGGGTTCGCGCTCATCCCTGAGTGCTCGGTGAGCACAAAGCGGTGCCAGAAGGCCGAATCCAGGACCTTGCAGGCGAACATCTGGCGCACGACCTCCATGGCGTCGATGCTCTCCTGATCCGTCTGTGTTGGGAACCCATACATCAGGTAGGCGTGAACCCGCACCCCAGCGCCCTGAAAAGCAAGGGCAGCCCTGGCTACCTGCTCGACCGTGACCCCCTTCTGCATTGTCGCCAACAGCCGTGGGCTCGCAACCTCCAGGCCCCCCGTCACCGCGATCAGCCCCGCGTGCGCGCAGAGGCGCGCGAGATCCGGCGTCCAGGTGCTCTCAAAGCGGATGTTCCCCCAGAAGCTCACCGTCAGCCCGCGCTCCAGGATCACCAGCGCGAGGTCCCGAAGCCCGCGCGGCGGGATCGCCTCGTCCACGAGGTGAAACCCGGATTGCCCCGTCTCTGCCACCTGCTCCTGCATGGCGTCCGCGAGCGCCTCCGCACGGTTTGGCCGGTATCCGGCGATGTAGTCGAGCTGGATGTCACAGAACGAGCACTTCTTCCAGTAGCAACCGTGGGCGATCGTCAGCTTGTTCCACCGTCCGTCCCCCCACAGCCGGTGAGTAGGATTTAGGCTGTCCACCAACTGAAGGTAATCCGCGAGGGGCAGGTTGCCATAGCGCGCGCCACACGCAGCGGGCTCGTCCTGGTGCGGGTTGTCGAGGCGACCGGTGGGGGTCAGGGTCCGGTGTCGGGTGTCGGGTCCGTCGCCCGCCACCCAACGCAACCAGGAGAGGAGCGGGCCCTCACCATCGTCGAAGCACAGTCCGTCGGCAAATGCCCAGAGCCTGGGCTCATCGACGTCGCGAAGCTCGGTGTTGACATACCCGCCGCCAAGCAGAACAGTGGCGCCACGCGTGCGCAGTGCCCGCCCGATGCGCAGCGCACCGTACAGGTTCCCGGGAAAGGGGACGGACACGCCGACCACGTCGCCAGCGACGACATCAAGCTCGGCGACGAGCGTGTCGAGGTGTGTGTCAGTGAGCGAGGACTGCGACAGTCGGTCGGCCAACCCATCGAAGGAGACGGGGCCCGTCGCGAGGTGGCGTTGGTAGTGTGACAGCGCGAAGCCTGGGTCGATGAGGGCCCAGAGATCGGCGATATCCGCGAGATAAAGCGTGGCGAGGCGGCGCGCTGCGTCGTCTACCGCGAGGGGGCCGAACTGGGCGAGCTCACCGGCTTGTGCAGCGCGGTCCAACCGGGGAGTCCTGGGGAGGAAGGGGGAGTCGAGGATGCGAGGTCCAAGGCCGCGATCCCGGCCCTGCAGGAACCGGATGACGCCGTCGATGGCGGCGACGTGCTGCCTGTGCAGGGCGAGCGCCCGCCAGGCGGCCGGCTCGAGGTCGTCTCGTTCATCCAACGCGGCGAAAAGGGCCGTCAGCCCGTCACGGGAGCAGAGGCGCAGTACCAGCGCGAGGCCGAGGTCGGCCTGGTTCGCGAGGATGCCATGGCCGGCCAGGCTGCGCGCGAGGTACGCGGTCGATGGGTACGGGGTGTTGAGCTGGGTGAGCGGCGGGAGGAGCAGGTGCACCCTCGGAGTGCGCGCGCTGGCCGTGTTCTCAGCCACCCAGGCCTACTCGCTCTGGGGGATCGGATCGGCCGGGAACAGGGCGTTCCGGTCCTCGGCGTGGGGAGGCTCGTCGTCCGGCGTGGTCGAGTCGCCTGTTTCTGCCTCGCCGTCCCCGGTGGTGGATCCGGCGGCGTCGCTGCTCTTCCGACGGCGCCGGCGTCGCCGCCTCGGCGCTGGGACGACGTCAGCGGGGTCTTCGGCGGTCGTCTCTGGGTCGACCAGCGGCTCGGCCGGGGGCTCGCTTGTCGCCCCTTCGTTGGCGCGGGCATCGACCGGTACCTCCCGACGCGGCGCGCCTGTGCCGAACACCTCGATGATCGTGCTGGCGTCGAGCACATCGCCCGCCTCCGCGAGCGCAGCACGCGCGTACACCGTCAGGCGCTGGCGAAGGACATCCGCGCTGTCCGGAGGCTGGAACGGGGCGGTCGCTGTTCGGGCAGCTTCGCCCTCGGGTGTCCGGAAGGTGCCCGCCCGAAGCAGCGCGTTCAACACGCCCTTCACCACGCGCGGGGGGATGGACGTCCGCTCTGTGCGAGCGCGACGAAGCAGATCGCCGATCAGGTACTCGACGGCGCAGGTCCGGCCGCGGCGCGCGCGCTCCTGGCACGCTGCGACGAGCTGGTCGGTCACCCACGCGCGGTCCCCGAGCGTCCCGATGTCGCAGCCAAGCTCCGTCAACCGACCGAGCAGCCGGCGTTCGCCCTCACCCGTGGGCCCCTGCGAGCTCGGCGCAGACGGCCTCTCCTCCCTGGGCAATTCGACGCGGTAGCCCCCCGCACGATCGTCGCGGAACAACCGGACGAGGCCGCGATCCTGCGCGGTCTCCAGGAAGATGGCGAACGTGCGAAAGCCGAGGTCGACCTCCGAGAACGTCGGCGCCTTGCGCTTCATCGAGGTCTTGAGGATGCTCGCGTGGATGGGGGCGGCGTCCTCCCGAGCCTGGTTCTCAAGCGTCTCAATGAGCAGCTCAAACGCCTCGTCTCGCGTGAGCGAGCCCTCGTCCCCGCCCTCGGGGCTGTTCATCGGCTGGGTGTGACCCTCGCGGCGCAGGGTGTCGTAGAACATGAACTCGTCACAGGTCTCGGCGATGAGCCGGCTCGTCGATCCTTTCGTTCCGAGGCCGATCACGCGCTTGTTGAGCTCCTTGAGGCGCATGACCAGCGGCGTGAAGTCGCTGTCGCCCGAGAGGATGACGAAGGTGTCGATGTAATCGCGGGTGTAGGCGATCTCCATGGCGTCGACCACCAGGGCGATGTCGGCGCGGTTCTTGGCCCCCATCCCGTGCGCCGTCAACTCCATCATGTTCACGCCGCTGAAGATAAGATCCTGCTTGAACCTGGACCATCGCGTCCAGTCCGCGTACGCGCGGGAGACGAGGATGCGCCCCTTGTCCTTCAACCGGCGCATGACCATGCGGACGTCGAAGACGCCGAGCCCCTCCTTGTCGCAGCCCGTGCCGATGTTCTCAAAATCAATCAATACGCAGAGGTTCGCTTCCAAAGGGCAGGCTCGGGGTAGGCAGGTGCGCGGGCGTATCCCGGCGGGGGACCAGCGGGGCGGGCGTTGGACGGGTAGAAGGGAGGATGTCCACCGGCCGGCCCCCAGCCCGACTCGCGGCCGACCTTCGGGTTGGCGCCGGGCTCGCGGGGGTGTTCTGGTTCGGAAACGTTGGCGCGCACCACTACGCTCAGGAGTTCTGGGCGTGGATGGCGGCGACCTGGGGCTTCGGGTCGTTGCAGCGGGGCGAGGCTGCGCTTTTTGTGCCCCTCCTGGCGCTGGGGCTGACGTGGGTGGGGCGGCGGCTGGGGCTTCGGACCGCGCTGATCGTGCTGCTCGCCAACGTGGTCGCGGCGGCGAATTTCGTCACCAACGCCGAGGCGGTCCATCTCGTCCAGTACGCCGCCGTCTACTTCCTGTGGGCGCGGGTGCTGAACCCACGCCAGGCGTTCTACCTGACGGTCTTCCTTGGCTTTTGCGACGAGGCGGTGCAGTGGGCGTGGCTGGACACGGTGCGCTCCGCCCGGTTCATCGACCTGAAGGACTGCGGGTTGAACCTCGTTGGAGCACTGAACGGCTGGGCGGTCTCGCGGGCGTGGGCATCGCCCCGGTCTTGAGGCCGCCGGCGTGGTAGCTTGAAGGAGGCCTGTGATGCTCCCTTTCCCGTCCTCCCAGCACTCCCCTCGATGAGCGACACCGTCCTCGAGCTCGGCCGCGTCGTCGACCGGTACACCGTCGAAAAGGAGCTCGGGTCGGGCGGCATGGCGCAGGTTTTCCGCGTTCGGCACAACACGCTGGGCACCTTGCACGCCTTGAAGGTGCTCAAGGTCCAGAACCCTTCCGTCCGTGACCGCCTGGTCCAGGAGGGGCGACTTCAGGCCTCGCTTCGGCACCCCAACATCGTCGCCGTGACCGACGTCATCAGCGTCGACGGGGCGCCGGGGCTGCTGATGGAGTTCGTCGCTGGGCCGTCGTTGGACGTGTGGTTGGACGACCTCTCGGTGCGGGGGGAGGCGCCAACGTTGCCTGAGGCCGAGCGGCTGTTCCGCGGGATCGTCGCTGGCGTGGCGCGCGCGCACAAGCATGGGTTGATCCACCGGGATCTGAAGCCCGGCAACGTGCTCCTCGAGACGGCGGATGGCGTTCTCGTCCCCAAGGTCGCGGACTTCGGGCTCGCCAAGATCCTGATGGAGAACGAGGGGGGCGTGAGCCGGACGCGGTCCGGAGTGGCGATGGGCACGCCCGCCTACATGTCGCCGGAGCAGATCCGGGACGCGAAGAACGTTGACCAGCGCACGGACATCTTCGCGTTGGGGTGCATCTACTACGAGCTGATCGTGGGGCGGTCGCCGTTTGACGGGCCAGACGTGCTGAGCATCTTCGCCGCGCTTGCGGACGGACGGTACACGCCCGTCGAGGTGATTGTGCCGGAGCTACCCGCGCACATTTCCGCGACGATCCGGGCGTGTCTCGCTTCGAACCGCGATGAGCGCGTGCCGGACTGCGGGACGCTGCTGACGCTGATGGACGGGGGTACCGTCGGCGTTGCTACCTCGCAGGAGACCACGGGGACGCGAGCGCGGACAGCGGCCTCGGCGAGCGTGGGCCCGGCGAGGTCCTTGCGGCCAACTTCCGGGGGTGGAACGGCGGGATCGGGGGGCGACGCTGCTGGCCGGAGCGGTGGGGGCGCCACGTACGCCGTTGGCGATTCCATCCTCGCCGCAGACGGAAAGGGTGCGTCAAAACCACCGAACCTCGCCCGGCCAACGTCCCGCCCGGCTGCCTCCTCGGTCTCATTGGAGCTCGACCCTGTGGAGACCCGCCGCACGTCGCGTTCGCCGGCGAGCAGGGCCTCCGCGCCCCGGGTCAACCGGTCCGAGCCTCCGCCGGCCGTTGCTCCCCGGGCGCAGCTGTTCGGTGCGGCAGGCGCTGGCCTCGTCGTGCTCGCGGCGGTCGTCGTGATCGGGCTCGGGGTGGCGATCTGGGTCGGGCTGGACTCCGCGTCGCCAGGGACCGTGGTTGCCTCCGCCCCGGCCCTCGGACCGGCGCCTTCACCCCCTCCTTCCTCCTTGATCGTGAACACCCAGTCGGGATCGCCAACCGGGGCGCACACGCTTGTCACCGTGAAGTCTGGCACCGACGCCATGCATGGTGACGCGACCAGCGTCGTCCTTGTTGCGCGTGACGGCACCACGTTCCCGCCGGGGCCGATTGCGGCGGGGTCGTACTTCCTCCGGGCGACCTTCGCGAATGGGCAGATGGCGACGACGACGCTGAACGTGGCGGCCGGCGCAACCGTGCATGTGCGGTGCTCGGAGGCCGATCAGCGCTGCGAGACCGGCGGGAACTGAGCGACCGTCGGGGACCGACCGGTGATAGACCCGGCGCGATGTCCGAACCCTCCTCTCCCTCCCCCGCGTCACCCACCGCGTCCTTTGCCGGGTCCTCCCGCTACATCGCCGACGAGAGCCTGCTGGCCGATGTGAACGCCGCGATCGTCCTCGCCCGCCCGCTGCTGGTCAAGGGCGAGCCGGGGACGGGCAAGACGCTGCTCGCGGCCGCTGTCGCTGAATCGCTCGGAAAGCCCCTCCGCGTCTGGTCGATCAAGTCCACGACCAAGGCGATCGACGGGCTCTACACCTACGACGTCGTGCAGCGGCTCAACGATGCCCGGTTCCAGGATGGGGACGTCAAGGATCTGCGTCGGTACATCCGGCTCGGCGTGCTCGGGCAGGCGTTCACCTCGGACGTTCAAGAGGTCGTGCTCATCGACGAGATCGACAAGGCGGACCTGGAGTTTCCCAACGACCTGCTCCGTGAGTTGGACGAGATGGCGTTCCACGTCGTGGAGCTGGACGAGACGATCCGGGCCAGACAACGCCCCATCGTCATCATCACGTCGAACGCCGAGAAGGAGCTGCCAGACGCATTCCTTCGTCGCTGCCTGTTCCACTACATCGCGTTCCCCGACAAGGACCGGATGCGCCGGATCGTCGACGTTCACCTCCCGGGCCTCCCAGAATCCCTGTTGGACGCCGCCTTCGCCCGGTTCTACGCCCTTCGTCGCCAGGACGGCCTGCGCAAGAAGCCGACCACCAGCGAGCTCATCGACTGGCTGACCGTGCTCTCGCGCATGGGCGTGAAGCCGGAAGACATCACCGCGAAGTTCCCTTTTGCGGGCGTGCTCCTCAAGCAGGAGGCCGACCTCGACCTCGCGCGACCCCACCGGCCGGGCAGATAAGGTGCTGCTCTCCCTCCTCTACAACCTGCGCGCGCAAAAGCTCGGCGTTGGAATCGGGGAGTGGCTGCGATTTCTGGACGGGCTGAAGCTCGGGCTCGCCAGCGACCTCGACGGCGTCTACAAACTTGGCCGCACGGTGCTCGTCCACAACGAGGCCCATTTTGACGCCTACGACATCGCTTTTGCCGCGACGTTCCGGGGGATGGAGATGCCCGAGGACTTCAAGCAGAAGCTCGCGGAATGGCTGCAAGCGGCGTTGGAAGACCCGAAGAAGATGGAGGGCGACAAGGTCGGTGCCGGGTTTGGGAGCATGGAGGAATTGCTCAAGGAGTACGAGAAGCGGCTGAAAGAGCAGAAGGAGCGGCATGACGGGGGGAGTCACTGGATCGGGACGGGCGGGACGTCGCCGTTTGGGAACAGCGGGCGCGCGCAGAACGGGGTGCGGGTTGGCGGAAAAGGCGGGGGCGGAGGGGCCGTGGCGGTGGCCGAGGAGCGCAAGTGGCAGGGCTACCGCACGGACATGACGTTGGACGTGCGGGATTTCAAGGTCGCGCTACGAGCGCTACGAAACTTCGTGCGTGAGGGCTCCAGCAAGTTGGATCTGCCGCTGACCATCGAGAAGACCTGCCAGAACGCCGGAGAGATCGAGCTGGCCGAGCGCCCCGAGCGCATCAACAGGATGCGGATCGTTCTGCTGATGGACGCCGGCGGGTCGATGGAGCCGCACGCCTCGCTCGTCTCCCGCTTGTTCACAGCTGCCAACGAGCTCAAGACCTTCAAGACGTTTGAGGCGTGGTACTTTCACAATTGTCCCTACCGCTACCTCTACCGCGACTACGCGACCTTTGACCGCAAGCCGACGGCCGAAGTCCTGCGTGAGCTCACGCCCGAGCACCGGGTCGTCTGGGTGGGCGACGCGTCGATGGCCCCCTGGGAGCTGTTCTCCTCCGGCTGGGGCAACGAAGGGCCGAACGGGCTCGAGAACATCAAGTTGTTCGAGCGGAAGTGCCCAGCGAGCATCTGGCTGAACCCCGACCCCGAGCGCTTCTGGGACCACCCGACCGTCAATGCCATCGGCGCGACGGTGAAGATGTTCCCACTGACGGTCGACGGGCTGAAACGCGGCGTTCGCCACCTGAAGAAGCCGGTTTCGGAGCTGAAGGCGACGGGGTGAGGGCTCACATCTGGTGGGGGGCGGTGTAGCACTCCAACGCCTTGACCACGCGCGCGAGGCTGTCGAGGTCGAGGAGGTCGATGTCGTCGGTGTGGGCGGGGTCGCGGGCGGGGGAGCGGTAGGAGCCGGTGTCGGTGAGGGTGTAGCGTTCCCCGTCGCTGAAAACCCGGCTGGTATCGACAAAGGGCACCCCGCCCTGGATCAGGCAGGCGTAGACGAGGTCGGTGTCGTCAGGCGCCGTCATCCGCCCGGTCAGGAAGTCCCCCTCAGTTGGCAGGATCCAGACCCACAATCCCGGCCAGCGCTGCGTACCTGGGACAACTGACATCCGCCCGAGCGAGGCGAGGCGCACACAATGGGGGTGGGTCTCGTCGCTCAGGCCGACGTCGACGTCGGGGCGCAGGGCGGCAAAGACGGTGAGGACCGCGACAGCAGCGCGCTCTCCCGCGGTCTTCGGGTTCAGCGGGGCGGTCAGCATGGGGGCGTGCTCCGGACCGGGGAGCGGCGTCGGGCTTCTGAGCGCAGCGACGATCGCCGCGCGAATCGCGGGGTCCGAGGGCTGAAAAGGCGCGTCGTGGCGCGGGATCAGCAGCGGCGAGGCCAGCGGCACCGCGATGAGCGCGCCCCAGGTCGCCACGGCGCCCGCGATCGGCCAGACCAGCCGTCTTCGCTCGATCATCGCCGATAGTTCCTGCCAGTCCCTCTCGCCGAGCAGCAGTGGGTACCCAGCGACCGCGACCAGCGAGAACGGCCCCACGTTCATCAACGCAAAGATGCCAGCGTGCATCAGGAAACCCACTGGCAGCAGCGCCCGTCGGGTGGGCCGAAACCACACGAGAAACGGAAACGACGTCTCAAACGCGACCGTCATCCAGCCAGCGGGCGAGAGCAGCGCGGGGTTGGCGCTCACCCAGGTCCCAAACGGCCGGAGCCCAAAACTGGTGTCCACCAGGAAGTTCGCGAGCGTCCCGCCCCGCTCCCAACCGGGCTCCAGCAGCATCTTCAGCCAGCCCGTCGAGCCGTAGAGCCCCGCGTAGACCACGAGCAGGAAGTACCGGGCAAACCCGGCGGACGTCCGGGGATCCTCGTCCGAGCCAACTCCCGTACCCGTCGCCAGCAGCAGCGCCAGGCCCTCCCACCCCAGGAGGCGATCGTACGCCCGCAGGTTGAGCCCCTCCTCCAGGTTCAGCACCAGCGCGCCCATCGTCGCGCCAAGCACGCAGGCGCGCAGCACCCACCTCGCCCGCCCGCTCGCGAACATCGTCAGGATCACCGCCCCGACCGCTCCGACGACCGTCACCGCCCACAGCCCCCACGCCGCCGTCGGCGAGAGCGGCAACCACGTCGCCATCGGGATCGACCCGTCGACCATGACCCCGGCCGTCGACCGCGTCTCCTCCAGCCCGCTCGCGCGTTGCACCCATGTCAACGCCAGCACGGTGCCCCAGAGCGCCGTGGTCGTTCGGACGGCGCTCATCGGCGACACGCCATCTCCCCAAGAACCTTCTCGGAACGGTCCTTCTCGGGCTGCCAGGCCTGCCCGGTGGTCTTTCGCCAGTGCACCACGACCGCCCGCGTGCGCACCATCGGCGTCGCGCGGTACGCCTCCTCGTTCGCGCGCGCACACGCGACCCGCAGCCATCCCCGCTGCGCCTCGGCGTTGTTGTAGTTCCCCTTGTCCCAGCGGAATCCGCTCTCCCAGCGCGCCGGCAACCAGCGCTCCATCGGGAGCCGCTGCCAGTGGTCGCCGTCGTCGGCTGTCTGCCCCTCAAAGTCCACGAACACCTGGGTCGTGTCCTTGAATGTGAACATTCGCCAGTTCGCCGGCCAGTCTTCGACGCCGGTCATGAGACGCCGTTTGATCCAGGCCGGTGCTTCTCGCCAGGCGTCGGCGGCGTGGTCCGGCGCCCACTCCACCAGAGTGTCGTGGAATGTCGCGAGGTTGTACGCCGCCAACGCCAGCAACGCGGCGATCCGCAGCCCGCCCGCAACGCTCATGTCTGACGGCCTACTGCTCGTACTCCGAGACCGGTGGGCAGGTACAAACAACGTTTCTGTCGCCGTACACATTGTTGATGCGGGAGACCGTCGGCCAGAACTTGTTCGCCTTGACCCAGGGCGCCGGGAACGCCGCTGTTGTGCGCGAGTACGGGTGCGTCCACTCGTCCGCGACCACGATCTCACACGTGTGCGGGGCGTTCTTGAACGGATTGTCCGTTCTCGACCATTCGCCCGCCTCGACCTTGGTAATCTCACCGCGAATGGCGATGAGCGCATCGCACAGCCGGTCGATCTCGGCCTTGGACTCGGACTCGGTGGGCTCGATCATCATCGTCCCGGCGACGGGAAAACTGATGGTTGGCGCATGGAAACCGTAGTCCATCAGGCGCTTGGCGATGTCCTCCACCTCCACGCCGCTGCCGGCCTTGAGCTGGCGCACATCCACGATGCACTCGTGCGCGACGCGCCCGTTTTCGCCCGTGTAAAGCACGGGAAAATGCGGGGCGAGGCGGTGCGCCATGTAGTTCGCGTTGAGAATTGCGATCTCTGTGGCCCGCTTCAGTCCGTCAGGCCCCATCATGCGAATGTAGGCCCACGGGATGGGCAGGATCGACGCTGAGCCCCACGGCGCCGCGCTGATCGGGCCGATCGCGGTGGTGCCCCCGGTCGGGATCACGGGGTGCCCGGGCAGATAGGGGGCGAGGTGGCTGGCCACGCAAATCGGGCCCATACCTGGACCCCCGCCGCCGTGGGGGATGCAGAAGGTCTTGTGGAGGTTCAAGTGGCAGACATCCGCGCCGATGCCGCCGGGGCTGGACAGGCCGACCTGCGCGTTCATGTTCGCGCCGTCCATGTACACCTGGCCGCCATGTTCGTGGATGATCGCGCAGATGTCCTTGATCGCGCTCTCAAAGACGCCGTGGGTCGACGGGTAGGTCACCATGAACGCAGTGAGGTTGGCGCTGTGCTCCTGCGCCTTCGCGCGCAGGTCCGCAAGGTCGATGTTTCCTGACGTGTCGCATTTGGTGACGACCACCTTCATGCCCGCCATCACGGCGCTCGCCGGGTTGGTGCCGTGGGCACTCGCGGGGATCAAGCACACGTTTCGATGGCCCTGCCCACGCGCCTCCTGGTAGCGCCGGATCACGAGCAGGCCGGCATACTCGCCCTGGCTACCCGCGTTGGGCTGCAGGGAGGTAGCGGCGAACCCAGTGATGTCCGAGAGCCAGGCCTCCAACTGCTTGAACATCTCCTGGTAGCCGCGGGCCTGATCGGCAGGTGCAAAGGGGTGAATGCCGCCGACCGTGTTCCAGGTGACCGGGATCATCTCGCTCGTCGCGTTCAGCTTCATCGTGCAGGAGCCGAGCGGGATCATCGAGGTGGTCAGCGAGAGATCCTTGCTTTCAAGCTTGTGGATATAGCGGAGCATCTCGTGCTCGGTGCGGTGCGCGTGGAACACGGGGTGGGTCAGGAAGGTGCTGGTCCGGGCGAAGGGGCCGAGGTCCTCGGGCGCCGACGTGCTGGCGATGTCAAAGCCCAGCGAATCGCGGCCGACGGAGCGGGCAAAGACCCGGAGCAGGGCGGCGATGTCCGCGCTGGTGGTCGCCTCGTCAAGCGCGATGCCGACGGCGTTGCCGGCGCTGTCCGACAGGTCGCGGAGGTTGTAGCCGGCATCGCGAGCGAGGCTCAAGACGGCGGACGCCGACTTCACCTTGACGGCGACGGTGTCGAAGTAGCGATGCGGGTGCCGGGTCGGGCAGCCGAGCCGGTTCAGCCCGCCCGCGAGCGCGCGTGCAAGCCCGTTCACGCGCTTTGCGATGCGCGTGAGGCCCTCGGGGCCGTGCCAGACCGCGTACATCGACGCCATCACCGCCAGCAATACCTGCGCGGTGCAGATGTTGGACGTGGCCTTGTCGCGCCGGATGTGCTGCTCGCGGGTCTGCAATGCGAGGCGCAAGGCGGGCTTTCCCTGCGCGTCGATGCTCACCCCGATGAGCCGGCCGGGCATGTGCCGCTTGTGCTCGTCGCGCGTGGAGAAGAACGCGGCGTGGGGCCCGCCGTAGCCGAACGGCACGCCAAAGCGCTGGGCGGAACCGACGCAGATGTCGGCGCCAAGCTCACCGGGCGGACGCAGGAGCGTGAGCGCGAGCAGGTCGGTCGCCATCGTGACGAGCGCGCCCGCGGCATGCACCTTCTCGACGAACTCGGCGTAGTCCTCGATCGCACCGTCCGTCCCTGGGTATTGCAGGAGCGCCCCGAAGATCGCCGTGCCAAAATCGTACGTCGCCGGGTCGCCGACGAGCACGGAGAGGCCGAGAGCGGCGGCCCGGGTGCGGACGACCGCGATGGTTTGCGGATGGCAGCGACGGGAGATGAAAAAGGCGGTTGCCCCTCGTTCCTGCGCCGCAGCCGAGATGCCGAAGCTCATGCTCATCGCCTCGGCCGCTGCCGTTCCCTCGTCGAGCAGCGAGGCGTTGGCGACGGGGAGGCCGGTCAGGTCGCAGACCATGGTCTGGAAGTTGAGCAGCGCCTCCATGCGGCCCTGCGAGATCTCCGCCTGATAGGGCGTGTATTGCGTGTACCAGCCCGGATTTTCAAGGACGTTCCGCAGGATCACCGGGGGTGTCACGGTGTCGTGGTAGCCCATCCCGATGTAGCTCGTGAGGACCTGGTTCTTTGCCATCATCGCCGATAGTTCGGCAACAGCGTCGCGCTCGGAGGCCGCCTCGGGGACGTTCAGGGGTCGGGCGCTGCGGATGTTCTGGGGGACGGTCTGGGCGATGAGGGCGTCCAGGCTGGGCACGCCGAGGGCGGCGAGCATGGCGCGCTCATCCTCGTCGCGCGTGCCGATGTGGCGCCGTGCAAAAGAGTCCTGGGGGGGCAGCTCGGGGAGGAGACGGTCGCGGGACATGGCGTGCTCTGGAGGGGCTGCGCTTTATCCGGAAAACACGGCCGGGGCCGCTCGCGTTATCTCGGCGGGGTGAACGCGATTCCCGCCAGCGACGACCTCGAGCGGCACGTGCAGGCCGTCCTCGACGCGCTCGGCTACTCGCGCGACCCCGAGGGCGATGGCACTGCCGCGCGTTGGCTGGAGGTGCTGCGGGCATATGGGCCGAAGGGGGAGGGGCCCGCGTTGGAGGTGTTGGCGACGCCATCGTTCGGGCCCGTGGTGCTTCGTGGGGTTCCGTTCCACGCGCTCTGCGTGCACCACCTCCTCCCGTTCTTCGGCACGGCAGACGTCGGCTTTCTCCCACGCGGCCGGCTGATCGGCCTCGGTGCCGTCCCGCGCGTCTTGCAGCACTTCAGCCGTCAACCGCAGCTGCAGGAGCGTGTTGGCGAGCAGGTCGCCCAGCACCTCGCGGCCGCGCTCCTCGCGCCGGTCGTCGTGCGGCTCCGCGCGCGCCACATGTGCATGGAGATGCGGGGACCGCGGAGCCCGGGCGAGGTCGAGACCATGGCGTTTGCGGGACCGGATCCGGAGACAGTGGCGGGGCTGCTGGGGCCGGCGTGATGTTTCATGTCGGCGTGACCGATCTCCGCTACGAGGTGGATGGCACCGCGATCATCGCCGGGTTGACGCTCTCCTTCGCCCCCGCCGAGATCACGGCGCTCGTCGGGGCCTCCGGGTGCGGCAAAAGCACCCTGCTACGCCTCATCGCGGGCCTTCGTGAGCCTACCGCGGGCGTGATCTCCGGCGTCCCGAAGCGTCGGGCGTTCGTGTTTCAGGACCACGCCCTCCTCCCATGGCTCACGCTGGAGGAGAATGTCCGATTGCCAGGTCGGTATCGGTCGATGGGCGAGGCGGATGATGACGCCGGTCCCATCCTCGCCCGCCTCGGCCTGGCCGCTCACGCGCGCAGGCTGCCGAATGCCCTCTCCGGCGGTCAGCGGATGCGGGCCAGCATCGCCCGCGCCCTCTACTCCCGCCCCGAAGTCGTTTTCCTCGACGAGGCCTTCTCCGCGTTGGACGGGATCACTCGCCGAGCTGTACAGGCGGATTTCCTCGCCGTTGCGCGGGCGGAAGGCTGGACCGTGCTGATGGTGACGCACGACCTCGGGGAGGCATTGAAGCTCGCGGACCGCGTGGTCGCGCTGGTCGGCCCGCCAACGCGGGTCGTGCTCGACGGCCGAACGTCCGATCTGACGGAGGCTGCGCTTCTGGCGGCGCTCGCTGGGGCAAGCGTTGAAGCGGTCTGAAGCCCTGCTTGGCGGCATCTTCGCCATGCTCGCCTGGGAGATCCTCGCGAATCGGGCCGGGCCGCTGCTGCTCGCCTCACCCGACGCGGTCGCGATCGCCCTCTGGACGGAGCGCACTCGCCTTCTGGGGGCCGCCTCGCAGACCGCCATGGCATCCCTGGCTGGGCTGGGGCTGGCAATCGCGGTCGGTCTACTCACGGCGATGATCGACCATTCTTCCCGCTTTGGTCGCGCGCTCCTCGCGCCCTGGCTGCTGGCCTTCCAGGTCGTCCCCATCGTCGCAATCGCGCCGCTGCTCGTGATCTGGCTCGGCTACGGCCTGCCGGTCGCTGTGGCCACGGCGTTCGTCGCAAGCATCTACCCCATCCATTCGGCAGGGCGGACGGGGTTTCTGGCGCCCTCGCAGGACCAGGTGGACCTCTTGCGGCTGTACGGCGCCTCGCCCCTGCAGGTGCTGCTCGACCTGCGCCTCCGCGCGGCACTCCCGGCGTTGTTCGCCGGTTTACGCGTTGCAGCCGGGCTCGCGGTCATCGGCGCCATCATCGGCGAGTTCGTCGGGTCAAACGGCGTGCCGCCCACGCTGGGGCAGCTCGTCGTCTACTCGGCGCGGTCGGCGCGGACGGACCTGTGTTTTGCCGCGATCACGCTCGCGGGCGCGTTGGCAGCCGCGCTGCAGGCCGGGATCACTACTGCTGAGCGCGCCATGATCGGGCGGTGGTACGGCGTCGACGCCAATTATCGTGAGTAAACCTCGAACTTCTCCTGGTGCATGTGCTGCAGCGCCCGGACGACGATCTTGCGCGCGAGCCTGGCCTCAACCGCTTCGAAGACGCTGAACTCCTCGCCATAAAGCATGTCCGCGACGCTGGGGTGCACGTTCACGTACAGGGTGGCCGCGGCCAGCGAGCGCGTTGATTCGCGCTGCAATTCGCGGAACACCTCGTAGCAGATCGTCTGCCGCGACTTGATGTTCCCGCGGCCCTCGCACGTCGGGCAGGGCTCGGAAAGGTAGCGGACGAGGTCCTCCTGCACGCGCTTTCGCGTCATTTGCACCAGGCCGAGCTCGGAGATCTTCAGGGCGTTCGTGCGCGCGCGGTCCTTCTTCAACTCCTCCTCGAGCGCGCGGAACACCTTGTCCCGGTTCTGCTCCTTGTCCATGTCGATGAGGTCGAGGATGATGATGCCGCCGATGTTTCGGAGGCGGAGCTGGTAGACGATCTCCTTGACCGCCTCCATGTTCACGCGCAGCGTCGTCTCCTCCAGGCTCGCCGTACCGACGAATTTGCCCGAGTTGACGTCGATCGCGGTCAGCGCCTCGGTCTGGTCGATGACGAGGTAGCCGCCGCTCTTCAGCCACACACGCCGGGAAGTCGCGCGCGTGATCTCGTCCTCGACGCCAAAGTTGTCGAACATCGGCTCGGCACCCCGGTACAGGTGCACCTTCTCCTTGAGCTCGGGGCTGAATTCGACCATGAATTCCTGCACTTCCTCAAAAAGCTTCGGGTTGTCGACGACCATCCGGTCCACGTCCTCGTGGAACGCGTCCCGGACGATGCGGAGCACAAGGCCGTGGTCGAGGTGCAACGGCGCGGGGGCCTTTTTCGTGGTCGCCGCCGCCTGAATCTTTTCCCAGGTTGCGACAAGGTAGTTCATGTCGGTCTTCAGCGTTGCGTTGGTCTGCGTCGCGCAGACGGTGCGGACGATGAAGCCGGCGCCCTTCGGGCGACTCTTCTCGATGAAATCGCGCAAACGCCGACGCTCACGGTCCCGGTCGATGCGACGGGAGATGCCGACGTGGTCGACCGTCGGCATGAACACGAGGTAGCGGCCCGGGAGGGTGATGTGCGTGGTGACGCGCGCGCCCTTCGTGCCGATGGGGTCCTTCGCGACCTGGACCACGATCTCCTGGCCTTCCGTCAGCAGATCCTGGATCGCAGGTTGCCCGGGGCGTGGGGCCCCGCGGGGCAGGCCCTCCTCCGCGACGGTCGCGTCTTCGTCGAGGCCGCGGTCTGGGCCGTCGTCGTCGTCCGCGTCGTCGTCGTGGTTCTTGCCGTCGAGGAACTGCGGGTAGATGTCGCCGACGTACAGGAACGCGGCCCGCTCCATGCCAACGTCAACAAAGGCCGCTTGCATGCCGGGAAGCACGCGGACGACCTTTCCGAGGTAGACGTTTCCGACGTAGCCGCGGTCCACGCCGCGATCGATGTGCAGCTCGGAGAGCTGCGAGCCTTCCATCAGCGCGACGCGGGTTTCCTTGCCGGTGGAATTGACGAGAATTTCGGTGCCCAAGAGGATCTCCAGGCGGCCGCCGTGCGTGACGAGGGGGGGAGCGACGCGGCCATCTCTGCCAGGGGCACGGGCCCAGCGCGTCCCCCGCGACGTCCGTTGACGGACGCGCGGTGCGCGGGTGCGGGGCGGTGGGGCAGGAAGGGGACCACGAGGGAGGCTCCAGGGTCTCGGTCACGACCGCTACAACGCGGTGGACAACAGGGCCGGGGTTCGGGTGAGGGTGGATGTGCGAGAGGGCGAGGTGCGCGGGAGGCGCGGGAAAAAGCGGAGGCGTCGAAGACGCCTGCGCGTCAAACGTCGCACGGCGCGGCGTCCGCGTCAATCTCCCGAAGCAGGGGCAGCGCGCTCGATCCGGTGGGGTGCGCGCGATAGCCCGCGCCCGATGTTCGCTCGCCTCCGTCTCGTGCAGGGTATCGTCAACCGGACGTTCGGCTTCTCGCCGCGTCCAATCTTCATTTTCACGATGCTCGGCGTCAACCGGGCCTTCGGCGCCTGCGCGCGCGCGGCGGACGCCGTCTTCCATCCGGGCTGGCGAGAGACGCCGTTGGGCGCGCCCGTCTTCATCGTCGGAAATCCGCGATCTGGCACGACCTTCCTGCATCGCTTCATGGTCGACCAGAAGCTCGGAGTCGGGTTCCAGCTCTGGCAGTTGCTCTTTCCCTACCTCACGGCGCGCGTCCTCGTCCGCCCCTTCATCCCGCTCCTCGAGCACATCTCGCCCGCCCGTTTTCATGCTTCCAAGGCACATCCCACCTCGCTGAGCTCCGTCGAGACGGACGACGTCCTCTCCTTCTTCCGGTTCGTCGACGGTCTCTTTTTGTACGGGTATTTTCTGGCCTGGGACGAGACCGACCACATGCCGATCCTCGAAGCCGAGCTGATGGTCCACAGCCCCCGCGACTTCAACTGGTTGAGGGACTGCCTGAAGCGGAACCTGCTCTGGTATCGGCGGGGCGGCGGGATGGCGGACCGGAACGTCGCGAAGCTTTTTTCGATGGCGCTCCGCCCCCAGGCTGCACTTACGGCGTTCCCCGAAGGGAAGTTCCTCTACATGGTGCGGGACCCGGTCAATGTCATCCCCAGCGGCATGTCCCTGCTCGCGGGCGTGCTGAAGAACGCGCTCCCCTGGGACAAGGCCTCGCCCGAGTCGCGTGCACGGTACTTCGAGCGGATCTACCTCGGCAGTCTGCAGCTCTACAAGCGCTTTCACGACGCCTACGTGGCCGGCCAACTGCCGGCCGAGCGGGTCTACGTGGTGCGCTACCATCGCCTGATGGAGGACTTTGATGTGGAGATGCGGCAGATCTGCGCGTTCATCGGCCAGCCCCTCTCGCCAGAATTGGAGCGTGTGATCGACGAGACCGCCCGCAGCCAACGGACGCGCAAGTCCGAGCACGAGTACAACCTTGCGGAGTATGGCCTTACAAAAGAGCGGATCCAGAAGGACTTCGCGTTCGTCTACGACACGTTCGACATCCCGAGGACTTGAGGCCGCATGTACGAGTTTGACCCCACCCGCCTGGCGAAGGCCGAGCAGCTCGCGGCCGATGGCATCGCGCCCTGGCCACACGGCTTCGCGGTGAGCCACACCGCGCGGCAGATCCGCGAGGACGCAGAGGCGTACGAGGCGGCCGTACTGGCCGCGGCGCGGGCCGAACGGGAAACGCCGCCCGAGCGCATCGATCTCGCGCCGTTGGGCGACGGGTTCGTGTTCGGCGGTCGGCTGATGTTCAAGAACGAGATGGGGAAGGCGGGGTTTGGGCGCGTGCTCGACCGCACCGAACGGATCCAGATCTACGTGAAGAAGGACGACGTGGGCGAGGAGGCGTTCGCGCTCTGGAAGAAGCTGGACCTCGGCGACATCGTTTGGGTGCAGGGCGGCCTGATGCGTACGCGCACGGGCGAGCTTTCGGTGCACGTGCGGGCCCTGCGGCTGGCGACCAAGTGTGTGCGCTCGTTGCCGGACAAGTTTCACGGACTCTCGGACCCGGAGGCGCGCCAACGGCAGCGCTACGTGGACCTCTTCGTGAACGAGGAGTCGCGGGCGGTCTTCCTGAAGCGGTCGATGATCGTGAGCTACATCCGCCGCTACTTTGAGGCAGACGGTTTTGTGGAGGTGGAGACGCCGATGATGCACGTCATCCCCGGCGGTGCGACCGCGCGGCCGTTCGTCACCCATCACAACGCCTTGGACCTGGACCTCTACTTGCGTGTGGCCCCCGAGCTTTACCTCAAGCGGCTCGTGGTCGGCGGCATGGAGCGGGTCTTTGAGATCAACCGGAACTTCCGCAACGAGGGCATCGATCAGACGCACAATCCCGAGTTCACGATGCTTGAGTTCTACGAGGCTTGGCAGACGTGGGAGGGGTTGATGGAGCGGACGGAGGCCCTGGTCCAGGGCCTGGTGACAACGCTTTTCGGCGGAACGACAGTGGCGTTCGAGGTGCGCGAGGGCGAGACACTCACGCTGGAATTCGGGGGACAGTGGGCTCGGCGAAGCTATGCCTCGCTCATCGCCGAGGGGTTGAGCGTCGACGGGTTCGCGCCAGTGACGATTGCCGACGTCAGTGAGATGGGGAGCCTGACGGCGGCCTATGGTCGGAAACACCCCGACTTCAACCCCGACCACATCCCCCCCACGCTTGGTCGGTTCTGGGAGAAGATCTTCGACATGGACGTCGAGAAGCACCTCACCCAACCCACGTTCGTCACCCATTTCCCGATTGAGATCAGCCCGCTGGCGCGCCGCAACGACGCTGACCCAACGCTCGCGGACCGGTTTGAACTCTTCATCGCGGGGCGTGAGATCGCCAACGGGTTCAACGAGCTCAACGATCCCAAGGATCAAGCTGCGCGCTTCGCCGACCAGGCACGACTGAAGGGCAAGGACGCCGAAGAGGCGATGCACTTTGACGCCGACTACATCGACGCGCTCTCGTTCGGGCTCCCGCCGACCGCCGGCGAGGGCCTGGGCATCGACCGGCTCGTCATGTTGCTCACGAACTCCCGCAGCATCCGCGACGTCATCCTGTTCCCCACACGTCGCCCGGCGTCGGGCGGAACTGAGACCGCGGGCTGATGCGGTTTGAATTCCTCGTCGCGTGGTCGCACCTGCGATCGCGCAGGCAGGACGCAGGTGTGAGCTTGATCGCGATCCTTTCGGTGCTCGGCATCACGCTGGGCGTGCAGATGCTGATCATCGTGCTCGCGGTGATGCAGGGTTTCGAGGGGGATTTGCGGGACAAGATCCTTGGCTTCAACGCGCATGTGGTCGTACTCTCCTATGAGGGGAGCATCGCCGACCCGGACGCGGCTGTGAAGGTCGTCAAGGAGACCCCGGGCGTCATCGCGGCGAGCCCCTTTGTGTACAGCGAGGTGATGATGCGGTCGCAGTTTGCGACGGCCGGAGCGGTGCTCAAGGGAGTTGACCCGCTCCTCACCCCCACTGTGACCGACATCGTCTCGAGCATCAAGACGGGTTCGCTTGGGACGCCATCAGGCAAGGAGGAGCGGCAGCACATCCTCGACACGCTGCACGACCCGCCCCCCGCGCTTGCCCAGGACCTTGGGGACACCGAGCATTTTCCTGGGATTCTCCTTGGAAGTGAGCTGGCCGACTCGCTCAAGGTGTACCCGGGAGACAAGATCTACGTCATCAACCCGGTTGGTGGCGGGGTCGGGGCGTTCGGTGTGCCGATCGCCAAGACCACGACTTTTCGCGTGGCCGGGATCTTCTACACCGGGTTCTACGAGTACGACACGAAGTGGTCCTACGTCACCATACCCGACGCCCAGAGCTTCACAGAGATTGGCAACAGCGTCACGGCGATCGAGGCGCGTCTCTCCAACGATCGCGTGTACGACGCGCCGAACGTGGCCGCAGACGCGGAGGCCAGGCTGGGCTACCCGTTCTACACCAAGAACTGGCTGACGGTGAACGCTTCGCTGTTCAGCGCGCTGAAGCTGGAGAAGTACGTGATGGGGCTGATCCTCGCGCAGATCATCACCGTAGCGGGCGTCGGCATCGTCACGAACCTGATCGTCATGGTGATCACGCGGGCGCGGGAGATCGCCATCCTGAAGGCGATCGGGGCGACGGACCGGATGATCCGGACGGTGTTCGTTTTGGAGGGCAGCATCGTCGGAGTGGTGGGGACGGTGCTTGGGACCGTGCTTGGCTTGCTTGGGTGCGCGTTCCTCCAGCGATACAAGTTTCCGCTGGACACGAACGTCTACTACCTGGACTCGCTGCCGGTCGTGGTGGAGCCGATCAACGTGGTTGCTGTGGTGGTCGGCTCGCTGTTGATCTCGTTTGCGGCTACGATCTACCCGGCGTGGAAGGCGAGCCGGCTGGATCCGGTCGAGGGGCTCCGCTATGAGTGAGGCCCAGGGCAGGGGAGGTGCGTCCCTGGAGGTCCGTGAGCTTTGGCGGACCTTTCACAAGGGGGGGCAACAGATCGACGTCCTCCGGGGCGCGAGCATGGCCGTCGGCACGGGCGAGGCCGTCGCCCTCGTCGGCCAATCCGGGTCCGGAAAATCGACGTTCCTCCATATTCTCGCGGCGCTCGAGCCCCCCACTCGCGGCGACGTTGTCGTCTCCGGCGTCGCGCGCTCGACCGTCTCGCGGGCTGAGTTGGACCGCTTCCGGAACCGCGACGTCGGCCTCGTCTTCCAATTCCACCACCTCCTCCCCGACCAGACGGCGCTGGACAACGTCGCGATGCCGGCGTTGATCGCCCGTGAGCCGCTCCCGGCCGCGAGGGCCCGGGCACGCGCCCTGCTCGTTCGCGTGGGGCTGGAACAACGCCTGCAGCATCGCCCTGGTGAGCTCTCCGGCGGCGAACAACAGCGCGTGGCCCTCGCCCGCGCGCTGGTGATGGACCCCGTCCTCCTCCTCGCCGATGAGCCCACCGGCAACCTCGATCCCGGCACAGCGGCCGACGTCATCGGGCTGTTGCGGGAGGTCCAGAAGGAGCGCGGCGTCACGCTCATCGTGGTCACCCACGCCATGGACCTCGCCGCCCGGTTCGATCGCGTCGTGCGCCTCTCCAGCGGGTTGCTCGTCGCCGGTTGACCGGCCCTCGGCCTCGCCTACGCGGCGCCGCCGACCGGAATTCTCGGCCCCGGCGTCGCCCCCTCGACCAGGACGTTGCCGTCAGCATGCCACCCCCGCTCCGGGCCCGCCGTCGTGACCACAAGGCCGACCACGCGCGGCGGACGGCCCGGACGTAGGATGGCCGAGACGCTCGTGGCTGGGCCGATCCCGGGGCCACCTGGGGTCGAGGGGACGGCGATGAGGGCACCGTCGCTCGCCCCGAGCCGCCAGGACCGGTCGCCGGTCGGGTCTACGACTCCGACGCCGTCGGCGTCCTCGACGATCATCCCGCCAGCCGCGAGCGCCCGGAGCGCCTCCTCCGTCTCCCGGTCCACGCTCGGTGGCAGCCCCGGGTTTCCCCGGAGCGCCCGGAGAAAGTCAAGCTTCAACGCACCGGACGGAATGGCGATGGCGAGGTACACGGCGGCCGCCACTGCGCACACGGCGATCACGGGCAAATGGTCGCGCGTCACCCAGGCCGTCAGCCCAAGCGCCGCTGAGGCGACAGCAATTTTCACGTGTTCGCGCAACATTTTCCGGCCCGCCACGCGATCCCGTAGGAACCAGGCGAGGAAGACACACTCGCCGCTCACGGTGATCGCGTGCGAGAGGGGGAGCGCCTCCACACCGAGCCCGAAGCCGTGGGTGAGCAGCAGGATCACGGGGATCTTCGCCAGCATCGCGCCAATCGACAGGCGCATCGGGGTCTTTGGGTCACCGAGGGCGTAGTAGAGGGGCACCGCGAGACGCTGGGTGCAGATGCCGAGCACCGCGAGCGCGTACATCTGCAGCATGTTCGCGGTGTTCAGCGTGTCGGTGGCGGTGAAGGCGCCGCGCTGAAACAACAGCGCGACCAGCGGCTGGGCGAGCACGAAGAACGCGACGCCGCAGGGCAGCACCAGCGCGGTGTTGAGCGTCAGGGCCCGCGCGACCTCGTCGCCGACCTCCCGATCCTCACCCCGCGCAACATGGCGAGAAACCGCCGCCAACGCCGTGGTTGCCACGCTCCCGCTGAACACGGCGAGCGGAATTTGGACGAGACGAAAACTTTTTATCAGCCAGGTCACCGGGCCGTCGCCGTAGTCGCTGGCCCACTGGTTTTCGACCACCAGGTTGAACTGCACGGTTGATATGCCGATGATCGCCGGACCCAGGTATCGGAGCATTCGTCCGAGGCCGGGATGCCCGCCCAGCGTGGGGCGAAAGCGGAAGCCTTCCCGCCAGAGCGCAGGTGCCGTCACCGCGAGCTGGACGAACCCCGAGAGCGTCGTGGCGATGGCGACGGCCACGATGGCAGGCAGCCCCGTCGCCGCCGAGAACCGGGCCGATCCGAGCGCCCCCGCGATGATCAGCAGGTTGAACGCGTTCTGTGCCATCGCTGGCCAGAAGAATTTGCCGCGAACGTTCAGCATCGCCGCTACGAAACCAGCGAGGGAGAGGCCGACGAGGAAGGGCGAGAGCCAGCGCGTCAGGGCGATGGTGAGCGCGTACTTCTCGGCGTTGTCGGTGAATCCTTCGGCCATCAGCCGCACAAGCCAGGGGGCCCCGAGCCAGAAGATGACGACGGTCCCGCCGAGGACCATGAGCAGCACCCCGAGGAAGGCGCTCGCCAGCCGCCAGGCCCCGTCAACTCCCTCCTTTTCGTTCGCCTCGGAGAACGCCGGCACGAACGCGTTCTGCAGGCTGCCCTCGGCCAGAAGCTCGCGTAGAAGCTGGGGGATGCGGATGGCGGCGTAGTAGGCGTCTGTCGCCATCCCCACGCCGAACACCGCCGACATGACCATCTCCGCGACCATTCCTGTGATCCGCCCGATCGCGTTGGCCGCGCCCACCAGCGCCGTGGCGGTCCCGCCGCTGCGGGTCTCGGCGCGCACCTCGCTCATGCCCGTGCCCGCAGGCGCCAGAACGCCAGCCCGCCCGCCAACGCGATCGCGGTACTTCCGGCCGCCCACACCCACTTTGGCGCCGACAGCGTCTGCAAGCCCGCCATCCGCTCGGGCAACGGAAGGTCGCCGTCGCGCTCTTCCCAATAGCCGGCAGGACGCAGCGTCATCGAAAACTCCCTGGCTTCATCCTTCTTTGTCCAGGCGCCGTGCGTGCTGTCGCGGAGCAGGCCGTCGACGACGTGACCGAGCGAGGTCTGGGTGACGACGTAGGAGCCGGGGACGCTGACGCTGGTGGCGTAAAAGCACTGGTCGTCTGGGTAGTTTCCGTTCTGGACCTCGAGCTTGCCGCCCAGGCTCGGGAGCGGGCCGTACAGCAGGACATGGAACTCGAGGAAGCCAGGTTCGCCATTGCGGGCTGCGTGCTCGACCTCAACGGAAGGGAGGGCCAGGGCCGCGCCTTGCCAGCGCACGCGGAGCCCGCCAGCCAGCTCCACAAGCCGGCGCGCCGCGTACTGCTTCTGGTCCCCGCCATTCTGGGCGTCCATCGCTACTTCGGACAGGACGCGACGCTCGGGGACCTCTGCGGTGTACTTGACCTCGAGGTAGTAGCCACAATCCGACGAGTCGCCCTCGCGGCAGTCGGTCTCGATGGATCGGTCGATGACCGCGATGTCGAGCCGCTGCCCGAGGATCTCGGGCGCCGGATGCGCGGAGGCCTTGTGGACGCCCGGATGTGCTGCGGCGAGCGCGCAGAGCACCGTGATCAAGAGGCTGAACGACAAGGTTCGGTGCAGCGTGGGAAGGAGGCGCGGCGTAGGGACACGGCGCGCGGGTAGCCGGTTCTGCGGGCACGGGCGAGGTGCGCTCGGGTGGAACGCCGCGTTGGGGCATCGACATCCCACCATTTTGAGACACCGCTGCCCCAGTCATCGCCGGAGTCTACGTTTTCCCGGCGTTTGAACGTGAGCGTTGTTGGCTCGCTTCTTGCTTGCCGCGTGGTCATGCCCCCCACCCTCACCGAGATCGCCCTCCTCGCCGGTGTCGCCTGCCTGCTCGTGCTCTCCGCGTGCTCCGATCAGGCCTATGTCAGCCCTGGGTCCGACCCAAAGGGCGCGAACTACGCCGCAGACTCCTCCGTCGGCGACAGCGCCCCCGACTCCGGCCCGCCCTTCGATGGCTTCAGCACCGGCTGGTACATCGTCGACTCGGACGATCCGTACGACACCCAGTCCGACCCCAACCACGCCGTCACGGACTACGGTGATCCGGACGGCTACTGGTACGAGCCGTCCGGCGCCCACGGCATGATCGGCAGCGCGGACCCGGTCGCCGATTTCGCCAACCTCCGCTCTTATGTCATCGGCCGTGCAGGCGCGCCGACGCCCGTCAGCGGCCCGCTCACCTTCACCAGCGACAGCACGATCCCCACCTTCACCGAGGCGAGCTTCAGCTACATCCTCTGTGACTTCTGGCTCGACGCCTCCGACGACCCCAGCCGTTACCAGATCAGCTCCGGGACCGTCGACGACGGCATCGAGGTCGTCGTCAACGACGCGATCCTCGGGCAGATCTCGTTGAACGGGAGCGGATCCTGGCCGCTCGACAACGCCGTCCCCGGCACCGTCAACACCCTCATCGTCATCCTGATGGACAACTCGCAGTACAACAAGTACGTCAACGATCTGGCGTTCTACCGTGATGGGGTGATGGTCTCGGGCTGATCCGGCGCGATAGAGGGAGAGGCGATGCTTCAGCAGAACTTCACCCCGCTCTCGCGCACGCTGCTGATCGTGAGCTTCCTGATCTACATCGCGCAGTTGGCGACCGGGATGCTGCTCTATCGGTTGTTTGCGTGGCTTCCGTTCGGCGGCGGCTTCATGCCCTGGCAGCCGTTGACGGCGTTCCTGCTGACGGGCCCGGACCCGAAGACCGCGGCGTTCGGGTGGGTCGGCATCTTCTTCCTCGTCGGCATGACGCAGCGGGTGCTGGGCAATCGGAAGCTCGCGTACGCGGTGCTGGCGACGTGGGCGGGCATCGTCGTCAGCACGCTCCTTTTGCTCGCGTTCACCCCGCTGCCGAGCACGATGTACGTCGGCTACGAGCCGCTCCTGCTCGCGCTCATCAGCTTGTTCGGCTTCTACGCGGGAGACGCGCAGGTCCTGCTGATGTTCGTGCTGCCGGTCCCGGCGATCTGGATGGCGTGGGGCTCTGGTGTCTACGCGCTGCTCTGGCTGGCGTTCATGCCGGGGAATGTCACCTGGGCGTCCGTCGCCGCCTGGCTCTCCGTCTTCGTGTTCCAGTACATCGATCAAGGTGGCCTGCGACGATTCCGCAACCAGCGCCAGCGCGCTCAGGTAGCGCGACGGTTCGCGGTGCATGAGGGCGGAGGGGCAGGGGGAAAGCCGGTCAACTGGGACAACTAGCTGGGGCGATGCCTCAATCGGGAGCGACGATGGCAGGACGGATGCAGGGGAAGGTCGTGGTGATCACAGGTGCGAGCCGGGGCGTTGGCGAGGCGTGCGCGGTCGCGTGCGCGCGGGAGGGGGCGAAGCTGGTGTTGGCGGCCAAGACCGTCGACCCGGACCCGCGATTGCCGGGGACGTTGCACGACACGGCGCGAGCGGTCGAGGCCGCGGGTGGGCAGGCGCTCGTCGTGCCGTTCGACGCTCGGGACGCCGAACAGTGCACGGGCGTCATCGAAGCCTCGGTCAAGCGTTTTGGACGGGTCGATGCGGTCATCAACAACGCCGGGGCGATCTTCTGGTCGCCGGTGGCCGAGTGGTCACAGAAGAAGTTTGACCTGGTGTTTTCGGTGAACGTCCGGGCCGCGTTCGCGATTTCACGCGCCGCGATCCCGCACATGCGCGCCGCCGGGGGCGGGCACGTGCTGATGATGTCGCCGCCCATCAACGCTGCCGCTGCGCCGGGAAAAGGTCCTTACCTCGTCTCAAAGCTTGGCATGACCATCCTCGCGATGGCCATCGACGCCGAGGAGAAGTCGAACGGCATCGCCGCCCACGCGCTCTGGCCCGTCACCGCAATCAAGACCGCCGCGACCGTGAACCTTGGCATGGGGGACGACGCCGAATGGCGCACGCCCGACATCCTCTCGGATGCGACGGTGGAATTGCTCTCGCGGGACCCGCGTAAGTGCTCGTTCCGCGCGTGGCTGGACGAGGACGTGCTGCGTGACGCGGGCGTCACCGACTTCACGAAATACCGTTGTGATCCTGGGCACGAGCCGTCGGCGATGTCGATTGAACTCGTCGACCCGGGGTGGTCGGCGAGGAACGGGCGGTAGCGCGGCAGCGGGCACAACAAAGCGACTGTTGAGTCGGTTTGCCTTTGCCTCAAACATCCTGCTCTTTCTTCGCTTCTCGCTCCCCATTTTCCCCCTCGTCTCAGAATCGCGTAGGGCGTTTCTGAGACGGGGGGCTTGTAGGTGCGGCAGGAGTTGGCTTACGACCGGTGTTTTCTGGTGATCGCCAGCGCGAGGAGCAGCCCCGCGAACCCAGCCGAATCCCCGCCGCTAGCACAACCGCACGTCCCCGTCGGCGTGACGGTGACGTTCGTCAGGTAGGGCCCGGTGTCGTACCCGGAGTCCGGCAGCCAGTCGCCAGAGTCGGCGTTGGCGCTGGTGTCTGTGTCTGTGGCGGTGTCGGAGTCCGTGTCGGTGTCCGCGTCTGCGTCAGTGTCTGTGTCTGAATCGGTGTCCGTGTCCGCATCGCCGCCCCCCGAGTCGCGCGCAGTGTCGGAGCGGGCAGTGTCCGAGCGGGCGGTGTCGCCCGCGGCTGCGGTGTCGCTTCGGGCACTGTCCGTTTCGCCGCTGTCGACCCCCGAGTCCGAGCCGGGCGCACCGGGGTACACGTTCGGGTCGGTGTCATCGGGATCGTCGCCGCCGTAGGCAACGTCCACGTGCCCATCGCCATCGCAGTCGGAGCACAGGTCGGCGCCAGAGCAGTCCTGGTCGATGCCGTCGCCGGCGATCTCGGTCGCGCCGGGGTGGACGGTCGCGTCGGTGTCGTCGCAGTCCTTCGTCGGGTCGTCAGGCGCGTCGGAGGCCGTCAGGATCGCGTAGCCGTCGTGATCGCAGTCGTCGTCGCTGAAAGTGCTGTCGCAGTCGCTGTCGATGCCGTCGTAGCAGGCGTCCACAGCACCGGGGTGGATGGTCGCGTCGTCATCGTTACAGTCATCGCCGCCGTACCAGATCGAGTCGTGGCCGTCGCCATCGGCGTCGTAGTCATCCAGACCGTCGCAGTTCATGTCGACGCCGTCGTAGGGAAAATCTTCCATCAACGACGAGATCTCGGGGTTGTCATCGGCACAGTCGCCGCCGCCGTACAGATCCGAGTCGTCGCCGTCCTTGTCGCAGTCAAAATCGTCGTCGCCCGCGCAATCCGCGTCGATGCCGTCGTAACAGTCATCCACCGCACCCGGGTAGATGTCTGGGTTGGTGTCATCGCAGTCGGTGCCGCCGTCGGCCATGTCATCAAAGCCATCGCCGTCAAAGTCGTAGTCGGGCGCGTCGTCGCAGTTGGAGTCGATGCCGTCACCCATGATGTCGGTTGCGCCTGGATTTATCGTGTCGTCGGAGTCGTCGCAGTCGGTCCCCCCGTAGTCGATCGAGTCGTAGCCGTCGCCATCGCAGTCATAGTCGCTGGCCCCGTCGCAATCGGTGTCGATGCCGTCGTAGCAGATCTCCCCGGGGGCATGCGGGTAGGCGCTGGCGACGTCATCGCGGCAGTCCGTTCCTCCATAGGCTGCCGAGACATAGCCGTCGCCGTCCGCGTCGTAGTCGTCGATGACACTGCCGCCGGAGCAGTTCTCGTCGATGCCGTCGTAGGGGATCTCGGTCGCGTCCGGGTTGGTCGTCGCGGACCCGTCGTTGCAGTCGGTGCCACCGTAGGCGGCGCTGACGTAGCCGTCGCCATCGGAGTCGTAGTCGTTCTGACCATCGCAATTCTGATCGACGCCGTCGTAGTAGGTCTCGGTCGCGTCCGGGCTGACAGCCGAGCTACTGTCGTTGCAGTCCGTGCCGCCCCAGGCCTGTGAGACATACCCGTCGCCGTCGGAGTCGTAGTCGTTCTGACCGTCACAATTCTGGTCGACGCGGTCGTAGTAGGTCTCGGTCGCGTCCGGGTTCACGGCGGCGTTGCTGTCATTGCAGTCCGTCCCGCCGTACGCACTCGACGCATACCCGTCGCCATCGGCATCGTAGTCATTGTCGTTGCTTGTATTGGTGTCCCACGACGAACAGTTGGAGTCGACGCCGTCGTAGGGCGTGTCTGTCGCACCGGTGTACACCGTGGGGTCGCTGTCGTTGCAGTCGCCCTCTGCCGCGGTCTGTCCGTCGCCATCCTTGTCGTCCAGGCTCAGCGCCGAGTAGACGAGGTTGTCGATGCCATAGAGGTCAGGGGTTCCGTCCCCTGCAGTCGGCGGGACGATGTGGATCTCGTCCACCTCGTAGTCGTAGTCGATGCCGACGAATTGGTCGTCGGTCGAGGGGGTGATGGCCGTTGTGTAGGACAATACACCGTGTAGATAGGCCTCCACGGTGAATGTGCCACTCCCGTTCAGCAGGTAGAACCCGACCGCCGGCTGCTGGACCTCAAAGTACGTGACGAGCGTGCCGCCGTCGTCCGAGGCGGCGATGGTGTCGATGGGAGGGGTGCCGTCGATGTCGCGCGCTCCAAGGGCCCCGGCGTCCCACTGCGCGCCAAGGTCGACGTACTGGGTGGTCAGCGAATCGGTGGCTGACAGGCGTTCAAAGTCGATCTTCTGCTCGACCGCGATGCCGGATGCCGCGAACCACGTGGCCTCGTCGGTGTACGCGACCGCCTCGCCGCCGTCGATCACACCGTCGCAGTCGTTGTCGATGCCGTCGCCCATCAGCTCGGGCTGGCTCGGGTTGACGTCCGCGCGGTTGTCGTCGCAGTCGCCGCTGTCCTCGGTGTAGCCGTCGCCGTCGTGGTCGGTCTCGGTCGCGTAGAGGATCGCGATGTCGTCAAGGCCAAAACCGTCGCCCCCGGCTGGCGTGAGCGTGACCGAGTCGACGGGAAAAGCGAAGGAGAAGCCGTGGTAGCTGCCGCCCGTGCGGTCATTGGCGCTGTCGGCGAAATTGAAGGTGATGGTGCCGTCGGAGCCGGTCGCGGTGAGCGTGAACGTGTCGTTGGGGTCGAGGAGCGAGAACGACATCGCCTCGATGGGGCTCGTCGAGCTCATCGTGATGCCGGTGTACACATCCGGGGCGAACGAAGCGCCAATATTACCGTCGGGGAAGGTGCCGAAAACGTCGTCGCTCGCATACACGGCGCGCGAGAAGGACAGCGTCGCCTTGTCGCCGACGTAGTCGCCAAGCAGATCCGCGGCCGCATAGCTCTCGAAATCGAACGTGTGCGGCGCACCACCGCCGGAGTACCCGAGGTCGGCCAGATCGTAGTCAAAACCATCCTCGTCCGCGCGGGCGATGATGACACCATCGGTCCAACCGTCACAATCCCCATCCACGTTGTCGGATCCGGTGCCGCCGTCCGAAACGTCGCGCCCTCCGGGGTAGGCGCTGGCCTGACTGTCGTTGCAGTCGTTGCCGCCTGCGCCAACGTCCACGAACCCGTCGGCGTCGTCGTCCAGAAAGTCCGGGGTGTACGCCCAGGAATAGAGCGCGCCCTCCGCCGTGTGCGAGCCGTTGGCGTAGGGCGCTGTCCCGAGCAGCGTTGGCCACGGGTCGTCGTCCTTCGCGACCGCGATGCCGGTTCCGAACGCGCCGCCGGTCGACTCGCCGAGCACGACGTGGTCGGCATCGTCAGCCGAGACCGCCCCCCAGGGCGGCGTGGTGAACACGTAGACGATGCCCCCGCCCGCCGCGTCGGTCTTGCCGTTCGTGGCGCTGATCACCAGGTCGTCGACGCCGTCGCCATCGATGTCCCCGGCGGCGAGCTGCATCCCGAGGTTCGCCGAGGCCGCGATGCCGTTGACGGCAGCATCGGCCGACGCGGTCGTCGTCTCGCAGCCGCCCAGCCCGGGGTCGTAGAGCACCCAGACATAGCCGGCGTCGGAGGCCGCACCATTGCCGTACGGAGCGCCCGCGATCAGGTCGAGGGCGCCGGAACCGTCGATGTCCGCGGCCAGGAGCGAGGAGCCGAAGCGATCGGACGCGGTGGTGTCCTTCCACGTGCAGTCGGCCGACGCCGTCGCCTCGTTGGAACCTGACCAACTCCCGCCCGAGTACACGTACACCACCCCCGCGTCCGACGCCGTGCCGTCGTTCTGCGGCGAGGACACGATCAGCTCGGCCTTGCCGTCGCCATCGAGATCCCCGGCCGCAACCTTCGTTCCGAACCGGTCGGACGCGGTCGCCGAGTAGAGCGTCGCACCGGCGGTCGGGCTCCCCGCGGCCAGCGGTCCGAAGTAGACGTAGGTGGAACCAGCATTTGTCGCGCCGAGGTCCGAGTCCGGGGCGCCGACGAGCAGGTCCGCGTAGCCATCGCCATCCACGTCCGCGTTCGCGCAGAGCGACGTGCCGGCGACCGGGCGGTCGGACGCATCGCCGTTCGCCGTGAAATCAGCGGTAGAAGCTGCATAGCTGCCGTTGAGCGCGCCGCCGAGCCAGGCGTAGACCTTGCCCTTGTTCGTGCCCGCATCGTCGTTGGACGGCGCCCCGATGATCGCGTCAGCCAGCCCGTCGCCATCGACGTCGTCGAGCAGCACCGTGGTGCCGAACGCGTCGCCCGAGGCCTTGCCGGAGAAGACGGCGTCGGCCCCGTCAAACGTCCCCGCGGTCCACGGTCGTTGCATCAAATACGCCTGCCCGTAGCCGCGATCCTTCGCGCCAACCAGCGCATCATCCACGCCATCCCCGTTCACGTCGCCCGCGGCGACCGAGGTTCCCGCGTAGGCAAAGTCGATGTCGCCCCCCCACGGCGCGCCCAGCTCGTCCGTGCGGATGTTGATCCGCCCCGGCCGCGAGGTCTCGTCGCCCATCCAGACGCTGGTGCCGTCGGGCACGCCCCCCGCGCACGTGTACGCGAGCCCGTCGCCCGCCGCTGCCGCCCCGATGAACGCGCTGGCGCCGCCATTGTGGCCGGCATCCCCGAACGTGAGGTCGTCCAGCACGATGACGGCCTCGTTGCGGCCCTCCAGCAGCCAGAGCTGCGCGCGACCGGCGGACGGGCTTCCGACAGGCTGCAGGGTGTCCCATGAAACAACAAAGGTTCTATCTGGGTAGCGGCCGAACGTGCGGGTGTGCACGGTGCTGGCGGCCAGGTCGTCCTGGAACACGGCGATGCCGGTCCAGCCCGCGGCTGTGGGGCAGGCGCCGTTCGGGTCGGTGGTGGTGCCGTCCGTGTCGGTGCCGGCAAAGTAGAGGACGCCGTTGGAGGAGACGGTCGCGCTGGAGTAGGAACTACCGGCGAAGGAGAAGGCGAAGGGGAGGGTGACCGGGGCGCTGTCGTCGTCGCCGAGGACGATGGAATCGCCTCCAGTCGCGTCGAGCCACTCGTGGGTCGGGCCGCCGGGCTCCGCGGAGTCGGTGTAGACGAGGTTTGCGGCGGAAGGACCGCCCGTGGCGCCGCGGGCGACGCCGGTGGAGGCGAACAGGAGGAGGATGGGGAGACGGCCCTGCCATCGCCGGGCCGGTTGCGGAGGCTCGTGGTGGCGCAGCACCGAGCGCATCGGCGACAGGATACTCCACATTCATGCCGTCAGGACCGGGCACGATGGAGAAGATCACGAGCACGTCGGATGTTTCGACGCGCGGGGGCGTGGTGCTCGTGCCAGAGATCTGGGGTGTCGACGACGCGCTGCGCGGGTGGGCGCGGCGACTGGCGGACGAGGGCTTTGACGTCGTTATGCCCGACCTGTGGTGGCGGACGGCTCGAGGAGGGGGAAGCGAAGGACGAAAGCTGGATCTTGCGGGCCCGAGCGGCGTGATGGCCGCGGTTGAGGCCACCGTGGACTCCGAGGCGCTCGCGGACGTCCGGGCCGCGCTCGCCCAGCTCCCTCCAGATCTACCCAGGTTCATCATGGGGTTTTGCATCGGCGGGCTCTACGCGCGCATGGCCGCCTGCACGCTCCCGGGGCTCGCGGGCGCAGTCGAGTTCTACGGCCGGATCGTCTACGCTGGGACCAGCCCGAACAAGCCGGTGCAACCTCTCGATCTCATCGCCGGCCTCGGCTGCCCGCTCCAGTGCCACTACGGCGCCGAAGACCCCGTTGCCCCGCCCGGCCACGTCGACCTCCTTGAGCAGCGGCTCGCCGGACGGTCTTTTCCGGCCCAGGTCTTCCGTTATCCGGCCTGCCCGCACGCGTTCATGAACCCGAACCGGCCCGGCTACCAGCGCGACGCGGCCGAGCTCGCCTGGGCACGCGCGCTGCGCTTCCTCGACGAGCACGCCGGGATATGAATCCGTCCGGAGCAGCTTGATGCCGACCCCCGCCCCTGTCGCCCTCCTCGCCCCGAAATGGCCCGTCCACGCGGCGCCTCCGGACCCGCCCGCTCCGGGAGACGACGCTTTTGACGACGATGATTTTGACGACGACGCCCTGGAGGACGACGACGTCGACGACGAGGACACGGACGAGTCCGCGGACATCGGTGATGAGGACATGGACGACGACCTTGACGATCTCGACGACGAGGCCGAGGAGGAGTTCGACGAAGACGACGACGACGACGCCTCGGACGACGGCGACGATGACGATGACTGGGACCCGGACGACGATGAGGACGACGACGAGGACGACGTAGCGCCGGTAGAACCCCTGTAGGCCCTACCCGAGGCTGCCCAGGGCTGCGCGTGCCTGCGGCAGCAACGACCCCTTCTTGGGCGCCCGCGCGACGTACCGCTCCAGCGACTCCCGGGCGGCGTCTGACTGGCCCCCACGCGCCAGGGCCGATCCGTAGTAGTACCAGGCGTCCACCGGGCATTTTTTCATGTCGGTGGCGGCCTTTAGCGCCACCAGGGCCTCGTCGTTCGCGCCCGCCGTGAACGCCGCAGCGCCTCGCAAACGGAAAGTGGACGCGGTTGCCGGGAGGACCGGGTCGACCGCGCGGATTGTCGACCACGCCCCGGCGCGAACGAGCGCGTCGCCGAACTCCACCTGTTCATCGGCGTCCTGCGCCCACAATGTGCGGGTGGCGAGCTGGAGGACCTCCGTGGCCGGCTCCTTTGAGCCGGGGCGACGCAGCACCAGATGTCGGACCCGGTCTGGCCGCGTTGTCACCCCTACGCCCCCGGGCTCCGCCAACGACACGGTGTAGACGCGATCCCCGACCGTCGCCACCAGCGCGACCGGGCGGGCGTCTGGGCGCACCTCCCCGGCGTCTACGTCCAGGTCGACCCAGAGCCCGTCGGGCCCAGGCGGGCGCGCGAGGCGGGCGACCGCCTCCGTCGCTACCAGCGCGACCCGCTTGGCGGCGCTCTCGGCGAGGCGACGGGCGCCATCCAGCGCACTCCAGTAGCCAAGGTTCGCGTACACGCCTGCGAGCTCGGCCTGCGTCTCCGGGCGGACCCGGTCGCCCTTCAGCAGGGGTACAAGGCGGGATTCCAGGTTCTCCGGGGCACCGGCGCTCTCCGCGAGGCGCATCACCCCAACGATCGCGCCTGCGCGTACATCCGAGCGAGGGTCCCGCAGGCCGATGAGGATGCGGTTGATCGCGGCCTCCGTGCCCAGGGTGCCGCAGACCTGGAAGAGTCCGACGTTGTGCGAGGGGTCGGCCCTGGCGACGGCGAGGAGGAGGGCGGCGCGGTGTGCTGCCGGGACGGCGTCGGCGGCGGGGCCGAGGCGGTGGCGCGAGAGGATGTCCGCGGCCGCTGCGGCACATCCGAGACGCACGCCGGGTGAGGGGTCGTCGGTCGCCCGGGCGACGAGCAGGTCGAGGTGCTCCGGCGAGCCCATGACGGCAAGGTCCCGGGCCGCGGCCGCGCGCACCGGCAGTTGCGGGGCCAGCAGCGCAGCTACGGGGTCTTCGGTCTCGGGCACCCTGTAGCGTAACCCGGGGGAGCATCCCCCCCGAATCCGGATTAGTCACCGCCCGTGTCTGGCCTCCTCCTGCCGATCCTGCTGCTCGGCTGCACGCCCGACGTCACGAAGCTGTACGCGACCGAGCGCGTCTCCGCGTTGGCGGTGGCCACGGGCGTCCCGCCAAACTGGAAGCCCGACGCCGCGGTCGCCATCGCCGCCCCCGAGCTTGCGTTGGCGCTGCGCAAGGTGATCCGCACCGCGCTTTCGGCCGATCATCCAGCGATCCAGCTTCCATTGCCGCTCGGGATCCAGGCCACGCTCACGCCGCAATTGGAGGTCAAGAGCGTCAAGATCGCGCTGACCACGGATTGCGCCGCCTGCTTTTCGGTGCAGATCGCGCTGGAGGGGCAGGCGCGCTGGGAAGCGGGGCCGGCGAGCGGGAGCGTGCCGATCTCGGCGGCAGCCAGCGCCATCCTCGCGGCGTCGATCCACAACGGGAACGAGGTCGACGTTCGGCCGAACCGGATCGAGAGCCTGACGGTGGACGTGCCGTCGCTTGGGAACCTGCGCGTGAACGCCTCCGGGCCCGTCCAGGAGTGGCTGCGGCAGACGATCGCGAACAAGTTGCCGCCGATCCGCGTCGCGACGCTCGACAAAGGGGCGCTCCCAGTCCGGGACATGCGCCTATCGGCGACGCCGGATCGGCTCGCGATCGAGATCCTGAGCGATGTGCCGGGCGCGAGCCCGCTGCGCGCCTTGCCCTCCCCCACGAGCGGCGTGGAAGTGGCGATGTCGGAGTCGGTGATCAGCGGCATCGCCCGTCGCGCTGCTTACCAGGCGGGGACGCTGGCGATGGACGTTGCCGCCGATCCCCGGGGCCTGGTGGTCGACGGGTCCGCGTTCACGCTGGAGCTGCGGCTCTGGCGGCTCGTGGGGCGGGGTTGGTACCGGGACTACGAGGTTGTCGGTGACATTGGCGTGAAGGCGGACGGCCGCTCGAAGCTGACGTTTGAGGCAAAAACGGCGAAGGAGACGGCGAGCAGTCCCGGCGCGCTGCTCGTCGATCCCCTCGCGGCGTTGTTTGAATCCCGGATCCTCGACGCGATCGTGACCGCAATGGACCAGAGCTTGCCCGCGCAGACCCAACAGAACGTCGCGGGTGTCCGGCTGCGCGCGGTCGCCACAGACGCGCGAGGCCTCGATGACGCCCTGCATCTGTACGGGACGCTGGACGTCGACGAGGGCGGCACGGGGCCGGCGCGTCGGTGAGGAGTCGGCGTCGCTGGCTCGCGCTGGCGGTGGGGTGCGCGGTTGTGTTGGGCTGGGAGGTGCTGTTTCGGGTGTTTCCACCGCCCGACCCGCGGGTCCCGGCAGGGACGCCCGCCGCCGAGACCATCACCCTTGAGGGCGACGCCTGGCTTCTCTGGCAGCTTCGCCCTGGCGATCGCGTCGAGCACGGGCAGCCGGTGCACGTCAACGCGCTCGGCTTCCGCGACAGAGACCGGGGACCGCGCAACGGCCACCGGATCATGACACTCGGCGACTCCAGTGTGTACGGCTTCGGTGTCGGCGACGACGAGGTCTTCTCCAGCTTGATGCAGAAGGAGATCAGCGTTGACGTCGTCGACGGCGCCACGCCCGGCTGGTCGACGTTCCAGACACTCAACATGCTTGACATGCGGGGTTGGTCGCTGGACCCCGACCTTCTCGTCATCGGGAACCTCTGGTCGGACAACAACTTCGACGACTTCGTCGACCGTGAACTGCTCGCCAGCTACGCTGGTTTTGCGCAGTCGCCTGCCTATCGGGCCCGCGTGCTCCTGTCGCACTCGGCGCTGTTCCGTTGGCTCGACTGGCAGATCCGCGTCGGCCCCGCACAGGCCCACGCCCGCACTGTAGGTTGGACGATGGGCGGCGAGGGGCCCAAGTCCGGCAAGCGACGCGTCGCCATCAACGACTACGCCGACAACCTCGACACGCTCTGCGCGCGCGCGAAAGAGCACGGCGCAGGCGTCATCTTCCTGCTGCTCGCCAACCGGGAGGACGTCCACCCGCTGTCCCCCGATCCGGCCTGGGGGCCCTATCGAAAGGTGATGCAGGACGCCGCTGCACGCCACGGGGTGCCGATCGTCGACTTTCCGGCGATCGTCGCGGCGAGCGGGCGAGGGGAGGACGCGCTGTTCTTGGACCAGATGCACCCCACCGTGCTCGGTCACCGGCTGCTCGCCGACGCTGTCGAGTCAGCCTTGAACACGGAAAACTGGCCTGCCAACGCGCTGATCCCGTCGTCGGCATCGCCGCACGAAATCTACGTGGACCCCTTTGAGGGCCACGGCAAGGACCCGTCGGCGCCTACACACAGCGCGCGCGTGACCGCCCCCGGTGCAAACACCGACAGCGACCTCATCCTCGTCGTCGAAGACCCGAACGGCGCCCCGCTCCAGAGCATCCGCCTCCCGTCGGGCAGCGGCTCGACCGTCTCCCTCGACATCACCGTGAAGGACGCCATTTTTCGGTTGGTCTTCGACCGCGATCACAACGGCCAGACGCCGAACGACGAGGTGCGTTCGATTGGGCCGATTCATGTTGGGGTCGGGGAGATTCCGTTGGTGTTTGCCCCTTGAACCCGCGTAGTGGTGAGCGCCGGCGCGCGGTTTGGGGGCGGTCGCGCGTAGCTCCTTCGCCGTGAGAGCTGCCTGGCGGCGCCACGATCGTAGGTCAAGCCGGGGAGTGAGGCCCCCTGCCGGGCGCGGGCGTCCGCACGGCGCTCGCGGGCCCAGCCGCCAAGCCAGAACCACGCGACCCCGGCCATCGCGACGAGCGCGAGCAGGCTTGCAGGCGGCGCGGGACCGGGTCGGCCGCCCACCACTTTCGGCGCACACGGGCCGCCTGCTCGGCGAGGACGTCAGCGGGGTTACGAACGGTGAAGGCCATGATGACAGCATACCCCCGCCCAACGTGGGCGGGGATACCCGCTCGCATGACCCCTTCGTCGCCCACCGGAGCACCCGCAACCCGCCCGATGCCCGCCTCGCTCGCGCGCCTGCTCCCGACCGTCGAAAAGCCAAGCCGGTACCTCGGAAATGAGGTCAACAGCGTCCACAAGCACGTCGCGCTCGACGCCGGTAAAATGAACGTCCGCCTCGCGCTGTGCTTCCCGGATCTCTATGACATCGGGCTCGGCAACCTCGGCCTCCACATCCTGTACGGCATCCTCAACAAGATTAAGGATGTCTGGGCCGAACGTGTCTACGCGCCTGCGAAGGACCTCGAAGCCGTCCTCCGACGCGAGCGCCTCCCGCTCTTCGCGCTCGAATCCAAGGACCCCCTCGATCAGTTCGACGGCATCGGCTTCACCCTGCAATCCGAGCTCACGTTCACGAACATCCTGAACGTCATCGACCTCGCCGGTCTGCCGCTGCGCACGAAGGACCGCCGCGAGGGGGACCCGCTCACGTTTGCCGGCGGGCCGGCCGTGTTCAATCCCGAGCCTCTGGCGCCGTTCATGGACTTCTTCGTCATCGGCGACGGTGAGGACATCGTCGTGGAGATCGCCGAGGTGTTCCGGACGGTGCACGGGCGAGAAGCACGGCTGGACGCGTTCGCGAAGATCCCGGGGATCTACGTGCCATCCCGTTACCCGATGGAGACGCTGCCAGACGGCTCCATCCGGCCGCCGGTCGATGCGCAGAAGATCGTGAAGCGGACGACCGCGGCGTTGGACGTGGCGAGTTTTCCGGTCAAGACGATCGTTCCGTTCACCGAGCAGGTGCACGACCACGTGTCGCTGGAGGTCCTGCGCGGCTGCACCCAGGGCTGCCGGTTCTGTCAGGCGGGGATGACCACACGCCCCGTCCGCGAGCGATCGCTGCCCGATCTCGGCGTTCTCCTTGAACAAACGCTCGACGCGACGGGCTACGACGACGTCTCGCTCGTCTCGCTCTCCACCTGCGACTACTCGCGCGTGAAGGCGATGGTCGACCAGTCTGTCCGCATTGCCAAGCCAAGGAATGTCTCGGTGTCACTCCCGTCGCTGCGGCTGGACAGCTTTTCGGTGGAGCTGGCCGACATGGTGGCCGAGACGCGGCGTACCGGGCTGACATTCGCGCCCGAGGCCGCGAGCCCGCGCCTGCGCGCGGTGATCAACAAGTGGATCCCGGACGAGGAGCTCATCCAGATGTCGTCGTCCGCCTTCCAGAAAGGCTGGCTTCACGTGAAGCTCTACTTCATGATTGGCTTGCCAACCGAACGGGATGACGACATCCTCGCGATCGCGGATCTCGCACAGCGGACCGTGCGTGCTGGCCGCGCTCATCAGCCTGCGGCGATGGTCCGAACGGGAGTGTCAACCTTCGTGCCGAAGCCGTTCACGCCCTTCCAGTGGGCCGAACAGATCGACATGTACGAGACGGACCGTCGCCAGCGCATCCTAGGCGACCGGTTCAAGACGATGAAAGGCGTGAAGTTCGGACGACACCACCCCGAGGAGACGTTCCTTGAAGGGCTCGTCTCGCGCTCGGACCGGCGCGCTGGCGACCTCATCGAGGCGGCGTTCCGCAACGGCGCCCGGTTCGACGCCTGGAGCGAGCATCTCGACTTTCCGGCTTGGGACAAGGCGATCCGCGCGATCGGCTTTGACGTGAAGGACGCCCTGCGTGAGCGCGCCCTGGACGAGCGCCTGCCGTGGGACCACATCGACATCCACGTCCCCAAGTCGTGGTTCCAGGCCGACTGGGAGCGGGCGACCCTACTGAAGCATGCGGAGGACTGTCGGCACTCCAAGTGTCACCGGTGCGGGGTCATCGACGTGCTCCGACCGCTCTGCGCGAGCATGCTGCGCGACAACATCGAGGGCGCCAAAGCGGAGAAGACGTTTGAGCGACCGACGCCGCCGGTGACATCGAAGCCCAGCAACGAAGGAACCAACCACGATCCCGTACGCCGCATCCGCCTCCATGTCGGTCGCGTGGGCGACGCGCGCCTGCTCTCGCAGTTGGAGCTGCAGACCGCGTGGATCCGGACGTTGCGAAGGGCCAAAGTGCCCGTCGCGTACAGCCAGGGGTTTCACCCGCTTCCACGGCTCTCGTTCTCATCCGCGCTCGCTGTAGGCGAGGAGAGCACGGCGGAATTCCTGGATTTGTTCCTCACGACAGCGGAACCGGTCCCCGACCTCGTCACCCGCGTGCGCGCGACCGTGCCGCCCGGCTTTGAGGTCTATGGCGGCGTGGAGGTCGACCGGAAGGCGCCGTCGCTGATGGGCGTGGTGGATGGCGCCGAATTCGAGATCGTCGGCGCGCCGGACATCCGCGAGCGGATCGACGTTGTCTTGCAAAGCGAACGCATCCTGCTCACCCGAAAGAGCAAGGCGGCCAGCGGCCTCGTCGACGTGGATGTACGCGCGATGATCCGCTCCCTTTCGCAGTCCGCGGACGGGACCGTCCGGCTCCGGACCGTCGACGTCGGCGGCAAACCGGGCAAGGCGAAGGAGATTGTCCGGCTGCTTGGGTTGGAGGATGTGTGTGTGCGGAAGGTGGCGGTGTATGTTGGGGAGGAGGTGGTGGCACTGTAGGTTCGGGGTCAGCCCTCATCCGGCCGGAGCACTGCGACGGCGAACGCCGGCAAGGCGTTCAGGCGGCGGAGCCCGCCCACGGAGGACGCCCGCGAAGGGCGGCCGTGAGGGGGGTTCGCCGAGCGCCGGGATCGGCGGGGGACACCACAACCTCACGGCAACACTTTGACGGTCGTCGGGGAAGAATTTACCGCCAAGGAAGAAGATCAAGACGCCAAGTTCGCCAAGGAGAACCAAAAGACTTCCCCGGACGGACGGCGGCACAGTCGGTGGAACCCCCCGCTGCTCCTTCTTGGCGGCCTTGGCGGCCTTGGCGGTTCAATCTCCCCGGCTTCGGAGCGGGTAAACCCAGGATGCCGCCCGTCGCCCGCGCCGCCGCCGCGATGCGGAGCAGTCGCCCAAAGGAGCGCGCGAGGGGGCTGGTCGCCACTGTCAGCGGGGCGGTCCTCCAGCCTCCAGCCTCCAGCCTCAGAACCTCGAATCGAGAAAGGTCAACATCCGGTTCGCGTAATCATCGTACAATTCATGCTCGGCGGCCATGATCTCGACCTCGGCGTCCACGGCGGTCTGCTGGTCCGCTGACAGGCCCGAGAGCGAGGCGAGGGGGAACGCGGCGGTGACGGTCATGCCCGAGACGAGCCAGTTGTCGTCGGCATCGACAAAGCCGTCGGCGCGGAGCTCGTCGGCGATCGCTTTGGATTGGGTCGCACTGACACCCGTCACACGCTCAAAGCGCTGATCGTAGAGGGGCGTGGCGGGGTGGACGTTGACAGACGTGGCGACGCCACGGGCGGTCATCGCCGCGGAGGAGGTGGTGGTGTCAGCCGCACCGGTCGGCCAGACCGAGTCTTTGTCGGCGAGGAACCAGGCGGTTGGCGCGGTCGTGGCGGCGAGCGTGGTCGAGCGGCCGGGCGCGCAGAACGCGACGACCGCCTGAGCCGGGAGCGCGAGGCCGACGGCGTGCGCGAATTGGCCGCCGCTCGACATACCCATCGCGATGACGGGCGTTGTGGCGGGGATGCTCCAGTCTGTCCGTACGGCGGCGACGAGCTGTGAGACAGCGACGAGGTCGGCGTTGTTGGGGTCGGTGGGATCGTCGTTCCAACCCCCGATTCCGGCCGTGCTGGCGTCGGTCGAGTCGATGGCGACGACGGCATACCCGTCGGCCATCAAGCGGTTGGATAGGTAGGCGCCCGCGTTGGATTGGATCTCGGTGCGATTGTAGGACGCGCCGTGGAAGAACAGGACGATGCCGCGTGGCGTGGTGGGTCGCCATCCGAGTACAGGCCGATCAAAACCTACGATCGTCTGGTTGTAAAGCTCACTCCCGGGCCCGGATACGGTGGCCGTCAGCGTCGTGTCGGCGTCGGGCATCGTGAATGTCGAATTCCACTCACCCGGATCGGCGAGCGTGGCGTGCCAGTCCGCAAGGTAGGAGGTCTGCGGATTGAGGCCCGACCACACGCGGACGACGTCTCCCGCGGCATACTGTCCGCCGCCAAAGCCGGCTGTGACCGTGAGCGCGTGGTCGCCCGTCGCCGGTGCCTTCGCCCCCTCGCACCCGACGACGGCGACGAGTACGCACAGCCGGAGCGACCGAGTCATCGGCGTAGGAACGGCACAAGGGCTGCGAGCACCGCCTCCGGCTGCTCGGCAGCGACAAAATGCCCTGCCTTCGGCACATGCACGATCTCCAGCGGCCCGGTGAAGCACTCTTCGATCCCCTTGAAGTCCGTCGCGTACCGCAGCGCGCCGTCGTCATCGCCGACCAGCAGCAGTGTAGGTTGGGAGGTGATGGCGCGGATGGCCCGGTTGGCCTCGTTCCGTCGCAGACTGTCCGATATCTGGGCGTAGTAGGACAGCGCGGCCTCCAGTCGGCCGGGCCGTCGAAAATCCTCCTGGATCGCCCGGATGTGCTCGCTCGGGTCCGGCCAGGTGGGTGACCAGTAGCGGTACAGGTAGGCGATGTAGGCGAGGTTGTTGCGGCGTGTGTACCAGCGTGCGTAGGGGCCAAGCTGGAACAGCGCGAAGTGCGGTGCGCGGCGGATCAGCTCGAGCGACGGGTTGACGATGCGCGGGTGCGGGATTGCGAGCGCGCAGAGGCGCGTGTACACGTCAGGCGCGAGGTTTGCAGCGGCGAAAGCAGCGGTCGCACCCCAGTCGTGACCGACGACGGTGGCGGTCTCGCCCGGGTTGAGCAGGGCGCGCGCGATCGCGATGGCGTCTCGCCCGAGCGTAGGCATGCGGTAGTCGCCGTCCACGGGGATCGCGGAGGGGTAATAGCCGCGCATGTACGGCGCGACGGCGCGAAAACCGGCGTTGGCGAGCCCTTCCATCACCGGGCGCCAGGAGTCGGCCCGGTCCGGGAAGCCGTGCAGCAGGACGACGAGCGGCCCGTTGCCTTGCGACAGACATGCGAATTCGAGCGCGTTTGCGGTCAGTGTGAGGATCTCGACGGGGAAGGACATCGCCCGGTGGTCTACCCCAGCGCCCGCTTCAACGCCGCGACGCGCTCCTGCTCCCGTCGCCACGTCTTCAGGTGGTTCCCACCTTTGGTGCGTTCCTCCAGGCCAAAGTGCAGGAACGCCTCGCGCTCACCCCCGAGCCGCTCCGCCGCGGACGCCAGCACCAGCCCGGTGAACGCCTCCGCCAGCTCGAGCGGCAGGGGTGGCCTCCCTGCTTCCACCCCGCGGATCGACGCGTCCACGAGGGCATCCGCGGCACGAAGAAAAGGTGCCAGCGACGAGCTTGATCCTGGCTCAAGCAAGAGCGCCCGGCGAACGTGGTCCTCCTGGACCGCCGTGGCCGCGACGGCCCGTGCGAACGCCCACGCGCGAAGCACCACACTGTGCAGTTGCCGAAGGTTGCCCGGCCATGATTGCTGCGTCAGCAGGGCCTCTGCGCCATCAGACAGCTCCGCGGGGCCACCGTCGTGCCGCCCGCGCACATCCGCGATCTGGTACCGCGCCCAGCGGCCGATCTCGTCGCGGCGAGTTGCCAGCGCGGGCACCTCGATCGGAAGCACGTTCACCCGGTAGTAGAGGTCGACGAGGAACCTGCCTTCCCGAACCTCTTCCTCGAGATCCACGTTCGTTGCCACCACAAAGCGGACGCTGGCGGTGCGCTCGCGACCGTCGCCGAGGGGCGTGTACCGGCGCTCGTCCAGCAGGCGGAGCAGCTTGCCCTGCGCCGCGAGCGGGAGCTTGTCGATCTCGTCGATGAACAGGGTTCCGCCCTCGGCCCGTGCGGCCGCGCCGACGTGGTCGCGCATCGCACCGGTGAACGCTCCGCGGCGCCACCCGAACAGCTCGCCCTCTCGGAGCTCGGAAGGCACGGCGTGGAGGTGAACCGCCTCAAACGGCCCGGAGGCCCTGCGCGAGTGCGCGTGGCACCACCGGGCCAGGTGCGACTTCCCAGTGCCGGTGGGCCCGCGCAGCAGGAGCGTCTCGTCGAGCCCCGCGAAGACAGCGAGCGTGGAACGGACCCCGGTCATCGCCGTGCCGAGGACCGGTAGCAGCGGATCCTCGGGGGAGGTGCCGCCCATGGGCAGGAGCAGGGCGAGGGGCGCCGCCGCTGCGACCCAGAGCGCAATGGTTGGGGCGGTCCCGTCCAACTCGGCGAAGGCGGTGCCGATGCGCTCGCGGCAATCGACCTCCACGCAGACCATCCCGTCCGGCCGCGCGCCCCGGGCGGTGAGTGGCACGGCCAGGACATGGGTGGCGCCGCGTCCGAGCAGGTTGGCGTTGCTGAGGAACTCATCGGGGGCGTCGGAGAGCTGCTCACCGCCGGCGACGGAGACCCGCTTGAGCGCCACATCCATGAGGATCGGCGCGTTTACTGCGGATACCCAGCGCCAGGCGGTGGCGCTTGGGAGCACGCTCGCGCCCGCCCCGGGCTCGACGACCACGAAGGTGGGACCCCGCGATGGGCGATGAAGGAACAGACCGCGCAGCGCCCGGGCCCCGACTGGAAGGTGCCGTTGTACCTCGGCAATGACCTCTCGGAGCACGATCTGCCCTGCGTCCTCGCGCTCGGTGGATCTGCAGACCGCCGCGACCAGCCCCTCCCGCGTCATGAGCCGCTCCAGGGGCCGGGGAAGAGGAGGAGCTCGCCTCGCCCGTCGCTGCCGTCGACAGCGTCGCCGGCGGCCACCCAACCCGCCCCTTGGGTGTCGCCGGCGACGGCGGTGCCCAGACCCCCACAGGGATCCGTCCCGCGCGCGAAGCCGGTGAGGTTACCCGCGGTCTGGTCGCCGATGCTGATCGTCGCGCCGGCTGCAGGGTAGGGCCCCTCCACGAGCCAGGCCGCGGCGGGGTCAGGTGTGGAGTCGCAGTCGGTAGCGCCGGCGCCGATGATGAACGCGGCGTACAGGCTGTCCGTCGGCCGGCCGGCGGGGGCGATGCTCGCGCCGAGATGGGTGTGCGCGTCCGCCCCTGTGATCCGGACGAGCGGTTCTGGCAGCACGGGCGCCTCGAACGCGCCCGCGTAGACCGCGACGACGCCGATGCTGCCGTGGTCCATCGAGCCGTCGTCGGAGTCCGGAGCGCCGACCGCGATATCATCGTAGCCATCGCCGTTCACGTCACCGATCGCCACCACCGTCGTGCCAAACGCGTCCGACGCCCGACCGGGGAGGGTGGACTCCGCGGCGTCCACCAGCGGGACGGCCTGCCCCTGGAAGGGCGGGTTGGTGCTGTACTCGTAGACTGTGCCGAGGCTCGCCACCCCCACGAACAGGCTGTCGCCGAGGCCATCGGAGAGCCCGGCCACGGCGGGATGCTCTCCCGGCGCGTCCATAAGGACCGTGAAGATGGCGGCGGACTTCAGGTTCTCGTCATGGTTCGGGGCGCTCGGCACGATGTAGACGGCCCCGGCGTGCGTGTCATCGCCCATCGATGCGATGACGGCGTCCCGCCCGGTCGCGCTCTGGATCGACGTGACCTGGGACCCGGCGTGCTCGTAGGCTGCCCCGGTCCAGGACGCCGACGGCGCGACAACCACACCGGGCAGCGATGCGCTCGAATAGAGCCACGCGCCGCCGGGGCCTCCGTCTCGTCCGGGCCCGCCCACGAGGAAGGTGTCTACCCCCGTCCCGGGGTCGAAGACAGCCACAGACTTACCGAACTCGTCGCCGATGCCCCCGGACTGCAGCACAGAGGGCGCCGCCTCAAGGTTCACCAGGGCCCCAGCCCCCGAAACCGGCACGATGAACACCGCACCCGCGCCCGGCGCCCCCACGAGGAGGTTTTCCACCCCCTGCAGGTCGGTCCAGGACGCCAGCGCCGCCCCCGCGAGGTCGCCCGCTGAGGCAGCCACCAGCGGTGTCGCGCTCGTGGCGGGGACGTCGCATTGCGCGTCGTTGTCGCAGTTGTCGTCAATGCCGTTGCCACAGATCTCCTGCGCGTGGGGGTGGACCGCGGCGTTGTAATCGTCGCAGTCGTCATGGCTACCGGCGAAGTGCACCGGCTGCACGCACGCCGTGATGGAAACGATCTCGGATGCGGAGTCCAGCGAGTCCGTGGGCGGCATGGCGCCATAGCCGTCGCCATCGGCGTCTGCGTAGTAGAGCGTGTTCGTGACCGTGGCATCCCCGTCGTTGCAGTCGCCCTCGTTCTCGGTCAAGCCATCGCCGTCCCAGTCGTCGTTCGGATCGTCCTCGCGCCGGGGGAGCGTGAGTGTTGGGGCGCACGCGATCATGAGCCAGATGAGGGTCATCGCGCAGCGCCCCAGTGAAGTTGGAGCAGCAGCCCGGCGCCGATCAGGGCTGCCCCCGTTGCGCCTCCCCATTCGCCGAGTTGTACTCCCTTGCCGGCGGCATTCCCCGCGCGCTGGTCCGCCTCCGCATCGCTGAAGCTCGTGGCCGTCAGCATCCGCTGCCGGTCGGCCTCAAACCCGATCAGGCTCCCGGCACCGACCGCGGCGGACGCTGCGAGGAGGCTCGCCCCGGCCAACGCCAGCACCCGCCCTGCAGGCCGCGCGGCGCTCACTCGCTCCCAATCCTCGCCCACCACGAGGGACCAGGTGCCGTGAACCCCGCTCACAGTGACGGGCGCGCCGGAGGGAAGCGTGCTCGCAAGGGCGTGCGCGAGGGCTGCACGACGCTGTCCGTCCGCCAACAGCTCCTCTTCGTGCCCCGCGATCGCGTCCGCGCGCAGCAGCAGCGGCCGGTCCCCCGACGCCACCGTGAGCACGACGCTCTCCCAGCGCGGCCCCGCGGACTGGATGAGGCGGCGACCCGGCGCGAGGTCCAGCCGGCCGCGGTCGATCATCGCCTGGCGTCCATCCACCCAGGGCGTGCCGGGCGGGGGGTCGGGGACGATGGCAAGGCTGGCGGGGCGGAGGGCGGCGGCGTCGACGCGCCCCTGCTCGAACGCGGCGCGGGCTTCGGGAGGAAAGGTCTCGTCCCAGACCAGGTCTGGCCGGCGGGCGTGGGCTTCGGCGAACGCGGCCACCGCGTGGGGCGGGTCGGCGATCCCGCGGAGGAAAGCGGCGCGCGCGAGCACGGAGGAGGAAGGCGGTTCGGCGAGGCAGGGGAGCAGGGCCTCGGCGGTGTCGAGGTGGGTGAGCGCCCCGGGTGTGTCGACGAAGGTCAGCGCGTGCTCTGCCGCGGCGACCTCGGCGGTGAGACGGTCGGATGGGGCTGCCCGGTCCGTGCACGCGGTGAGCTGGCCCGGCCCGCCGAGCGTTGGCGCGGTCGCCGAGAGCAGCGACGCGAGGGGGATGGACGCCCCTGGCGCGGCCAGGGCTGGACCGGCGAAGACGGCCATCACCAACGCTGCGGCAGCAAGGAAGCTCACGGCGCGCACCGACCTTGTCGGGAAAAATCCCAGCAGACCGTGGATTCCGACCCGCTCGTGGTGGACTCGGATGTCCGTCCATCGCCGGTTGTGAGCTGGATGCGATGTGGCCCGGCCGCCAGGTCTCCGCGCCACGGCGTGCGGCCGACGGGCTGCCCGTCGATCTCGACCTCGCTCCATGGGAGGCTGTTCACCACGGTGCGCACGGGGGCGGCGGGCGAAGGTGCGTCCACGGCGGCGAGCGCGGGGGCGGGTGAGGCGAGGGAGGGGCCAGGCGAGGCGACGGCGGCTCCTGCCTTTGCGGCGGCGTGCGGGGCCGGGGGCGCCTTTGCCGCCACGACGGCGGGCAGGGCCGTGAGCGGCGTCGGATCGGCGACGAGGACGGCGGGCGCGGGAGGCGCTGGGGCGGGCGCGAATGGGGCGGGGCTCGTGACGTTGTGCGCCGCGGCGAGGGCGATGACCGCGATGCCGACGACGGTGGCCAGGGTGCTCGTGACCCAACGCCTTGGATTGGCGAGCGCGGGCCTGGGTGCGTCGGCGACGCTCGGCTCCTCGGCGGCGAACGGGACCTCCAGGCCGAGCAGCGCCTCCCGCATCGCCAGCGCGCTCGGCCAGCGCCCCTCGGGCCGGGCGTTGGTGGCGCGACGCACCACCCCCGCCATCCGGGGTGAAAGGCGGGCGATCCGATCCTCGGAGAGCACCGGGTTTGCAAGGTCAAACGGGGGCTCTCCGGTGAGCATGGTGTAGAGCGTGGCGCCTGCGCCGTACACGTCCGCGCGCGCGTCGACCCGCCGGCTGTCGAGCCGCTGCTCCGGGGCCATGAACGCCCAGGTGCCGAGGGCCTCGCCCGTCCGCGTAAGCTCACCGCTCTCTGCCTTCGCGATGCCGAAATCAACGAGGCGGGTTGTCCCGTCCGCTGAGATCAGGATGTTGCCCGGCTTCACGTCCCGGTGCACGACCCCCGCAGCGTGGCATGCGGCGAGCGCGCCAAGCACCTCGCAGATCAGCACGACAGCTTCGTCCTCCGGGATCGGCCCCGCACCCAGCCGCTCGGACAGCGAGCCGGCCTCCACGTAGTCGAGGACCAGGTTCAGGGTGTCGTCCTCCTCGTACACGTCGTGCACCCGCACGATGTTGGGGTGGGAGAGGGAGCGGAGAACGAGGCCTTCCGCCATCACCCGCGCGCGAGCCCGTGCGTCGCCGACAGGGAGTGGCACGAGCTTTCTCGCGTAGTACGCGCCAGCTTGATCCTACACGAGTGAGACCTCGGCGGTGCCGCCGCGGCCCAGGGATCCAACGGTTCGGTAGCGCGCCGGCCTCCGCCCCGGATGACCGGAATCGCGCGGGGAAGCAGCATCCGCTACGGTCCCGGGGATTGGCGCATCAGGCGGCATGGGAAAGCGTCACACTCCTTCCTCCACCCTAACACCGATTGACGGCGTGTGGCCTGCGAAAACGTCGGACGGTCGGCGTCTTCAGATCTGACGGAAACGACAGGACTTGTGGGGGGCGATCGCGTTCTCTGGCAACGCGCGAGCGTTTGCGATAAACGCTAGTGAGCCTCCCGGCAAGCGCTTTCGCTGGCGGGTGGGCGACCGCCTGCGGTACGCTGCGGGGAGCTGCTGGAACCCGGATGCGCTCTCGAATTCTCCCCTTGGCCTTTGCGTTGCTGGCCCCTGCGTGTCGGCGTGACATCACCGGCGCGGACTCTGGTCCCGGCGGCCTTGGGATCGATGATGTGCCCAGGACCAGCTCGGATGCCCTCGCCCAGCCCCTCACAGGCGTCTACACGGACGAGGGGGCCGCGCCCGAGAGTGACGAATTCCGGGCGCTGATGGGCTTCCCGCTGCGCAACGAAGACGCGCTCGCCGAGCAGATCCGCTCCTCCGCCGACCCCTCGGATCCCAACTTCCGACGGTACCCGACGCCCTCGGCGTGGACCGATGCTTACGCCCCCACCGAGACGGACGTCGCGTATGTGTCGGACTGGTTGACGGGCGCCGGGTTCACCGTTGCCCGCGTGGCGCCCAACCGCCTGCTCCTTGAATTCACGGGTTCGGTCGGGGACTTCAATGCGGCCTTCGCGACAAACCTGCCCGTCTGCAACCGGGACAACCCGCAGCAGGGTGGCGACCCCATTCCGGTCTACTGCACCCTCGGCACGATGGGGCTGCCAACGGACATCGCCTCGCGCGTGACCGGCGTCGTCACCGCCGACCTGCCCCCCGACCAGGGCCCATTGCCGGGCGAAGCTGGGAGCGTCGTGGATGACCCACCTGCGGGGCGTGAAGCCTACACGCCGGCCGATCTCGCCACAGCCTACGGTGTGGCCCCCCTCTCGGCGGAGGGCTACCACGGCGAGGGCGCGCGGCTTGGGCTGGTGATCGGGGGCATGTTCAAGTTCAACGATGTTGGGACTTTTTGGATGTCCAACGGGATCACCCGGGCTGATCCTGTCGTCATCCAAACGATGGAGCCGGTACCCTCGCGCAACGCCGAGGCGACGCTGGACGTGAGCTGGTCGGGAGCGATGGCGCCGGGCGCCGACCTCATCGCCTACGCGGGGCCGGATTCGCGAAACACAAGCCTCCTCTACACCTTCAACGAGGCCATCGCTGAGGGCGGCGTGGACGTGCTCAGCGACTCCTTCGCGCACCGGGAGGACTCGGAGCCGGACCTGCTCCGGATTGCCTACGACGAGAGCGCCGCCGAAGGCGCAGCCCTTGGCATCACCATCTCGTCCGCGAGCGGGGACACCGCAGGGGTTGACGTTCCGTGCGACAGCCCGTACGTGACGTGCGTCGGCGGGACCACGCTCACGATGTCCGACGGCCGCGTGACGGGTGAATTCGCGTGGGCGGACTCGGGAACGGGGGACAGCGCCACGTTCGGCGTTCCCGAATGGCAATTGGGCGTGATGCCATCGGGCGCGACGCGGGCGGTGAACGACGTCGCGTCATCCGGCGGGAACGAGTTCTACGTGTACTACCTGGGGAACTGGGAGGTCTACATGGGGACCTCCTTCGCCTCGCCCGTGTTCGCAGGCTGCGATGCGGTCGTGGCGGGCTGGCGGTTGGCGCACGGCTTGCCGGGTACGGGCTACCTCAACCCGCTGCTCTATGGGGATGCGACGGTGCAAGCGTCGTTTCGCGACGTCACCGCGACGGGCAGCGAGCAGTTTCCGGCGGGCCCGGGCTGGGACCATCCGACGGGGTGGGGGACGATGAACGCCGAGGCGCTGACGGCGTCGCTGCCCTGAGGAACGGGGATCGGGGACATGTGGACGCCGGGGCCTGTTCAGCGCTACGCTACGGGCGACGTGGAGATTGTCTTGACCCCAGCGCGCTTCGGCCTGAAATCCGCCCGGCTCCTCGCCGTTGTCGGCGTACCCCTGCTCCTCGCAATGTCGGCGGGATGCGTGAACAAGCGGCTCAAGGATGGCAGCGACACCAGCATCGGCAAGAACCTCGACTCGCACGGCCACGACTCGCAGGTGCATGACACGTCGGGCCCGATCGGCGATGACTCCGGCTCCACGCACGACTCGGGCAGCGGGTACACGTCCCTCGACCAGATCCCGGCCGACCAGTGGAACCCGGTTTCCAACTCGGACGGCCTTCCAAGCCCGCTTTCGGGGGTGTACACGGACGAAGGCGCGGCCGACAGCAGCGCCGAATTCCGGTCGCTGATCGGCTTCCCGCTGCGCAACGCGGACGTCCTCGCGAACAACCTCAAGGCCTGGAGCGACCCGACCAGCGGGGAGTACCGGAACTACCCCAGCGCGAACGCCTGGGTCGACAGCTACGCGCCGACCGCGAGTGATTTCAGTCTGATCCACGACTACCTGGAATACGAAGGGTTCTCGGTCAACTACGAGGCCACCAACCGGCTCCTGATCCAGTTCAGCGGCACGGTCGGGCAGTTCAACACCGCCTTCAACACCACCCTGCACGACTGCAGCCGCGTGAACCCGGAGTCGATGGACCCGCCCGTCATGGTGTACTGCACGGTCGACACCTTCACGTTGCCCGGCTTTGTGGCGGACATCACCAACGGCATCATCACCGCGGACTACCCCGTGGACCCCGGGCCGCTGCCGAACGAGGTGGGGAGCGTGGAGAGCAGTTCGCCTGGCGGCGGTGCCTTCCAGCCAACGGACCTGGCAAACGCCTATGGCGTGAAGTCGCTCTGGGACGCCGGGTATGACGGCTCCGGGGTCCGCCTCGGCGTGACCATCGGCGGCATGTTCAAGTACCTTGATCTGGAGTCATTCTGGACGTCTACGGGCATCACCCGCGACGATCCGACCGTGCAGTACACGATGGAGGACCCGCCAACCCGCAACGTCGAGGCAACGGTGGACGTGAGCTGGTCCGGCGGGCTCGCACCGGGCGCGGACCTGAAGGTCTACGTGGGGCCGGACTCCCGCAACACGTCGATGGTGTACGATTTCAACGAGGCCATCGGGCTCGACGAGGTGGACATCATCACGGACTCCTTCGCCCATCGCGAGGACAGCGAGCCGAAGCTTGTCCGCGACCAGTATGACGAGGCTGCGATGGAGGGCGCGTCGCTCGGGATCACGCTGGCGGCGGCGAGCGGCGACTCCGGTGGGACCGACATCCCGTGCTCCAGCCCCTACGTCACCTGCGTTGGCGGCACCGTTCTCGACATGTCCGGCACCCGCGTGAATGACGAGTACCCCTGGTACGGCGGCGAGGGCGATACCAAGAGCTTCGACAAGCCGGATTGGCAGAGCGGGATCACGACGGACGGGACGACCCGCGCCGTCACCGACGTCTCGGCCTCAGCCGGGAATGCCTACTGGGTCTACTACATCGGCGCGTGGTACGAGTACGAAGGCACGTCGTTCTCCTCTCCCGTGTTTGCTGGCGCCATCGCGGACGCAGACAGCTACCGCATCGCCAACGGGAAGCCGCTCATGGGCTTCCTCAATCCGGTGCTCTACACGGACAGCGCGGTGCAGGCCAGCTTCCGGGACGTCACGCGGGGCTCGGGCGCGAACCACTATGCCCAGAGCGGCTGGGATTATCCGACGGGCTGGGGCGGGATCAACGCCCAGAACCTCGCGACGGCGTGGCCGTAAGGGCCCGGTCAGCCCGCCGGTTGCATCGCTGTACAGTCGATCGATCCGGACAGAACCCCGACAGGCGCCTTCCACGTTGAGCCGTCCGGGACGTTCGCCCACTTGTCCTGGGCGACGTCGCACGAAAGCGACTTTGTGCCGGCGGTGAAGTTCACGGTGTACTTCTCCGTACGGGCGCCCTCGCGCTCGCCGGCGGCGATGTTGGTCGCGGGCCAGGCCGGCGCGGGGGTGAGCGATGTCCCTGCGGCGCTGGCCGTACGGGCCTGAACCCAACGGTCCACGGTGAAGCTGCACTTCTGGCCCATCACTGGCTCGTCCTTGAATTTCGGCTCGCACTTCTGCGCCTCCGTGAACGTGCCATCGCCGTTGTCCTTGCGCTCCTTGTGGCAGTCCTGGCCGTCCGGCACCTTGTTCGTCGACTGTTGTGCGGCCACGCACGCGACGTCGCGCGCGCCAGCGGGCACCGACTCCTTCCACGCGGAGTCGCTCACGGGTTTGAAGGCTTCAACCGCGATCTCCCGCGACCAGGCGTGGCTGCTCACCGTCACCGCCGCGTCCTTCTTCCAGAACACGAACACCAGGGCCAGCACGACGACGAGCCCGATGATCGCGAGGATTCCGCCGCCCGCGAGCATCGGCAGCGCCCGACTGGGGGCAGGCGCGGGTGCGTCCTTTGCCGCGCGATCCGCCAGCTTCTGCGTGCGCTGTTCGTCCGTCGCCGCCTTCGCCGAGTCTGCTCCAAAGCCGCCCGTCTGGTCCGACTGCGTTGCCCGCACAACCACCGGCCCGGCTCCCTCCAGCGAAGCGCCACAGCACACGCAGAATTGGGCGCTCGCGGCGTTCGGGGCGTCGCACCCCTTGCATGCCTTGTCGGCGCCGACGAACGGGTGATCCTCGACGGCCACCTTGTCCTCGTCCTTGGGGAAGTAGCGCCTGGTCTGGTCCTGTGGCGAGCCACAATTCGGACAGTTCCGATGGCTCATGCCCAGGAGCTTTGGCGTGTCGCACCGCGAGCAGTCCCAGAGCATCTCGTAGCGCTTTTCGTCGGCCATGTGGTGGATCTCCGAAGATCAACTAACCGGGTTGCGCACGCGTGGCGCGTGCCGCTGTCAACACATCGTCGTCGGGGCGCTCGAGGGTCCGGGCGCGAACGAGGCAGTGCTCAGCGTCGTTCCAGCCGGAGATGCGCAGGGTGTCGCCGGGCCAGACGGGGCGGGCGAAGCGGGCGGAGAGGCTGGCGAGCGGCGCGTTGCGGGCGGTCGCGATGGCGCGGCCGACGAGCCCGAACGTGCACAATCCGTGGAGGATCGGGCGGCCTTCCGTGAATTCGTGGAGCGCCGCGACGGCGGGATCGCTGTGGAGCGGGTTGGAGTCGCCGCAGCGCGCGTAGCGGCGGGCCTGATCGGGGGCAGTCGCTACGTCGACGGACCAGTCTGGCGGGCGCTGTGGGGTGAGTGGGCGAGGCGTTCGGGGCGGGGCGGTGAAGCCCGGGCGGCCCTCGCCGGGGAACCAGATCTGGAGGGCGGCGGCGCCGACGAGGCCGTCGCCGGACAGGAAGCGGAATTCGAGATCGGCGATGCCGAGCGCGCCGAGGGCGTAGACGCGGGCGGTGCGCTCGAGCGTGAGCGTGCCGACGTCCGGGAGGGGGGAGAGGATGTGGACGGCGCTGCCGCCGATGATGGCGCGGGTGCGCTCGCCGGCGATGCGGGTGAGGAGCGGACCGGCGCAGCGGAAGGCGAGCGTGGCGAGGAAGGTCACCGGGGCCGACCGGGAGGGGAGGTCGATGGCATCGGCGTATAACGCCAGCTCTTTCGGTCCCCACCCCGCAAGGCGAGGAGGCGCGGACCAGCCGTCTGGGTCGAGGAGGCGCATGCCGCTGCCTATCCGGCGGATGATCCGGAACCGCAGAGGGCGCTTTTGGATCATGATGATCCAGAACCGCAGAGGGCGGTTCTGGATCATGGGTTGACGGGGAAAATCGCGCGGTCGCATCCGCGCGCGGCCGCGAGGGCGGTGCACCCGGTTACCCGCCGGTTTCCCCGGAGTGCTCTTGTCCAGTCCCGCGCCCGCCGCCGCCCCATCCGCCCGCCGCTGGCTCGTCCTTGGCGTGTTCATGCTCGTCGCCGGGCTCTCGCAGGCGCTCTGGCTCAACTTCGCGCCGCTCTTGCCCACGATCTCCGCCGACTACCACGTGGACGACGCGACCGCTGGCCTGTTGATGCTGGTGTTCCCGCTCCTGTACGTCTTCCTCTCGATCCCCGCCGGCGTGCTCACCGACAAGAAAGGCTACCCCTATGCGATCAGCCTCTCCGCCGTGATCATGGCGATCTCCGCCGCGCTTCGCATCGTCTGCATGCCCGAGACCGGCGGCTTCTGGCTGCTCGTCGCTGCGCAAACGGGCATGGCCATCGCCCAGCCCTTCGCCGTCAACGGCATCACCAAGCTCGTGCTCGACTGGTTCGCGGCCGACGAGGTGGTGAGCGCGACCGGCCTCGGCACGGCCGGCATGTTCATTGGCATGGCCGCAGGCCTCGCGGCGACGCCGCCGATGGTCGACGCTTGGGGGATGCAAGGCGCAATGGTTGGTTGGACGGTGATCTCCGCCGCCATCGCCGGTCTCTCGCTCGCGCTCATCCGCACCAACCCGAACAACACCGTGCCGCTCCCGCCCGAAGCCGGCGTCATCGAAAACCTGCGCCCGCTGCTGACTTCTCGCCCCCTCGTGCTGCTGTTCGGCATCACCTTCCTCGGCCTCGGGTACTTCAACGGCCTGACCGCGTGGATTGACCTCATCCTTCGCCCCAACGGCGTCACCGAGGTGCAGGCTGGCTACGTCGGCGGTGTGCTGATCGTCGGCGGCATCGTCGGCGCGGGCATCATCCCCTTGTTCGCCGAGAAGACGGGGCGACGCAAGCCGTTCATCATCCTCAGCGTCATCGCGGCCATCGGGACGCTGTGGCCGATGTGCCACAGCACGAATTTCACGGTCATCATGGTCACAGCGGGCCTGCAAGGCTTCTTCTTCCTGCCGGCGTTCGCGCTGCTGCTTGACGTCGGGACCGCGCTCGCGGGTCAGGCGCTCGCGGGAGCGGCGACGGGCTTGTTGATGATGGCCGGCAACGGCGGCGGCGTCGTGGTCATGATGGTGATGGTGTGGATGAGCGGCGCGATGGGCAACTGGGAGGGTGCCGTGATCCTGCTCGTCGGCTGTCTCGCGGCCGCCGGCGTCGGGACAGCGTTGCTGCCCGAGACTGGCGCTTACAAGCCCAACAACGCGTAGGCCGGGTTGTCGTAGCCGACGACACCCGCGTGCTTGAGCGTGGCAGCGACCTGCTCGGGCGCGATCGTTGCCCCACCGTCGTGGACCGTGATCCCGGCGGCGACGGCGGTGGACGCGGCGTACCAGGTCTCGCCGGCGTTGGGGGCGAAGATCAGGGCGAGGTCCGCCGCCTTGCCCGCCTCGTCGTTCTTGTGCTCGGCGACGAGAAAGAGGGCGTAGTCCGCCCAAAGTCGGCCGTCGCGCGGAGCGTCCTCCAGCGCGAGGTCAAAGGCACGCAGCGCGGCGAGCGCGTCGTCGTCAGCCCCAGTCGTGCCGGTGCGGCGCTCCTCCGCCACGAGCGCGGCGAGGAGGACGGGGTCGGTGGGATGGGCGTCGGCGAGGGCGCGCAGGGGGGCGACGGCGTCGCCATGGGCCCGAACGTCCGCCGCCCAGATGCCGAGGGTAAGGGGGTCGGTGTGCCCGTCAAACTGATATTTTGACGCGGACACTTCCTCGGCTGCAAGGGTCGGATTGGACGCGCGGTAGGCGAGGTAGAGGCCGATGCGGGCGCCGTCGTCCTCGCCCACGCCGTGGAGCTTTTGCGCCTGCCGGAAGCGCGCTTGCGCCTCGTCCCGGTTGCCCTGGGCGAGCGCTGCAGTGCCGGCGATCCGGGCGAGCCCGGCGTCGAGGTCGAGCTGCCCGTACAGGTCCGAGATGCCGGCGTAGTCGTGCAAAATCAGCTTTGCCGCCGCGAGTCGGCCGGTGGCGACGTAGCAGGCGTTGGGTTGGGGCTCGATTCCGGTCCAGGTGCCGTGCTTCTCGGCGCTCGCCTTGTCGCTCTGGATCTCGGTCCGTTCGGCGGGCGTACGGGCGGCCCAGGGCGCGTAGAGGGTCTGCGACTTTGCAAGGGCGTCCGCGGCTTCTTTCGGGTGCGAGGCCGCCAGCAGGGTCGTCCCATAGGCCAACCACCCGTCGCAGACGTCGGGCGTGGCCTCGGCGACCTCCTTGCGCAGGGCGAGGGCGTCCGCCGACCGGGCGCGCGCCTCCAGGAAGTCGGCGTAGGCGGCAAGCGCGGTGAGGCGCTTCTTTTCAGCGGGGGAGGGCGGGCCGGACGTGGGTGCGGCGGGGCCGGCGGCGGCGATCGCGGCGTTCAGGCGGGCTTCGAGGAGGTCGCCGTAGTCGGCTTTCGTGACGCCGGTGCTGAGCGCGATCGCGGCCTTGTGAGCGCCGTTGTCGAGCGCGAGGTCGAAGTGCTGGGCGACGTCGATGCCCGCATAGCCGTCCGCCCCGTCGACCAACCAGTCCGCTCCCTCCCCCGCACGATGGACGTTCGTCGGCACCCCGCTGACCATGCGCGCCTCCACGCGAACGGCGCTGCTCCAGCTCGTCGGCGCCGGAGGAAGGGGTGTTGCGTGCTTCAAAGGCCGTTTTGAGCGCGTCAGCGCCTCGGAGGTACCGTCGACCTCGCCGCTCACGTTGGTCTCCAAGCGCGTCGTCGCCCAGTCCAGCCGGAGTGGGACCCCGGAGACGTCCATCGGAAAGCCGAGCTTGGGACCGAGGGTGACCGGGTTGCCCCCGACCCGCAGGGTCTCAGTGGCGAGGTGCCCCGCGTCGGGCTCGCTTACGGGGGGCAGGGGAATCGCCGCCAGAAGCGCAGCGCCGCCCGAGTTCGGCGCAACGGTGACCGTCCCCGTCGACGGCGTGACTGCCCACGACACGTTCGGAAACGCGAGCAGCCCGATCGACCCGTCCACCGGGAGGGTGCCTGCCGGGGCGACGCTGTCGTCGACCCAGACCTCGACATTGGACAGGGTCACCGAGCCGATCTGCAGGGACGGGAGCGTGGCGTTCGCGCGCGTCGTCGCCTTGGACGGCGTCAACCCGAGGCGGTCAGCGGCGGCCTTGGAGAGGTGTACGGCGGCGCCGGACGCGTCGATGCGGAGGAGGACGGGCAGGCCGGAGCCTTGCGCCTCGACGTAGAGGAAGGGGTCGGTCGCCTCGACGCCGCCGTAGAGGGGGACGGTCGTGGAGGACGCTGGGACGGTGGTCGACGCAGGCGTGAGCGTTTTTGCTACGGCGGGCGCGCTCAGGGCGAGGAGGACGACGGCCGGGGCGACGAGGCGAAGGGCGGACGGTCGAACGGGGCGCATGGAGATCACCGCGGAGCGCCTGATTTTACCCCAGTTGGCGCGCGACGGTGACAAGGGAGTGAAAAGCCGGCGGAGGCCCGGCGGCACCGCGCTTAACCAAAGCGCCGGATCCAATAGCCTAAAGCCAGACCGCCCCGGACAATTTATGTCCGCGGCTCAGAATCGCGTAGGGCGTTTCTGAGACGGGCGGGGGCGGGTTAGGGCGCGGGCACTCGGAGCCCCGCCATGTCCTTGATCCAGGAAGTCCACGCCCGCTTCATCCTCGACTCGCGGGGCAACCCGACGGTGGAGGTGGAGGTCGTCACGGACGACGGCGTCATCGGCCGCGCGGCGGTGCCCTCGGGCGCGTCGACAGGCGAGCACGAAGCGGTGGAACTGCGGGATGGCGACAAGGCGCGCTGGGGCGGAAAGGGTGTCGACCGCGCCATCAGCAACGTCCACGACATCATCGCGCCACAGCTCATCGGCCTCGACGTGGTCGAGCAGCGCGCCATCGACGGCCTCCTCATCGAGCTGGACGGCACGCCCAACAAGAGCCGCATCGGCGCCAACGCCCTCCTTGGCACCTCCCTCGCGGTGGCGCGCGCAGCCTCGCTCGCACACGGTGTGCCGCTCTACCGCTGGGTGGGCGGCACGAACGCGCACGTGTTGCCCGTGCCCCTGATGAACGTCATCAACGGCGGCGCGCACGCCGACAACAATCTGGACGTGCAGGAATTCATGATCGTCCCGGCCGGATTCTCGAGCTTCGAGGACGCGCTTCGCTGTGGGACGGAGGTGTTCCACACGCTCAAGAAGGTGCTGTCGGCGAAGGGGCTGAACACCGCCGTCGGCGACGAGGGCGGCTTTGCGCCGAACCTCTCAGGCAATGTCGAGGCGCTGGAGCTGCTGTCCAGCGCGGTCGAGAAAGCCGGGTACAAGCTCGGCGAGCAGGTGTTCTTCGCTCTGGACGTCGCCGCAAGCGAGCTGTGGAAGGACGGCGAGGACGGCAAGCCCGGCCACTACGTCGTTGGCGGGAAGTCGCTGGACTCGGCCGGAATGGTGGCGATGTACGCGGATCTCGTCGCAAAGTTCCCGCTCGTCTCCGTCGAGGATGGCCTGGACGAGGACGACTGGGCGGGCTGGAAGCTGCTGAACAAGGAGCTTGGCGGGCGCGTGCAGCTCGTCGGCGACGATCTGCTCGTCACCAACACCCAGCGCCTCGCGCGCGCCATTCGGGAGGAGGCGTGCAACGCGATCCTCGTGAAAGTGAACCAGATCGGCACGCTCACCGAAACGCTGGACGCCATCCAGATGGCCCAGACGTCGGGCTGGCGTGCGGTGCTCTCGCATCGCTCGGGCGAGACTGAAGACACCACCATCGCCGACCTCGCCGTCGCGACAAATGCCGGTCAAATCAAGACAGGATCGCTGTGCCGCACGGACCGGACGGCCAAGTACAACCAACTGCTGCGCATCGCTGGGGAGCTGGATCGGGCGGGTCGCTACGCCGGTCGCAGCGCGCTCAGGCGCTGATCGAGGCGCACCCGGGCGCATCCGGGGTGAACTCGTCGCCAGAGTGTGGTATCTTTGGCCGGTCCCCTCGTACACCGGTGGTCTCGATGCGCATCTCTCCGGCACTCCTCGTCCTCCTCCCGATGTTGGCCTGCTCCAACGCCCAGACCCACTCGTGGAGCGGCCTCGGCACGCACTACGCGTCTGGCACTGTGTGGAGCGGACCGGACACTGGGACGGGCTCGGATTCGGGCGACACGGGCCTGGCGCCCCTGGACACCAGCCTCCATCAGGGCAGCGGGATGACACCCGTGAGCTCGAGCTGCACCTTCCAGACCGAGCCCCAGATCGGGAAGGTCATCGACTGCACGTCGACCTGGAGCACAGCGGACGCCACGTTGCTGGTCGGAGGCACCGAGACCTACAACCTGCTCGACTCCACGGGTGCGACGTCGATCTCCACGGCGACGCTCGGGATCGTGGACCAGAATCCCACGGCGACCGACGCGATCATCGACACGCAGACGGGAATCCTGTTCTTCTACCTGACGGTCTCGGACACGAGCGTGGGCTATCAGGTCTACCTCTATGTGACGGCTGCGGATGGGGTTTCGGGCTCCAGCGAGACGCCGTACACCGTCGCCCCCTAGCCATCTGGCGCGCTCCGCCCGCGCATTTCCCGCGGCGGCTCTGGAGCCCTGAATGCGCGTTCTCCTCATAAACCCCGCGATGAACATGGCGAAGCTCGGCCGCTTTGCCAGTTTGCTTGAGCCAATGCCCCCGACGGGCATCGCCTACATCGCGGGCGCGCTCGTGGCCGCCGGCGTGCAGACCCGCTTCATCGACATGTTCGCCGAAAAGCTCAGCGGCGCACAGGTCGTCGAGCGGGCCAAGCGGTTCGCGCCCGACCTCGTCGGCATGACCGTGTTGACGCCAAGCGCGCCGACCTGCGAGCTGCTGGCCAAGGCCATCCGCCTCGTCCTGCCGAACGTGAAGATCGTCTGGGGCGCCGTCCACGCGGACGTGTTCGCCAAGGACATCCTGCGCGCCGGCTCGGCCGATTTCGTGGTCCATCACGACGGCGAGGACACCATCACCGAGCTGGTCGCCGCGCTGGAGTCGGGCGAGACCGACTTCTCCAAGGTCGACGGGCTGACGTGGATGGACCGCCGGGCGGGCGTCCACGGCGAGCCGGTGACGAACAAAACGCGCGCGCTACGCCGCGATCTCGATTCGCTCGCCTACCCGGCCTGGGACCTGACGCCCTACCACCGCTACGGCCTGCTGCCGTTCGCGGACATGGACAAGCCCATCCTGACGATGACGGGTTCACGAGGTTGTCCCTACCGATGTGACTACTGCAGCCTGCTGCACTCGGGCAAGGTGTATCGCCGTCGCGATCCCATCAAGATCGTCGACGAGTACGAGTACCTCGTCGACCGCTACGGCGTGAAGCAGATCGGCCTCGTCGACCCGATCTTCCCGCTCGTGCTGAAGGATCTCACGCCCTTCTGCGAGGAACTGGTCCGTCGCAAGCTCGATCAAAAGTGCGTGTGGCTCTCCGAGACGCGCGCGGACCGCCTCGACGCCGAGACGTGCCGCACGATGTACGAAGGCGGCTGTCGCCGCGTGCTCATCGGCATCGAGTCGGGCGTCGACATGCTGCTCGGCAACGTCAACAAGAACCTCACCACCGAAAAGGTGCGTTGGGGCGTGGAGAACGCCCGCAAGGCCGGCATCCAGACCGTCGGGCTCTTCATGATCGGCATGCCGGGCGAGACGCCGGAGATGACGAAGGAGACGATCGAGTTTGCCGTCGACCTCAAGCTCGATTTTGCAAAGTTCGCGATCACCGTGCCCTTTCCGGGGTCCAAGCTGTTCGAGGACCAGTGGCAGAAGACCCTGTTCCGCGATGACTGGGAGAACTACACAACGTTCAACCCCGACGCCGACCGCCTCATCTACCACCCCGAAGGCTACGACCCGGAGCTGCTCATCCAGATGCAGAGCTACGGCCTGCGTCGGTTCTACATGCGCTACGATCAAGTCCGCAAGCAGCTCATCGACCTGAAGACCATCAACCCGAAGATGATGCTCTACGGGCTCTACGGCATGGCGATCTGAGGGGCCGGTCGTGCCGAAATGCACGCCGAGGATTGTAACGGTGGGATAGCGGGCGGGTGGAGATCCCATGACTGACGACCCCACGTACGTCCACGTAGGCATCAAAGCAGCGCATGATGTGCCGGTGTTCCGGGACGCGGTCCTGCGGGACGATTTTCTCGCCCGCTGCGATCAGTTCGCGCGCCGTGGCTGCAGCGTCGCCGCCTACGCGCTCGCGCCCAACCACGCGCACCTGCTCGTCGCGACGCCAGACGAGCAGGAGCTTGGGCAGGCCCTCCGCGACGTCCTGGCGCCGCTCGCCCGCTTCCGCAATGCGATCGAAGGCGAGCGCGGCCCAATCTTTGTTCGGCCCTCCTGGCGTCGGCCCGTCACGAACGCCGCGCACCTTGAGTACCTGCCGTTCTACATCCACGCGACCGCCGTGCCACGGTTCACCGACGTGGAGCAGCTCCACCGCGGTCGGGAGACGAGCCATTCGGCATGGCGTGGCGACGACCGGCCCGCGTGGCTCAAGCCCGAGCGCCTGCTCGCCCACTACGGCGGTTGGGACGGATTTGTGCGCTACTGCGCCGACCACCGGGACAGCGGCGCGAAGGAGTCGCTTGGGGACGACGTCTTCCTGGAGGCCGAGGCGCAAGTCGCGCTCCTCTTCGTCGCCCGGTACACCGGCGTCCATCCGAGCACCATCCTCACCGCCTCGCGGGGGGGCGCGCGCGACCGCAAGCTGCTGGCGTGGTGGCTGCACCGCGAATCGGCGCTGGCGCAGCGGCAGATCGTCGCGTTGATGAAGGTGCAGCCGATGATGCTGTACCGCTGGCGCTCAGCCGTGGACACGCAGGACGAGTTCCTGGAGGCCCGGACGAAGCTGGGCGCCCTCCCCGGTCAGTAGAGTACGCCGCGGGGCGTCGCGGTGTGCTCTTCGCCGACGAGCGAGACGGTCCAGGTGACGTCCGGGTTCAGGTCAAACGTCTGCTTTCGGTCGGCGCGCAAGGTCCAGCCGAGGGTCCAGGGCGGGGTCCACATCAGCCCCGCGGTCCACGCAGATGCGGTCGGCGCCTTCGTGTCACTGCGAGCGGTCGCGACCAGGAAGATGCCGCGTGCCAGCTTCTCACGGCCGGTCAGCGACCAGGCGGAGTGCAGCAGGTCATAGTCCGCCCGGAAGTTGCTGATCCCGATGCTGGTCGTTGAAATCCACGCGCCGTACTCCAGAAACGGCGTGCCGGGGGGTGCGTCGGACGCGCGCGTGCTCCAGTTGAGGCCGAAGTTGACCTTCGGGACCATTGGTCGGCCCCGGCCGTTCGGGTCGGGCGCCTGCTGCAGCTCCTGGGCGGCCACCTTTCGCGCGTTCTCGCCGCCGGTCTCATGCCCGAATGTCGCGTTTCGTCCTTTTGGGAGGGCGAGCGAGAGGTTTGGGTTGGCGACGAGGTCGAGCGCGGTGCGAATCGTCTCGATCTGCGGGGCGCGCGCGACCGTCTCGTCGACGAGCTTGTTGACGGCGAGCAGGCTGCCGGCGAGGGCGGTGTCGCGCCAGGTGGTGGCTGCGTCGTCCGGGAGCCAGGAGCCGCGCCCGGTCGCGTCCCTCAAGCGCCAGTAGATGTCGGCCTGCGCGACTGTCTGGCCGAACACGGGGCTGGCGGTGCGCCCCCCCATCGTCTCCTCCTCCAGCTCGGCAAGGCGGTCGCCGTAGTCCCAGCCGATGGCCTGGAGCTGGGCGTGCAGCGCAATCGGCGGCGGCCCCTCCGCCGGCAGTGGGCGCCAGGCCGCGGGGAGGAGATCGGGCACCGGCATCGATGCCAAGCTACCATGCGCGCGATGCCTGCCGCTGATGCACGTCGCCCGAACCGCTGCGCTGCGACGGCATGTTGCGGCCTGACCGTGGTGGTCCTGGGTGCGCTTGGACCCGCACCAGCTCACGCCGACCCCCTCGCCATCGACCAGACCTCCGGCCAGATCGAGTCGGACGCCGCTGCCCGCGACGACGCCGTCGACAGGCTGCTCGGCGCGCCAATCGACGATCCGCTTGTGGTGGCGCTCGACGGCGCGGTGACCCCGCTGGCCGGCTGGTCAAAGGGCGCGTTCTACCTGATTGAACCGAAGCTGCACCTCTCCGTCGGCGACGGGGTGCCCGAGAACAATGGCGGCGAGGAGGAGCCCGGCGGCTTCACGCCCCAGCTCTCGACCGCGGGCCTCCTCGTTTGGGGGCCGGTGGAGGTGCGGGCGACGCCCTGGATCCGGACCGGTTTTCTGACCACGGACGGCGCGGCGGTCGACGGGCTCATTGACGTGAAGAACATCTGGGCGGGCGTGCACGTTGGCGGGTTGACGGTGGGGTTTGGACGGGAGGACCGGTGGTTCGGGCCCTCGCGCCATGGGTCGCTCACGTTGACGGACAACGCGGTGCCGCCCTGGATGGGCACGGTGTCGGGGGAGGGGAGGCTGCCCTGGGTCTTCCGCTACCTCGGCCGTCTACGCGGCGAATTGCAGGTGGGCTGGCTCGGCGAGCCGCGCGGCGACTGGAACAACGTGGGCTTGATGGTCGGCGATGCGCGCTGGCTGCCGATCCCCGAGCTGGAGCTTGGCGTCACGCGGATGACGCTGTTCGGCGGCGAGGGTCGCCCGCCCGCGAACATCGGGCAGCTCATCATTCCGACCGAGCCGCACATCTACAACGACCCGAACCTGCTGCTCCCCGACCAGGACGAGCTCGTCGCGCTCGACTTCCGCATCAACCTCCCCGTCCAGAAGTGGCTGCCCGACGTGCCGATCCGCCATGCCGAGGGCTACTGGCAGTACGGCGGCGAGGACGTCATCGCGCGCAAGGCGTTCGGGATCCCGTACCCGTCGCTGGCGGGTGTCGCGAACATCTACGGCGGCGAGGTTGCTGTCGGACCGGTCACGGTGAACGGGGAATTCAGCCGGTTGATGGACGATACGTTTCGCTGGTACGTGGGGCACCGCGTGTACCACGAGGGGTTCACGCAGGACGGGCGACCGCTTGGGAACTACGGGGGCACCGACAGCGAGACGTTGTGGGGACGGCTGGGCTGGGAGGGGGAAGGGCCAAAAGACGCCGCCTGGCTCGCGCCGAGGGTGGCGCTGTGGGCCGATCATCAGCGCCGCGTCGGCGTGATCGAGGCGCGGAACGGGAAGACGTTTGACCTTGGGACGGAGGAGCACCGGTGGCGCGTGGGGGCCGAGGCGAGCGCGGCGCTCCCGATCGCGGTGGGGCGAGGCCAGCGCCTCTCCGGCGGCTACACGCTGGAGCACGTGACGGGCGAGGACTTCGTCCCGAACGCCGACCGTTTTCTGCATCGCGCGTGGGTGAGCTGGAGCGTGGACTTCTCCGGGCGCGCGAAAGCGCCATCGTTGCCGGCGCCCAACCCCGACTACGGGCCCCAGGAGCGGGAGCGGTACGACGACGGGACGTGAGGGGGCCACGCCGCCGCACAAGGGCAGGCCCGCAGGTTTCTTGATACAATCCCGGGCCTCCCCGGAATCCCCCTGCCGAACCTGCCCGCGATCCGGTCTGACGGCCGCCCCGCTCCCCGTCCGTCCGCCGCGCTCATGCCCGCGCCGAGCGACTACCGGTACCTCGAGGACCTCGTCCGCATCGGCTACCCTGTGCGCGACGCCCTGGCGTTCGTCGCCCGGCACATCGGGAACCCCGTTGGCTACCGCCTGGTTGAAGCCCTCCGGGGCGAGAAGATCGGCCTCGTCCGCGCCGTTGAGATCATGCCCTCCGCTGGCGGCGAGCCCACGTACGTACGCGGTCAGCGTGTGCTTCCTGACGGTTCGCCGGCCAGCTACTTCACGCCGGACGATCTGGTCACCACGATCACCGAGGTCGTGACGCCCGACGGTCGCCCGCCCGGCGCGCTGAACCCAAAAGACAAGGTCGTGCTGCACATCCCCGTGAAGGGCTACCTGCGCTACCTGCCGGGCCTCTACCAGGGCGCAGTCCCGGCGCAACGGCGCGACATCGTGCGGGCCGACGAGGTCTCTGCCCGTCGCTGGGAGCCGCCTAAGAAGGACACGCTGCAGTCTGCCGAAGTGCAGGCATTCAACGCCGATCCGCTGCGGCGCTTCCTGTTCATCTACCAGCACATCATGACGACGATCACGGACCGCATCGACCAGGTGCCGGCGTTGATCGATCCCGGGGTCACGGACCCGCGCTTCCTGCCCTGGCTCGCGAGCTGGGTCAGCTTTGAGCTGGATAGTTCGCTGCCCTTGCACCAGCAGCGCGAGCTGACCCGGCGCGCCATTCGCCTCTACCGCACGCGCGGGACCGCTCCGGGCGTCGAGGAGATGATCCGGGTGCTCACCTCCGCGCCGGTGAAGGTGCTCGAGCTGCGCTACCCGAACCACTTCGTCCTCGGAAAAAGCACGTTGTCCGGCGGGAACGACGTCTCGCAGCGTTACCGGCTGGGCGAGCCCGGCGCGCACTTTCTCGTCGAGCCGGAGCGCGCTCGCACCACGTTCTTCTCGGTGCTGCTCGAACCGATGCCCGCCTTCAAACGTCGCTTCGGCGAGCGCGCCGTTGAGGTCCTCGCGCGCATCGCCCAGATCGTGACCAACGAAAAGCCCGCGCACATCACCTTCACCATCCTCTTCGCCCCGACCGTCTCCGCGCCCGCCGCGACCCCGAATTCGCCACCGTCCGCGCCAAAGCGCTAGCCACCCACCCAAAGGTGCCCCTTGGATCCCAAGAAAGACTTCCTGCTGACCCGTCTACGGCCGTTTGAGGGGCTCGCCCTCACGGCGGACGATCTCCGCGCCGACCAGACCTACCACCGCTCCAACCTGCACCGGCATGTCCACTACATGCACGGGCACGGCATCGTGCAGGGGCTGAAGGTCTCGATCGAGCAGCGCAAGGACAAGTACGTGGCCATCATCGAGGCCGGCTACGGCGTGGCGCGCTCCGGTCAGGGGGTCATCCTTCCCGAGTCCGTTGAGGTGGCGCTCGAGGTCCCGCGCCAGGACGGCGAGTACATGCTCTGGCTGTTCCACGTCGAGCAGCTTGAGGCCGGCGCCCTGCGCCCGCGGTTTGACACCAACGAACGCTCGGAATCCCGCGTCTCCGAGCAGGCCAAGCCCCGCTTGCACCCCGCCGAGGAGGACCACGAGGACGCCGTTGCGCTCACGCGCATCAACGTCCGCCTCGGGCGCATGGTGCAGGTGCAGCTCCCCGTGCCCCGCGCCGGCCGCCAGCCCCGCGCCGCCGAATCCTACTTGAAGCCGCGCGTGGTCGAGTTCATCCGCGTGAACAAGAACGTCATCCTCAACCTTTTCCGCACAGCACTCCTGCAGGAATTGGACCTCGGAGCGTTCGGGTTCTACTCCGCGCTCGTGAGCTCCGAGTTCCTGCTGATCGAGGAAGGCACCAGCGACCGCGTGCTCTACCGCACCGCCGGCTCGCTCATCAGCTACTCGCACGACTTCTACACCGCGCTGCCGAAAACCCTGGAGCGCGTCGATAAATTCAAGGAGTTCGTCCGCCGCGTGAACGCCGAGGTCCCCGGCGCCGAGCAGGGCGACAAGATCTGGCAGCAGTGGTTCGACAAGTTCGAGCGCCTCCTCCAGCCCCTCGGCAAGATCGCCGAGGAGCTTGAGCGCACGGTCGAAGCGCAGCGCTGATCGGCCGGTAGCGGGGGCTTCCGCATCCTTTGGGCGGCTGCTACCCGCTTGCGGTCGGGCTCACGCCGTTCAAGGATCCGCATGGGACGCCGCGCAAGCGGGGGGCCATTGCTGGCGCTGGGCAAACATTCACCTCGTAAGTGGCTGAAAGCGCGCGATTGGCGAGAGCAATGGCCCCCCGGCGCGCGGTTCCGTGCACGAACCGTGCCGGCTGGCGGGGTTCGTGGCCTTGGAACGGCGGGAATTCAGCGCCGAGGCTGGCGCGAGGTGTGCCGAGCGCCGGGATCGGCGGGCCAATCCGTGCTCTCGGCAAAGAGAGCGTCTATATCCCCCTGAAATCGCGAGGATGGCGAGTCGGATTGGCCCCCAGCCCGCCGTTCCGCGCACGAAGCGTGACAGACGGCGTCTTCGCCGGCTGGCGGGGTTCGTGGCATTGGAACGGCGAAAAATCAACGCCGAGGCCGGTGCGGGCGGGCGACCGCAGCCCGCCCACGGAGGACGCCCGCAAAGGGCGGCCGCGAGAGGGGTGTGCCGAGCGCCGGGATCGGCGGCGGGTGTCTTGTTTCGTGTCGCCCGGACCGGAGGGGCCGATGATGGCCGGATAGGCAGCGTCATGCCCCCCGCGTCGCGCTTCCCCCTCGCCGCCCTCGCGCTCCTCCTGAGCCCGGCCGCCTGGGCGCACTACCCGCACGACGTCGCGTATTGGGCCGCGATCTCCCCGGATCCCGGCACCCGCCGCATCGCGACCAGCCTGGAGCGCATCGATCTGGACATCCTCGGGCGCTCGGACAACGGCCTGGACTGGGCCGCGCGCCTGATCCAGGCGGACGACGACGGCCTCACCTGGTCCGGCGCCTTCCTCTCGCCGACCCGCCTCGTCCTCGCCGCGGGAAACGGCGGGCTCAAGACCAGCGACGACGCCGGAGATTCGCTCGCGCCCGATCCGTACGTCACCGACAGCTACGTCTCCCGCGTCGTCGCCTCGCCCGCCGTCCTCGACGATGGCATCGGCTTTGCCGCGGGCACCAGCGGGCTCTGGCGCACGGCGGACGCCGGCTCGACCTGGCAGTTGGCGCGCCGGTCCGCCAGCCACGGTATCTCCGACGTCTCCATCTCCCCCGAGTTCGCCGCCGACCATCGGGTCTGCGGCAACGACGGCGGCGCGCTCGTCTGCAGCGCGGACTCCGGGCTGACGTGGACGCGCGGCAGGCTCCCGGCGAGCGCGTTCCGCCTCTCCGTCGGCGCGGCACACCGGCTGTGGGCGGTGGTCCGCGACGACGGCCTCTACGAGTCGCTCGACGACGGAATCACCTGGACGCTCGTTGGTTTTCAGGGCGAGGACGTGACCATCGTCACTGAGCTCTCCGGTGGCCTCGTGCTGCTCGGCGAGGCGCTGTCGGCCGAGTGGCGGTCGGCAGACGCCGGTGCAACCTGGACAAACATACCGGTCGACCAGATCACCGAAAACCAGAGCACGACGGGTGACAACTTCTTCGACTTCACCGAGGGGCCGGACGGCGCTATCTACCTCTCCGAGTGGAACGGGCTCGCGCGCTCCGACGATCGCGGGCTGACCTACCAGTTCTACAACACCGAACCCATCCAGAACACGCACTCCGTCGTGCTGACCGAGGGCGCCGACCACGCGCTCGACGCCTGGGTGGGCACCTACGGCGGCGGTCCGACGCTCACCGACATCCACACCTTCGCCAGCCGGGCCAACCGCACCCTCCCCCGCCGCACGACCCGCAACACGCCGACGACCCCCCACTGGGAGCGCGACGGCACCGCGATCTTCGACGAGGGCTACACCACCTGGCGCACCACCGACTGGGGCGCCACCTGGGACGACATCGCGATCGACCCCGAGGTCGACCACTCCGTCTCGCTCTCCTACGACATCAAGGGCGTCGCGCTCTCGCCCGAGCCCGGCACCGACCCCTTCCTGCTCACCACCGTTGGCCAGGGCACGATGGCGTTCGTGGTCTCCGACGACCTCGGCGACACCTGGGCCACGGGCACGCAGACCCCCGTCTGCGCGAAAGATGCCTTTGCAGTAGCGCTCTCCCCGCGCTGGCCGGACGAGTCGCGCGCCTGGGCGGCCTGCGGCGGGGCGATCTACGAGAGCGACGACCGCGGCGCGTCCTGGTCGGTGGTCGGCGACACGGGCGCGTCGTTCGTCTTTCGCATCGCCGAGGAGACAGATGGCACCGTGCTCGTCGCCACCAGCGACGGCCTCTGGGCGATGGCGGGCGGGGCGACGACGCAGGTCGGCTTCGACGGGGCGCTCGTGGTCGGCGTGACCGCCTCGACGGAGGAGGGCGACGACACCGTGTTCGCGCTGGTCCCCACCGAAGGCTGGTTCCGAAGCGACGACGGCGGCGCGAGCTGGGTCACCCTCCCCGCGCCGACCGCCGACGTGCCGCGGATGGTGTCGATGTCGCCGACCTACGCCACGGACGGCAGCCTGGCCGTGGCCGGCTACGGCGGCGCCTGGGCGAGCATAGACCGTGGGGAAAGCTGGTTTTCCATCTATGCGATGGAGGTGTACGAGGGCAACCAGGACTCCTGGCGCAGCACCGGGACGTGGACGGGCGTCGAGGTCCCTGGCACCTCCGGTGGCGAGGTGGTGACGACGGAGCAGGTCGGAGCGACGCGGACGCTCGACTTCCATGGCATCGCGGCCGCGCTGGAGGCGCCGGGCGACTCGGCGGCGGGCGTGGTGGCCGTCTCGCTCGATGGGGGCCCGGCCGAACAGGTGACGATGCCGACGGGCACGAACACCGTCTGGTCGGTCGACGGGCTGGACGGCGGCTGGCACACGCTGACGGTGGAGGCAGGGATCGGGACGACGACCATCGACGATGTGCGCATCACGCGCATCGCGGAGCTGCCGTCGGACACCGCCGATAGCACCGCGCCGAGCGCCCGGTGCGGCTGCGCGGGCGACGGGTCCTCCGCGCTCGTGCTGCTGCCCCTCGCGTTGCTCCGAAGACGCCGTGTCACGGATCGTCACGCCCCATCACCGAACGTCACCGACCGTCACCACCAGCCTTGACGCGTCAACAATGACGACGACGGCGTCAGGCGCTCCCCGGCGCCTCGATCACGGTGAATAAGCCTCCTTCGCACCCAGGAGCGCCCATGTCCATCCGTCCCGCCTTCATCGCCCTCATCCTCGCCACCCTCTCCACCTCCGCCCTCGCCGGCACCACCAGCCCGGCCACGCCAACCACCACCACCAAGGCCGCCACGACCAGCACTGCAAGCGCCTCGTCGAGCAGCTCGTCGGCCAGCAGCACGGCGCCGAAGGAGCCGAAGGTCTACACGCACGACGTGAGCGGCGTGGTCAAGTCCATCGACAGCTCCGGAAACTCCGTGATCATCACGATCACCGGCAAGGACGGGTCCAAGGATTTTGCGATCGACACCAAGGACGTCACCCTGCCGAGCGACGTCAAGGTCGGCAGCAAGATCAAGGTGTCCTACATCGATCACGCAGCGCGGACGCTCGCGATCGCGAAGAGCTGAATGCCCGCCGCGGCTACCGCCCGCTGAACCCGGCGAGCACGCCCTCCGCGCTGTCCTCGGCCTCGACCAGGTGGCCGGGCGGCGCGTCGGCCTCTACGCGCACGGGCGGGGAGGAGGCAGCGGCGTCCCAGGCGAGCACGCGCGGGCCGTCGGGGTCGGTTGGCATGCAGGTTGAGAGGGAGACGGGCCCGAGCGCGGGCCAGGCGCCGGAGGCAGCGTCGTCAAAAGACCACGTGCAGTCCGGGTGATCGGGCCGGGGTCCGCCGGCTGAGACGCGGATGCGGACGAGACCGGCGCCGTCGACGAGCACCACGCGCGTGGCGTCGGTCTCCGTCGCGGGTTCGGCTTGCCAGCCGGACGGGACGGGGACGGAGAAGCCGAGCGTGGCGTCGACGTAGCGGCCGTCGACGACAGCGCCGGCGGGGACCGGCGGGGTCCAGACGGCGCCGGGGAGCAACGCGGGGTCGGGCGCTGCCGGTGCGGGGTGCTTGACGCAGCCCAGGATGGCGCTGGCGAAGAGCGCGCTGGCGACGCGGCCGATCACCGGCGACGAAACCGGTCAAGCGCGGCGACGTGCTCCGGCCCGCCCCAGACCCGCTCGAACGTCGCAGCCTCCGCGCCCCCGTCGCCTGCGAGGATCGCGTCCACGAGCGGCTTGACGGCGGTACCGGCGACGGCAGGCAAGCTGGCGGCCTCACGCGCCCGCTCCAGCGCCCGGCCGAGCGGATCCTCGGCGATCCCATCGACGATGCCGAGGTTCAGGGCCTCTGCGGCGGATAGTGGCCTCGCGTGGGTGAGGATGTCGACCGCGCGCGACCGCCCGACCCGTCCGACCAGCCGCCTGGCACCACCAAACCCCGGCGACACGCCCATCGCCGCCTGCACCCACCCGATCCGGGCGCTCGGGTGCGCGAACACGACGTCGCAGGCGCTCAACAGCTCCGCACCTCCCCCCAACGCGGCGCCTTCCACCGCCGCGACGACCAGCATCGGCAGCCCGGCCAACGCATCGCAAGCCCGCGCCATGAACGCCTGCATCTCCCGCGCAATCCCCGGCTGGAGCAGGTGATCCTGCACCGCGGCCAGGTCGCCGCCCGCGCAGAACGTTCCGCCCGCGCCGACCATCACGACCGCTCGCACGCCCGTCAGCGGCCCGCTCGCCCCGGCCAGCGCCCCCACGCCGTCCGCAAGCTGCACCATCATCCCCGGCGACATCGCGTTCCGCGCCGAAGGATGGTCGATCGTGATGATGGCGACGTCGCCATCGCGATCCACCCGAACCTCGCCCCGCCGCCCGTCGGCCGGCAAGGCACCCACGCGCTCCCGGAACGTCATCGCCCGTCCACCGGCAGATCCTCCGGCCGCACCCGCCCGGCCCGAAGCTCCGCCACCAACGGCGACGTCGCCGCCCTCACCCGCGCCGCCTCGCCACAAAGCTCGAGCCAGGCCGCCACGCGCCCGTCCGCCCGTCGCGCCTCCCACGACGCGCGCCCCGGCCCGCAAAGCCACGCCTGGTGCGCGTCCACGCTCGCCAGCACCGCCTCCACGCCCTCGCCCCGCAGCGCAGATGCCGTGTGGACCGGCGCCGCCCAGTGCAGCCCCGCAGCGCCCTCCACGTCCAACTGCACCGACAATTCCAGGTCCCGCGCGAGCCCGTCCGCGCCCGGCCGGTCCGCCTTGTTCACGCAAAAGACGTCGGCGATCTCAAGCAATCCGGCCTTCATCGTCTGGACCGTGTCGCCGCTCTCGGGTGTCAGCACCACCAGCACCGTGTCCGCCACCCCAAGGACCGCCAGCTCCCCTTGTCCAACGCCGACTGTCTCCACGAGCACGCGGTCAAAGCCAACCGCGTCCAGCACGTCCACGATCTGCCCCGTCGCCCGCGACAATCCCCCCCCAGCGCCACGCGCCGAGAGCGAGCGGACGTAGACGCCGTCGTCATCCGCGTGCTCCTCCATCCGGATGCGGTCGCCGAGGATCGCGCCGCCCGTCCGTGGCGACGACGGGTCCACCGCAACGACGGCCACGCGCTCGCCGCGCGCCCGGGCGATCCGGACAAGCTGGTCGGTGAACGTGCTCTTTCCGGCGCCCGGCGGGCCGGTCAACCCGATGACATGGGGCGCTCCGGGGGCGACCCAGCGCCGCGCACCGAGTGACCGCACCACGTCCCGCACCTCCGCACCGCCGCGCTCCACCTGCGTGATCAGCCGGGCCAACGCCGCACGATCGCCGGCGCGCGCGCGGGTGAGGAGCGACCTGGGGTGGTCCGATGGGCGGGGAAGCGACACAGAGGGGCTTATCGTTGCGAAACGGACGTCGACGCCTCCCCGCCCGTTTCTTGATAGCCGCGCCGGACTCGCCCGGTGCCCCATGCCCATCCCCGGTTCTCGCGCCTTTGCCCGCCTCGTCCTGTCTTCCGCGCCGATTGTGATCGTCGGGCTCGTCGGCTGCGCAAAGCCCTCCGCCACCATTACCGGCTCCGCGCTGAGCATCGACTTCTCGGACATCAAGCAGGTCTTCTTCGGCGGCCCCTACATCGTGATGACGCCGTCGGACAACGTGACGTGCGAGACCGTGGTGTTTGTCCGTCAGAGCTACGAGACCGGCTCGCCGCCAACGACGACGCCCATCGAGCTGCTGCAGTTCACGTTCGTGGGCGCGGACGTCTCAACCGGCCCGAAATCCATCGCGCTCTCAGACTCGGAGGTCACCTCCATCGTCCTCGCGACCGACGGCACCCACTTTGACTTTGACCGCGCCACGGCCGGGTCCATCCAGGTCGACACGCTGAACAGCCAGAAGACCGCCTCCGGCTCCTTTTCTGGCGTGACCTTCGCCGATGGCTCCGTCGACGGGGACTTCGACGCAGAGTGGTGCACCAACCTGAAGGATCGGTAGTCAGCGACCGTGCTGACGCCCCTGCTGCTCGCGCTGACGTTGGCGACGCCTCGCGCGCTCGCTGGGGACGTGCTCGTGCCCGAGGCCACGCCAGCACAGCTCTCTGATTTTTCCGTCGCCTACCTGTTCTACGACATGCTGTTGAGCGCGCTCCGCGATCAATCGCTCGGCGTGCAGGACGCCGACGCGATGCGGAAATGGGCGGGCACCGACGGCGACGCGTGCTTTGACAACCCCGACTGTCCGCGGCTGCTCTGGGACCACGACGCAGGTGGCAGCGTGCTCGTCGTGCTTGGCGTGGGGCAGGCGGGCGACGGGCTGGAGGTCACCGCGCGCCTCTATTCGTCGGGGCAGAGCGACCCGGCGCAGACCATCCACGAGACGGTCTCGGGCGGGGGCGAGCAGAAGCTGGCAGACAAGATCACGGCGGCGGTCGCCGGGCTGGCGGGGTCGAGCGACGGCGCTGCTGCGCGGATCACGCCGACAAAGCCGAAGACGTCCGACTCCAGCACGGCGAGCCACAGCGACAGCGGCCACAGCGACACCCGCGAGAAGAAGCCGCCGCCCGTGGAACCCGACGACGCCAACGCCGACGAGCAGCGCAGGATGGGGATCCCCGCGTGGTCCTACACGAAATTCCGCGAGAGCGGCCTCGGGCGCGCGGATTGGCTCCGCCAGGCGCGCGTGCGGACCGGCAGGGTCTCGCTCGAGTTCCACGGCGGCTACGCGCTCGGCGACGTTGACCGTGGCTACGGGGTGCGCGTGCTCGTGGAGGATCGCGGCGATGGCTACCAGACCAGCGCGGCGTCGACGACGCAGGGCCCCGGTCCCGGCGCAGGGTTCGCCGGGACCGCCGGTGTCAGCTACGCGCCAACGTGGTTCCTGGAGGGCGGCTTCCAGGCCGGCCTGGTGCTCGGCCAGAAGTACCTGAACGTGGGCTGGGAGTGCACGACCTGCGACCCGACCACGAACGAGCAGACCTACGACCCCGTCAACAGCGTGCAGGGCTTCCTGGAACCTCGGGTGCGGGTGCTCCCGCTGGCGACGGGCTTCGTCAAGCCCTACGCCATCATCGGCGCGCACATCCGGTTCTGGGACGGCTTCAAGGTGCCGGACGGCTCCAGCGTCGACTACCCGAACATCCCCGGCGGCGCTGGCGTTGGGCTCGTCGTCGGCGCCGGTGTCAGCTTCGACGTGCTCCCCGAGATGTCCCTCGTCCTCGAAGCCCCCTACTCAATCACGCTGACGAACGGCGCCGCGACCGTCACCAGCGCGGACGTCACCGCCACCCCCGACCCCCTCGCCCCCTCGCGCGGGCTCTTCCGCGCGACCGGCGGCGTCGCCTTCCACTTCTGACGGTCGCCGGAGCGCCAATGCCCCACCCCCTCGTCGGCATCGTGATGGGCAGCACGTCCGACGCCGAGATCATGCAGGCCGCCGCCACCGTCCTCACCGAGCTCGGCGTGCCGCACGAGATCGGCGTCGTCTCCGCGCATCGCACGCCCGAGCGCATGGTCGCGTACTCCAAGGAGGCTGCCGATCGCGGCATCCACGTGATCATCGCGGGTGCAGGGGGCGCAGCGCACCTTCCTGGCATGATCGCAGCGCTCACCTGCCTGCCCGTCATCGGCGTGCCGATCCCGTCCAAGGCGCTCAACGGCCTCGACTCGCTGCTCTCCATCGTCCAGATGCCGCGCGGCGTGCCGGTCGCGACGGTTGCCATCGGAAACGCTGCGAACGCCGGTCTGCTCGCCGCCCGCATCCTCGCGCTCCACGACGTTGGCCTCGCTGCCCGGCTGGAAGCGCTGCGCGTCTCCGCTGCGACGGAAGCGCTCGTCGGAACCCCTGAATTGCCGGTGGGTACGCCGGACGTCCCGGGGAAGGGCCGGTGACGGAGCCCTGCCTGCCCGGCGCGACGCTCGGCATCCTCGGGGGCGGACAGCTCGGGCGCATGCTCGGGATGGCAGCGCGATCGCTCGGCTACGGCGTCGTTGTCTGGGCGGGCGAGGCGAACGCCCCCGCCGCTGCCGTCGCCGACCAGGTGCTGACCCAGCCACACGGCGATCTCGACGGCACCATCGAGCTCATGCGCGTGTGCGACCGGGTCACGCTGGAGTGGGAGAACGTGCCGGCCGAGACCGTCGCCGTCCTCGCCGAACACCTGCCCTGTCACCCGTCCGCAGCGGTGCTCCGCGTCACCCAGGATCGGCTTGAGGAACGCGCGCTCGTCGAGTCGCTCGGCATCGCTACGGCACCCGCCCGAGGCGTCCGAGGCGCCGAGGATCTGCACGCCGCCTGGTCGTCCATCGGCCTGCCCGCCCGCCTGAAGACCGCCCGCGGGGGCTACGACGGCGGCGGTCAGTGGCGCATCCGCACCGAGAACGACCTCGGCGCCCTGCCGACGATGGACGGCAGCACGATGTACCGCTGGGAGAAGGAGATCGCCTTTGAGCGGGAGATCTCCGTGATCCTCGCCCGCAGCACGACCGGGGAGGTGCGCGTGTACCCGATCTTCGAGAACGAGCACCAGGACGGCATCCTGCGCCTCACCCGCTGCCCCGCGCGCATCACGCCCGCCGTCGCCCGCGTTGCCGAGAGCATCGCCCGCCGCATCGCCGAGGCGCTGCAGGTCGTCGGCACGCTGACGGTCGAGTGCTTCGTGGTCGGGCGAAAGGACGGCAGCCACGAGGTGCTCGTGAACGAGCTTGCCCCGCGCGTCCACAACTCCGGCCACCTCACCATCGAGGCCTGCGCGACCTCGCAATTCGAGCAGCACATTCGGGCGATCTGCGGCCTGCCGCTCGGCGAGACCACGCTCCGGAAGCCCGCGGCGATGGTCAACCTGCTCGGGGACCGGGTCCGGACCCACGTGAAGCTCACCGGCGTGCCGGAAGCTTTGGGCGTGCCCGACGCGCATCTGCACGTCTACGGCAAGCACGGCGTGCGCCCCCGTCGCAAGCTCGGGCATGTGACCGCGCTCGGGGACACGCTGGAGGAGGCCGTCGCGCGTGCCGAGAAGGCCTGGGGCGAGCTGGGGTTTTCGGGGTAGCGTTAGTGAGGCGTCGTGCTCGTCGACGGCACCAGGCGCACCGCCGCCGCCTCCCCCGCCGTCAGCTCGCGCAGCCGCTGCCCATCCGTCTGCGCGTAGGCACCCCAGCCAACGTGGCCGCCAACGCCGATCGTCAGCGTGTACGCCGCATTCACGTCGGTGACGGGATCGACCCAGACGAGGCCGACCGACTCGCCGGAATCGAGAACGCCGAGGGCCAGCTCCGAGTCCGCGGAGCTGACGGTGTGTGAGGAGTCGTTGTCCTGGTAGGCGAACGGCGTGCCTCCGCCCAGTTCAAGGCCGCTGGTGCTGGAGATCGCGGTGTCGACAGGCCGGCCGGTGAGCGTGAGCGACCAGGCGGCGGGGAGCGTGCCTTCGTAGAGCATGTCGCCCGTCCCGGTGTAGGGGTAGACGGCGAGGCGGTCCTTCGTCGACACCGTGCCGGTCCAGGTCCCTGCGATGCTCACGGAGTTGGTGTTGATGAGGTTGAAGCCAAGCTTCAGGTCGACGGGCGAGATGACGATCGGGGCGGAGCTCTGGCCGGTGACCTCGACGCCGTTCCAGCCCGCGGAGAGGCCGTAGGAGGCGAGATCGCTGCCCGGGTCCCCGTCGACGTAGAAGGCGAGCCACTCGGAGACGCCGATGGGGGCGCTGTCGCTGCCTTGTGCGATGCAGACGTAGATGGCGAAGCGCGAGAGGCCCGTGTCCGTGATGTCGGCGGAGGGCGGCGTGAACGTGACGGGCCAGCGCGTGCCGTCAAAATCGGCGGTGGCCGACGGCGACGTGGACGCCATCGAGAAGTCCGACGCGATCAGGTAGAGGCCGACTCCGGAGCCGTCCGCCCCGTCGCCGGTCGGGACCCAGGAGATGTCGCCCATCGAGGGGACCGTGTCCGTGTCGGTGTCGGAATCGGTGTCCGAGTCCGTGTCGGTGTCCGTATCGGTGTCCCCACCCGCGGAGTCGCCCGTGCTGTCGATGACGCCGGAGTCGTCCAGGGCGATCTTGGCGGTCTGGCAGGCGGGCAAGCCGGCGGACAGGGCGAGAAGCGAGAGGACGGGGAGCAGGGGGACGAGGGCGCGCATGTGAAAGCTTAGCACCTTCGCCCGTTACTCGCCCGAGAGTTCCAGGGCGCCGGAGAGATCGCCCTCTTCGTCGTGCGTGCTCGGTTCGGCAGCGTGCGCGAAGTCCGACCAGCCGACGCCGGGGACGAGATGGGCGGCGTCAAACGCCCGTGTTTCGGTGATGCCCGCGCGCGGGTACGTGAGCACGCGCAGGAGCTCCATCCCAGCGACAACGCCGTTGCCAGCGCGCCCGAGGCCGACTGCAGGCAAGCGCAGGCTGGTGCCGATCGTCGACCGGTTGATGTTGAGGGCGCCGGTCCGCAGGCCCTCCTTCACCTCACCAAGGCAGGGGTTGTCAAGCTTGGTGAAAACACTGGCGCAAAGCCGATAGAGCGCCTGGTTGTGCAGGTGCACGGCCTCCTGCCAGTCGCCCACCCGGTAGAGCAGGATCGTCGGCCCGGGCGGCTCGTCGTTCAGGAAACCGTTGCCGGAGCGCCAGTCCATCTCGTAGATCGCGGCGCGGACGTAGTTTCCGCGCAAGCCCGCCACCTCCACACTGTCTGCCTCCACGTGCGCCTTGTGGCCTTTCTGCATGATCGCGCGCCCGTATTTCTTGTAGCGCGAACGGAAGTTTTCCGAGATCACCGGGCCCATGAACGTGTCTGCCGAAAGCCCGTAGCCGATCTGCAGGCGCCCCGCGCGGCGGACCAGCTCGGGGACGACCGTGTTCCACGCGGCGTCCGTGACGATCACCCGCGCCGTCGAATTGTGCCGCTGCCCCGTGGTCAAGCACGCGCCGACCAGGATCTCGTACACCGCGCGGTCGACCTCCGCGTCGTCCAGCACCAGCGCGATGCCCTTGCCGCCCGTCATGAACAGCGACGGCAACTCTGGGCGTTCGACCGTGGCTCTACGCACCTCGCGCGCGCTCTCGTACCCGCCGACGAACACCAGCGCGTCCAGCCCCGGGTGCGCGACGAGCCGCGTCCCGACCACGCTCGCCGAGCCCTGCACGAGGTTGAACACGCCGCGCGGGAGCTTGCAGCGGTCCCAGAGCTCCGCGATGGCCTGGCCGATGCCCGGCGTGAACTTCGAGGGCTTCATCACTACGGCGTTGCCGCAGAGCACCGCTGCGACCGACGTGGCGACGGCGAGCTGAACTGGCAGGTTGTACGGGCACACGATGCCGACGACACCACGGGGCAAATGATCCGTTCGCGCGCCGATCTCCTCCAGTACGCGGGGCGCGATGAGCCCGAGCCCGTCGTCGAGATAGAGATCGATGGTGCGGAGCGCCGCCGCGACCTCTTGTCGGGCTTCCCAGAGGGGTTTTCCGTTCTCACGGGTGACGAGCCGGGCGAGGGCCTCGCTCTGCGTCTGGAGCTGCTCCCGGAATCGTCGGACGGCTGCGGCGCGGTCCATCAGGCCGAGGCGACGCCACTTCAAGGCCCCGATGGTTGCGGCGTCCACGGCATCGTCGACCGAGCGGGCCGAGAACGGGAAGCGCCCGAGGAGGTCCGACCGGTCACCCGGGTTCACGGCGTTGATGTAGCCGTCCACGTGCTCCGGCTTGATGAAGGAGCCGAGGACGTAATCGCCTTTTCGGAGCAAGCGGTCGCGCGAGAGGTTCATGACGCCGGGCCCCCGTGCGCCACGCCAGCCGCCGACGGCCGGACGATGGCACCCCCGACCGCTGCCCAGGCCGCAATGCCACCATCGAGCGACGTCGCGTTGAAGAGCCCATTGTGACGCAGCAATTTCGCCGCCTCCAGCGAGCGCACGCCCGAGGCGCACGTGCACACGATCTCGTTGGCGTTTTCGACCTCCCGCCAGCGCGCGGGAAGCTCGCCGAGCGGGATCCGGATCGCGTCCGGGAGCGTGCCCGACAGCGTTTCGAACGGCTCGCGGACGTCCAGGATGGTGACGGGCTCACCAGCGCCAACACGCTCTTTCAGCTCCTGCGCGCCGCACGTGATCGTCGCGAGGGCCTCGCCGATGGCGCCGTCCGCGTCCACCGCGAGGCTCTTCTGCGTGGCGCTGGCGACGGGCGCGGGCATGGCCACCGGCGCGCTGGCCACCGCCGCGGGTGCCGGCGACGACACTACCGCCCGCTCTGCGTTCACCCGCTGGACGGCGGGAGACACGCGGGCAAAGCGCACTTCCGGCGGTTTCACCGGGTCGGCGTTCACGCCGAGGGCGCGTGAGACGGCACGGCGCGCGAGGTCGCGGAGGGAGGGCATCCCGCTACAGTATCGCGGCTGAACGCGGGGCGATAAGCACCCGGCATGTTCGCCCTGCTCCTCTTGACGTCTCTGGCGCGCGCGGCGGACTGGCCGCCCCCGTTCGACGTGCCCGGTTCGGACCTGAAGCTCCACCCGATCCGTGCCGGCTCCCCGTGCTCGGGAGCGCACGTTGGCGGCCGGTTCTACCTCTACGCTGCATGGACGCCTCCCGGGGGCTACGACCTCGCAAAGACCGCAACCTACGCGTGCTCCGCGGCAAAGTTCCAGTGTGATCCTCAGGATTCCGCGAACCTCGCGCTATCGAGGGGCGTCGAGGGCACGGGCTCCTGGAGCTTTCGCGCGTATGCCACCCTCGCGTGGGTGCGCGCGAGCCCCAGCGCGGTCGAGACATTCTACGCGGTAAAGGCGGCGAACCTTGATCTCAACGACGAGACCAAGATGTGCGTGGAGGCCGCAGACATCGTCAATCACGGCGCGGTCGTGGCCGTGGCCGTGCCGCGTAGCCCGTAGCGCTGCCCCGGGGTTCAGGATCTACCACAATTGCGGAGAGCATTTCTGGTACATCTCCGATG
>CAIMSU010000258.1 GCA_903844155.1 uncultured Pseudomonadota bacterium | reverse complement strand
GGCGCCGAGACGGGCGCGAGGTATGCCGAGCGCCAGGATCGGCGGGCCATTGCTGGCGCTGGGCAAACATTCACCTCGTCAGTGGCTGAAAGCGCGCGATTGGCGAGAGCAATGGCCCCCCAGCGCGCGGTTCCGCGCACGAACCGTGCCGGCTGGCGTACTCGCCGGCTGGCGGGGTTCGAGGCCTTGGAACTGCGGGAATTCAGCGCCGAGACGGGCGCGAGGTATGCCGAGCGCCAGGATCGGCGGGAGAAGAATTTACCGCCAAGGCGGAACATCAAGACGCCGAGGGCGCCAAGGCAGCGACGGAGTCGGTGGGACACAGTGCGCTGCGGACCTGCACATATCGGGGGTGGGTTACCTGCTTTGGTCAGGAGCGAATGGATGATCCCGCTGCTCGGCTTCGGTTTCGTTGCCCTCGCCGTCGCCGCCACTCCGGTCGCTGCGCCAGTTGCTCCAGCCATCCACCCCGGCGACTTCGCCGTCGCGCGCACGGGCGCCACGCTCTCGCGCGTCGATGGGGACTGGTCGGCGGTTCCGATCGTGGCCGGTCCGGGTTGGCCGGTCGAGATCGTGGCGACCGACGGTGATCGGGTCCGCGTCCGGCTCGCGCCGGATGGCTGTGTCGCCCCGCTGCTCGCTGCGTCGGACCTCGACGTGACCTTCTCCGTAAACGTCGCCGACCTGCTCCCGGTCGCCATGTCGGACGTCGCCGGCTCGGATGGCACCGGCGAGTCGTGGTTCGTCGGCGCGGGCACACCGGTGGTCGGGACCGACGCAAAGGGGGTCCGCGTGTGGGCGGGCGAGGGGGTGGTGGTCTCGGTGCCAGCGGCCGGGCTGGCGACCGCGATGTCCGTGGCACACGTCAGCGGGGGGCCGCCGTCCACGCCGGATGTTGGACGGATGACGTCCGAAAATGGCGTCTATGGCAGCTTTCGGGGCGCGCCCCTGTCCGTGCCCGCTCCCCACTCGATCAGCGTCGCCGATGGGTTTCGCACCGGCGACTCAATGTTCCCGGACACCCGGGACGTGGACGTCGGCGTGCGCGACGGCCGGCCCGTCTGGCGAGGGCGCTGCACCGCCGTCACGTTCACGGCGGATCGTGGAGCGCTGCTCGTGAGCGGAGAATCGGATGACGGCGGTGTCGTCGGCGGTGTCGTGGGAGGCGTGGTCGGTAGGATGCTGATGCTCCCCACGGGGACGCCGCTCACCTGGCCGGACGGCTCAGCGGCGGGTGCGCTGCGTTCGTCGCACTGGTTCTACAAGCCGCCCGGCGACACGACCTGCGGGACGTTCGCGCTCAGCGACGCCGCCTCCAACGCGCCGTCCATCAAGCTCTGCGCGCTGAGCTCGGCCGGTTCCGTTTTCTAGCCCGCCGCCAACGCCGTCAACCCCCGCCTGACATACACCACCGCCATCTGCCGTCGCCAGGCCGTGTCGCCATGCGTCGACGCCTGCGGGCGCGTCTGTTTGTAGACGAGGTCGGCGATGGCCTCGATCTGCGTGCTCCCAAGCACCTCCCCGTCGTATGCATCCAGCCCGCGCACGCCCTTTGGTTGGGGGTTGACTGCGCCGACTACGATTTGCAAGCCACGCACGGTCGGCCCATCGAAGCTCCCCGCCATTGCCAAGCCAAGCTGCGGGAAGTCGATGGAGTCGCGGGTGCGCAGCTTCTGGTAGCTGCTGCGGAATTCGCCCTCGCTCGTGTTCCATTTCGGGATCCGCACGGCCGTCAGCAGCTCGCCCTTCTGGATCTGCAGGTGATCCATCCCGTTGTATCGATACAGCTCACGTATCGCCATCGTTCTGGGACCGGTCTGACCCAGCAGATCGAGGCGTGCGTCCATCGCCAGCAGCACCGGCACTGTGTCACTCGACTGTGTCGCAACGCACGTCTTTGGCCCGCCGACCACGTGGCACCAGGTCCCCTCGGCCTTCAGGCAATAGCCGAGCGCCCGTCGCCAGAACTCGGTCTGGTTGTAGTACAGACAGCGGGTGTCCAGCAGGACATTGCCGCCCAGTGTCCCCATCGACCGGATCTGCGGTCCGGCGACGAGGCTGGCCGCGCGGGCGAGGGCAGGGGCGTGTGCGAGGACATTCGGGTCGCTGGCGATCGCGTCCAGCCGAGTCGCCGCGCCGATGACGACTTCGTCGCCGCGATCCTCGATCCCGCCGGGGATTGAACCGAGATGGACGAGCCGCTTCGGGTGGAAGATCTTGTGCTTCAGGTTGGGGAGGAGGTCGGTCCCGCCAGCGATGTACATCGGGTCGTCGCCCGCGGCCGTCGCCTCGCACCACAGCGTCGACGCCTCCTCGTAGCTGTGCGCAAAGCGCAGCGTGAAGGCGTCCATCCGCAGCATCGGACGCTACTTCTTCTTCGCGGGCTTCTGGGCCTTGGAGTTCTTGTTCGGCGGACTGCGGAAACCGGGCCGGGTGGCGTGATCGGTCGGCCGGGTGATCTGGCTGTTCGGGGCCTTGGGGCCGGTGGGCGGCTCGGCGCTCGTGTCTTTCGCGTGCGGGGCGGCCGTGAAGGGGCCGGTCGCGGGCGGCGTGTCGGAGGGGGTGTCGGAGGGCGTGGTCATCGGGGGCGGCTAACCTGTGCGGCTACCGGGCGCCTGCGGCCAGGGTGAGCCACACGAGCACCTCGACGTTCCCCGCGCGGGCCCCGGGAACGGGGCTGTCCATCTGCCCGGCGACGACAAAGCCGGTGTTCGTGGCCGCTTCCAACACGGCGGTCACGGCGGCTGTCCGCGCGCCCTCGTCGCTCAGGCGGCCGCCCGGGTCGAGGGTGCGGGGTGGCGCCTCAAACTGGGGTTTGACGAGGAGAACGACCTCGGCGGGCTGGGTGCGATCGCCGATCCCGAACGTCAGCAGTCGCGCCACGGCGGGCAGGATGCGGGCGAGGGAGATGAACGAGACGTCGCCGACGACGAGCGTGAGTGCCTCGGGGAGGACGACGTCGCGGGCATCGGTCCGTTCGAGCACGACGACGCGCGGATCCTGCCGGAGCTTCCAGGCGAGCTGGTTGGTCCCGACGTCCACGGCGTACACGCGCTGAGCGCCGCGTTGGAGCAGGCAGTCGGTGAAGCCGCCGGTGCTCGCGCCGAGGTCGGCGACGACCCTTCCCGCGACGTCGACGCGCCAGCGGTCCAAGGCCGCCTCCAACTTCAGGCCGCCGCGGCTCACAAACCGGTGGGGTTGTTCGCGCAGCCGCAGGACCTGGTCCGGGCCGACGCGATCCGACGCCTTCGCGGGCCCACGCACCCCCGGACGCTCGTCCACCAGCACGTTCCCGGCGGCGATCTCGGCCCGCGCGCGGTCGACGCTGGGGACCAGCCCGCGCGCGACGAGGGCATCATCGAGGCGTACACGGGTGGACACGGGCGACCGGTATCCGGTCGGAACGCCAAAACGGAACGCCGTCGGCCCGCGCGTTGGATATGATGTCCCCGGGAGTGTGTTGTGAGCGTCCTCGCCGAAAACGAACGACTTCGGGGCAGCTTCGGCGCGTTGCTGCATCGCCAGACGTTGGAGGCCCAGGCGCTGTGGAGGGATGCGCGGAGCGATCCGGACCTGCTGGACGCGCTGGTTGAGAGCCTCTCGCGGATCCGCACCGCCGCGCAGTCCCTGGCGCTTGTGGAGGTGGAGCAGGCCGCGGCCGAGGCCGTCGCCGCCGCGGAGGGCGGGCACGGACCGCAGGCGCTGGACACACTTCTGGAGCAATGCCGCGGGCTTGATGGCGTAGCGCCCGTGCTCCGTCCGCTGATCGTCGTCGTCGCCGCAGGGCCGACGGAGGCGACGTTGCGCGAGCAATCCGAGGGTCTCGCGGTCGTCGTTCGCGTCGTCCACAGCGCGCCGGACGCCGTCTCGCTCGCGATGGTGGACTCGCCCGCTGCCATCCTCGTCCCAAGCTCCGCGCTCGACTCGCTCTCCCTCGACAGCAGCGACGTGCGGGGCGTGCCGTTCTATGTGTACGGCGAAGGCCGTGATCTCGCAGACCGGCTCCTGGCCGCCCGGTTCGGGGCCGCGGGGTACCTGCCAACGCCGCTCGACCTGCGATCGGCGTTGCCGACCATCCGGAGCCGGCTCACCGCCAGCGCGCAGGGTGGGTACCGGATCGCCGTCATCGCCCAGACCAAGGCGGATGCGACGGCGGTCGGCGCGCTGCTGATCGGCGATCCCGCGCGCGTGGTGGCGATCGGCGAGGACATGGACCTGCTCGCGGCGTTGGACGAGTCGGCGCCGGACCTCATCGCGGTGAGCGCCGATTGTCGCCGCGTGCAAGCGCTGGACCTGTTGAGCGTGATGCGCGGTCACTCCCGGCATGGCGAGGTGCCGCGCGTGCTTTTTGTCGAGGATGCTCGCGCGGAGTCACAGGCCATGCTCACGGACGCGGAGGCCGTGCTGCGACGCGATCTCGGCCCTGCGCCGCTCCGGGCACGGGTGAACGCGTTGTTGGAGCGGGCACGGCGGGAGCGGGCGCTGCGCGACGTCGAGCTGGAGACCGGCGCGCTCTCGCGGGCGGCCCTGCTCCGGGCGGCTGACCGCGAGATCGCCACCGCTCGCCGCGTCCGAGCGCCGCTTTGTGTGCTTCGCACGGAGATCGACCGGCTCCGGGACATCCGGCGACAGCGGGGCGAGGGCACCGCGCTATTCCTGCAGCGTGCCCTGGCGCTCGCGATGCGCGACGGGCTGCGGGAGACGGACTCCACCGGTCACGTTGGTCCGACGGGGTTCGCCGCGTTGCTCCCGGGCTGTACCGCCGCAAACGGCCGTGTTCGGCTTGCGGCGGTGCGGGCGTGCCTCCGGGAGCGACTGTCGGTTCGTCCGGCGCTGGCCTCGGTCACGATCAGCGCGGGGCTCGCCGACACGGCGGATGGCTTCGAAGACGTGTTGCAGCGGGCGGATCGCGAGATTGTCCGGGCCCGCGCGCAGGGCTTCGACGGCACCCGCGGGGGCGCGTGACCGGGCGCCGCGGCGCGATGGGAGCGCGACTGGCCTGTCTGGCATTGCTCTCCGGGTGCGTCTCCGGCGGCCTCGCGCCCCCAGCCTTTGAGACGGGCATCCGCCCCGACGCGAAGCCGCCCGACACGGGCCGGGACTCGGGGTCGGCCCTGGGGCTGGTTGGTACGACGTATTTTCCGTTGGACCTGGACTGGCGCTGGTTCTACGGCGCGACCGACGGTGGGACAGAGGCGCGCCAGACGATGGGAAAGGTGCAGTTCCAAAACACGTCTGCGCTGGCCGTGCACTCCTGGCAGACGGCCGGCTCGGACACCGCCAGCTCCCCTCTTGATCTGTCGACGAACTACTACTCGGCCGACAGCACGGGGGTGTCCCTGCTCGGCGAGGAGAAGCCGGACAACAGCGACCCCACGGTGACCGATACCTTGACCTACGACCCGCCGCTGCTCTTCGTCCCGGCGGACCCCGGCGCGACGCCGACGTTCTCCACGGTCGGCACCGTGAGGCTCGTCGTGACGGACTCCTCGGGAGCCGTGGTTCAAGACACCACCATCGACTGGTCCATGGCGGGCAGCGCGATGCAGTCGACGATCAGCACCCCTGCGGGCTCGTTCGATGGCTACGTCATCACCTACACCCCGGGCGGCGCGCTCGGCTTCGCGGCGAACGTCGGCATGGTCGACATGGGAGGCGGGCGGCTGTTGCAGGGGTACGGGCACCCCTGACCGCCGAGGGACTGAGCCGCGCTCACCCCGTCTTGCAGATCCCCTTGTCCGCGTTCGCGACCTCGCCGACGAGGTGCAGCAGCGCGACGTACTCCATGAGCCGGTCGGTGGTGCCCGGGTACTTCTTCTGCACGGCACTCCAGTCCCAGCCCGAGAACACCCCACGTCCGAACGGCGCTTTCTTGTTGAGGAGCAGATCGGTGGCCTCTGGACCCGCGATGATCGCGCCGAGCCCCATGCGCGTGGCGTCGTCCTTCCGGTCGGTCTGCGCCTCCGCCATCTCGTAGACCGCCTCGACGCGGGCGGCCTTGGCCCAGGGTTGCAGCTCCAGGGAGCTCACCTCGTCGAGATCCGCGGCCTGGATCCGGCCGCCCTTGTCCACCATGAGAAACTTCATCGCGGCGTAGCGCACCGGCAGCGACGCGTTGGTCCCACACAGCGCAGCCGAGAGGCCGTCCTGGTCGCTGGCAGCGTCGATCCGCACGCTCACGACGTCCTGGGTAGGGTCCTTGGTGTGGTACTTCTCCTCCAGCACGCCGACCTTCTTGACCAACGCGGCGGTCTCGTCGTCCGAGAACCCCATCTTCTTGAAGTTCCCCTCGCGCTGAGAGGCGGCGAACTGCATGCCGAACAACGGGTCCTGCTGGTTCTGCTCGATCTTGGTGCGCGCATCGACCTCCACGATGTCCTCGTCGAACATCAGTACAGCGGCCCACACGAACGCGAAAAATGTCGCGCCAACGCCAACGAGCAAGCGCCAGTTCATCCGCCGCCCTTCACGTGCTTCTGGACCTCTTCACGCGTTGGCACCTTGATGTCCTTGCAGTAGCCGTTGCCACGTACAAACTCGCGGTAGTCCGAGAACACAGGGAAATCATCCGCGTAGTTCGCGCCATAATAGCAGGCGGCCAGGAGCTGGTAGGCGATGATGTAGTGGACGTAGTGTTGGGTCTCCTTGGCCAGGTAGCCGCCACACGTGTCATTCGGGCCGCCCTGCATCTGCGCGGGCGTGGTGCAGGTGATGTTGCGGCCGACAAAGTCAGGGGAACGGTCGACATTCGCGGCGGCGCGGTAACGACGGTAGGCGGTGAGGATGTTGGTGTTCGACGGCTGCCCGTCCCGGTAGGGGCTGTCGTCAAAGCCGGCGTTGTGACTGGCAATGACGGCCTGGACGACCGAGCCGGAGTAGCGAAGCTCGTCGTTCTGGTAGGCCTCCTTCAAGAGCTTGATGGCGCCGAGGGTGGAGGCGCGGATGTCGGTGCGGCCGTCCGTGTCGCAGCTTGAGATCTTGCAGTTGCCGTCCTCGACATAGTCGGCGTTCTTGTAGGCGTTTCTGGGTGGGGCCAGCAGGATCGGGCTCCACGGGGTGCTGGAGCCGCGGAAGTGGCAATTCGCCACCTCGATCCCCGCACGCTTGGCCGTCTCGGGCATGAACTGCCACCACCCCTTCGCGCAGACGGGCGATTGGGGGCTGGGTTGGTACCCGGACTCCTGGAAGGGGATCGCGGCCAACACATCGGGCATCCCAGCTTTGCGCATCTCGCCGAGGGTCGCGGCGTACTCCTCGCGCGACCGGTCAAAAAGGGCCCAGACCGCCCAGGACTTGCCAAAGAGCGTCTCCGAGCGGGTGATCCACTCCATCAGGTTCGTGTCCCAGCGCTCGGGCTTGTCCAGCTCCTTCCACCCCGCCGCGTCGATGTTCGGCTTCATCACGAACGCCTTGTACCCATCCTCCACCCCGGCCAGCAGCGCCGTGTTGACCTTCTCGTTCATCGCGGCGTCCAACTCGTACTTTTCGAGGCCCTCATCCACCGGGCCGAGCCGGTCCACGTCGCGCTGCAGGAAGATGAACAGGATGAGGCCGAGCGCGCTTGTGAAGGCGAAGAAGATGCTCAGAACGGCCGGAATCAGCCACCACGGGAACCGGCTCTTCGTGTCGAGCTGGCGGACGTCGTTGGTCTCGCTCTGCGGGTCGACCTGGGAGGCATCCGACAGCAGCTCGCGCTGCTCCCACACACCGAGCCTGCGACACTCGACAAAAACCGCCGTAGCGCCGCGTCCTGGCGGGCCGAAGTGCAACGCGCAGCCCGTCGATAGATAGGTTGGTTCGCGCAGCGGGTGGATCTCGGCCCAATCGACGTGCTCGTGCGGGGCCATCCGCACCTGGTTCTTCCCAACGGGCCCGATGGAGGCGGTGCCGCCGTCGTAGGCCGTGATGACCGCCTGCCGGTCGTCGAGGCCCCGGTAGCCCTCCAACTTCAGGCCGTTCGGACCGGGGTTCGCGCCGAGCCGGACGACCGGGCCGCGCATGACGATGTCGCCCTCGAACGTGAGCGGCCCGTTGAGAAAGCGCAGGACGACGTCCCACCGTTCCTGGCTCACGCGGTCACGCTCGCACGACCGCGAGCCTGGAGTCGGGGCCGATCTCGCGATCGTCGAGGATCGAGGATGCATCCAGCGCGACGCCGTCCAGAGTCAGGTTCCAGTCGCCTGGGGGCAGGTTGAGCAGGCTGGCGATGGCGTCGACGAGGCTGGCGCCGGGGAGTGCCGTGTGTACCGGCAGGATCACCGTGCCCGCAGGACCCTCGACGGGCAGGGTGAGCATCCGGCCCGGCACGAAGTGGAAGTGCAGGACCTCGTCGGCCGGCACGGTGTCCAGACGCGTCGACGGCGGCAGTGGGCCGTGCGACGGCCCGAGCCGGTACCACCCTGCGAGGCGGCCATCGGCCGTCATCCGGATCGGCACCATCTGGCCGACCAGCACGGCAACGATGTCCCCGAGCGTGCTGCCGTTCATCAACCGCCGCTGCACCACGGCGGATCCCGGCCCCCGACACAGTCGGTAGGGGGCGGATTCGCCCCGGAGCACGGTGCGAACGGGGTCCGGCGTCCGCGCCCGGGTGCCGGTCGTGCGGGTTGAGGAACCGGACGACACCGCCACGCCGGACGGGATGTAGGACCCGCTGGACGTCAGCGGACGGGTGGTCGTTCCCGATGACGCTGCCGGCGTTGACGGCGCGAGGGAGACGACCGGCGCGGTGGCGGCAGGGGGAGGGTCGACGGGGGCGGGCTTGGCGACGACGGCCGGGGCGGTGGCCGGGACGACCGCTGGCGCGACGGCGACCGGGGCTGCGTTATTCTGGGCGACCACGGCGGTCGCGGGCGCTGGTGGCTCTGCGCGCGGCGCGATGGGACGGGGCTTGGTGTGGTCGCCGGAGGACTCGCGGATGCGCCGGAGGAGGTCGGCGGCGCGGTCGGCGGCACCTGGCGGGAGCGCGGTCACGGCGGGCGGCGGCGGGATGGCGCGGGCCGACTCGGGGAGAACGGCCGGGGGCGGCGGGAGGGCCGGTCCGGCGGGCTGGGGACGAACGGCTGGCGGGGGCGGGACGGCGGGGGTCGCGGAAGCGCCTCCGGCAAGGGCCGGCTGGGTGGCGCGCGCGGCGGGCGCTGGTGCTGCGGCTGGGGCCGGGGTTGGCGTGGGGGCGGGCGGCGGCGTGGGGGCGAGGTCCGAGGTCGATGCGCGGGGGTTGGGCCGGCGGGCGGGCGGGCCCCACTTGGCGGCCTCCGAGGTGGGCGTCGCCGCGGGGCTCTCGGCGATGGACATCGTCGGCGTGAGCGGAGCATCGGCCGGCGGCGGTGGCGCAGGCGCGGCGACGGCGGCGTCGAGCGGTTCGGCGGCGTTCGGGTCACGCAAGCGCGGGGGCGTGCGGCGAGCGGGGAGGCTCGCGAGCGACCCGCGCCCGTCGCTCGACTGCCCGAGGCTGGCTGGCGCGACGTCGGCCGGTGCGACGGCGGACGGTGCTACCGCGACGGGGGCCACTGACGGTGTGCTCGGCGGCCCCTCGGACGTGGCTTCGCGAAGGCGCGGTGGCAGGCGCCGGGCCGCGCCCTCCCCCGAGATGCTCGGCGTCGGCGTCGGCGCCGGATCCGGGGCCTTTGACGCGGCGGGTGCAGGGGGCGGGTCTGGTGGCTTGGACGGCGCCGGAGCGCGGGGGCTGGGCGAGGAGGCGATCGACGTCGCCGGTCGGGGGCTGGCCGAGGATCCGATCGACGTCGCCGGTCGCTTGGCGATGGGCCCGGCCTCCTCGTCGACCAGCCGCGCCAGCTCGGACTGCGAGAGCATCGACGTGCGTGCGGGGTCGAGCTGCTCGCGGGCCCGGCTCACCTGCTGGCTCACGCGCTCCATCATGTCGGAGAGCCGACCCCCGTTCGGGTCCGCGTCCAGGGCACCCCGGGCGGCGTCCAGGAACTCGGCGCCCGATTCAAACCGGTCCCGGAAGTCGGTCCGCAGGGCCTTGACCAGCAGGTCGCGGACGGGCGCGGGCAGGTACTCGCGGAACTGGTGGATCCGTCGACTCGTCTCCCCGCGCGCGGCTTTTCCGCGGATGTCGTTGACCAGCCCGTCGTAGACCGGCTTTCCCGTCATCAGCTCAAACGCGATGAGGCCGAGGCTGAACACGTCGGACGAGAAATTCTCGCGCTTCGACTCCATGCGTTCGGGCGGGCAATATCGGAACGCGTCCTCGCGCGGCACCCGGTCGGGTTGCTCGTGAAACGTCAGGATCTCCACCTGCGGCAACGCGTGACCGATCACCTGGGGCGCGCCCTGGGCGTCGAGCACGATGCGCCACGGCGTCAGCCCGCCGTGACTGTACACCCCCTGATTCTCCCCGTTCTCCGCGGCCTCCACCAGGATCTCGCCCACCGCCACCATCAGCTCCACGCCCGCCCGGACGCCGCCCACCTCGCCGAGATCCCCGAGCGTCCGGACCGCCTCCGCGATCGACCAGACCGGCCCCGTCGGGTAGACGAAGGTGCTGGCTGCCAGATCGTAGGCGACCAGATCGTCCAGCCCGGTGACCATCGGGGACTCGAGGAACCCGAGCACCACGCCGAGCGCGGCATTGATGGCGTTGTGCTTGCGATATTCTGGATGAAAGACGATCGCGGTCGTCCGGCCCCCGTCCGGAGACTGCATCTCCACGAGGTCCGAGGCGGGCCCCAGTTGGACCCGTCCTGTGCGTGTGTAGCCGGCAATGCTCACGGGGCGGACTCCACTGCGTGAAATAACCGATGGCAGCGGCCGCCGTCGGCTGTTCGGGGTCCACCCGTTTCGTCCTGTCTGTCCCGCAAGGATCCCGGCCTCCGCGTCACCAATCCGCCAGCTTGCGATACGATGGGCGCATGGAGACGGGATCCCCGCTGCCGCCAGACACCATCCCCGAGGTCCTCTCGGCGGAGGAGGCGGTTGTCCGAGGATCGACGGCTCGAACTCGGGCCGTCAACGCGTTCGTCGTCGCCCTCACGCGCGCCGCGCGGTCCTTCCTGCTCTACGACTCGGGCAACGAGGCGATCCACCACTTCCTCGCTGCCCTCAGTACTTCGAGCGAGGTTTTTCGGTCGCGTTACGGCGCGATGACATTGGAGGTGCGGCCGTTTGAAATCGCGAGCAGCGGCGAGGTCGTGTACCTCGACCGGGACCGGGAGCGCTCGATGGCGTTCCGGCTCTACCGCGACGGCGTCCGGCGCCTGGATCTCTCCGCTGCGGTGCCTTGGCACGAGATCCTCAAGCTCCTGGAGATCCTGTCGATCCGCTACACCGGCATCCGACAGGCGGAGGACGACGTCGTCGTGCTGCTCTGGAAGGCGGGGTTCACGGAGATCCAGATCGAGGCGGTCGAGGGCGTGATCAACGAGGAGTTCGAGGACACGCGCATCTGGCGCGCAGCCAGTCACGTCGACGCGCCGGTGGATTTTGACCTTCCCGAGCCGGCGCTCCCGGCCGAGCGCAACATCCAGTACGTGGCCGTGCTGCCCGAGGCGCGAGAATTGCTGCTCGCGGAGGACGAGAGCCCGGAGCTGCCGCGGCTCTGCGTGCGGCTGGGGTACGAGCTGCTGGAGGGGTGCGCGTCCGGGGTGTACGGCTGGTACGACGTTCAGCCCCAGCTCGCGGAGATGCGGGACTTCCTGCTCGGCGAGGGCGTGCTGTCCTACCTGCTCAAGCTCGCGCAGGCGCTGGTCCACGCGCCGCTGCGGACGCCGCACGAGAACATGCGTCGCGCGCAATTCCTGGCCACGTTCGCCAATGAAGCTGCCCTTGGAAGGGTGCTTCGAGGCATGCGCCGGGATGCGATCGACGCCCCGCCCGAGCTCCCCCGCCTGCTCGAGATCTGCCCGGGCGACCACCTTGAGACCTTCCTCAGCCTCGTGGTGAGCGAGCGCAGCGAGGTGGGGAGGCGGGTGGCGCGGGTCCTGCTCGAGCGGTGGGTACCTTCGCACGGCGAGCTGATGCTGGAGCGCGCGGTCGCGGGCGATGCGGTCGTGGCAGGCGAGCTGCTGCGCGTCTTCCGCTACTGTGATCCAGCGCTTTGCGTGGAGGCTGCGACCCGGCTCGCTGACCGCGCGGAGGTGGACGTGCAACTGGCCGTCGTCCACGCGGTCGACGCGCTCGGGATCATCACCCCGCCGAAGATCATCCAGTCCCTGCTGGCCTCTGGGAGCGTCGAGGTGCGCCTCGCCACGCTCGACCACGTGGCGCGGCGCGGCTTGCGATCGGTCTTTCCGGCGTTGCTTCTGAAGATAACGCGGAACATCCAGAACATGGAGCCGCGGGAGGCCGAGGCCTACGCGGCTGCCCTGGCCGGAGGCGACGCTACCCATGCGCTGGAGGCGTTTCGGGACTGGCTGCGCCCGCGAGGCGTGTTCGCGGTCCTGACCCCCGCGCAGACCCAGCTCATGCTGGTGGCGCTCACGGCGCTGGCGCGCATGCCGGGCGACGAGGCCGAGGGGTTGATCAAGTCCGCCGGTGAGCGCGGCGGCTCCGGTCTTCAGGCCGCCGCAACGCAGGCGATGCGCGAGCGACGCCGCGCGGGGATCCGGTGATGCCATGAGCGCCGAAGAGATCCAGCTCGCGCAGATCACCATCGGTCGTGCGCTGCTTGAAGCCCGCGGCGGCGAGGACCGCGAGGTCACCCAGACCGTTCGGGACCTCGGCGAGCATCTTGTCCGTGTGTTCCACGGCTTGATGCGCCTGACCCGCATGCATGCCGCCGACAACGCCGTCTTCGGCCAGCCCACGGCCGACATGGTGCGGACCCTGCAGCGCCTCTACGATCTGCTTGGCGTCACCCACCTCGTGTGTGTGGAGGGCCTCGTCTACGTGAACGACGTGCGCGTTCGAATCGACGAGCGCAGCGCCATCGAGCTTGGCGAGGAGCTTGCCCGGCATGGCTGCGGTGGGCTCACGTTCGACGACCCGCTCGACGCCGAGCAGGTGCGGGCGTTGTGCGACGCGATCGCCGTCTCCCCTGCGGACGCCGGCGATGCCGGTGGCAAGCCCATCGTCGAGCGCTTCCGGGCCCGGCTGCGAGACGCGGCGCTTGATCCGGTCTCCGCAAGTGGCATGCATCGGTTCATCATGAGCTCCGACGCCGCCGCCCGCCTCACGGACCCGAAGGCCATCGTGCGGCGTGCCGGGGTGGCCGTCGCCGAGTGCTTCGACAACCTGTTCGTCGGCCGTCTGCCCAACCCGATCCCGGTCCGTCGCGCGGTCATCGGTCTCATCGAGATCGGCGATGGAGCCATGATCGCCAGCGCAGACATCGATCCCACCCTCCCGGTGCACGCGCGCCATGCGGTGCGGGTGACCGCGTTCTGCCTCCGACTCGGCCTCGATCTGGGGCTCGCCGACTCGGCGCTCGCGGACCTTGGCGTGGCGGCGATGGTCCACGACGTCGGGTACGCCGATCGCGTCGACGGCCTGCCGCCCGAGCACGCTCAGCACCCCTCGACCGGCGCGCGCGTCCTGCTGCGGCAACGCGGCTTCCACCAGGCCAAGATCAAGCGGATCCTCGCTGCCGTCGAGCACCACCGTCCCTACAGCGCGGCGATCCGACCGGGCCTCTACGCCCGCATCATCCACATCGCGGACGACTACGAGACGCTCACGCGCGAGCGGCGACCAAGCCCCTTCGCCTCGCCCCCGCAAGCGCTCTCCCGCATGCACGCTGCCGCGGGCCAGGAGTACGATCCCGTGCTGATGCAGGTCTTCCTCAACGCGGTTGGCCCTTTTCCGCCCGGCACCCGCCTGCGCCTCGCGGATGGCCGGGTTGTCGTCTCGGTCTCCGGATCGCGTGGACAGGGCCGGTTCGGCAAGCCGCTGTGCCGGGTGCTCCGCTTTGCTGACGGCCGTGTCCCACCGGAGCTGACCTACGTGGACCTGGCGACGGAGGGGAAGATCATCGGGTTGGGATAGGTGTCCCGCGAGGCGCAGCGTCCGTGCTGCTCTTCCTCGCCTCACGACGCGTTACCACTGCTCGGTGGCCACCCCTGCGCTCGCGATGACGCTGGTCCTCGCCCTGGCGTGTACCGGTCCCAGGGTGGCGTCCAGCACGAAGTTTCCGACGGTCTCGGACGTCAGCATCTCCGCCGATCCGAATGTTGCGACGATGCTTTGGGTCAGTTGGTCTCAGGATGTCCCCGGCAACGGTGCGAGCGTAGGGTACGCGCTCGATGGCACTGAGCAGCCCGCGATGACCGTGGCGGCGTCCGCCGGGCCAAATCGCGTCGCGATCGTGGGAATACCTGCCGAAACGGCGGTCGACGTCACGCTGGACGAATGCGGATCTGCGGACCCGGCCTCCTGCGGCAGTGCCGCGCTTGGCAGCGCCACCACCGGCTCCCTACCCACCGACCTCGTGACGCCGGACCTGACAAGCTACCAGGCGGACGGCACCGCCCCCTGGAAATTCCTGCTCACCAGCGTCGAGGTCGGCCCGGGGAGCTTCGACGGCTCCTTCTACACCGTGATCCTGGATGATCTCGGTCGGGTGGTCTGGTACCGCCTGACGACGGGGCTGCGGATGACGCTGTTCCCTCGCGTCGCCGTCAACGGGTCCCAGCTCCTCATCGACGAGACCACCAACTTTGTCGACGGCGCCCCAGGGATCGCTCGCGTGACGCTCGACGAGCTGACGGACGACGAGTCCACCGCCGCGCCCATCGGGTTCTCCTACTCGGAAGGGGAGGACGGCAGCATCTATTTTGACGAGGACGTCACCGAGACGCAATTCTACCTCGACCGCCTGCGCCCCGACGGCACGCTCGACCGCATCTGGGACTGTTACGCCTGGGTCTCCGCGTGGAACACCGACCCGTACGGTTGCGGGGCCAACGAGGTCCAATACGACGAGGCCCACCACAGCGTCCTCTGGTCGGACTTCGGGACGAGCACGGTCGCCGAGATCGACGCCGAGACCGGCGCGCTGATCCGGTACTTCGGCGAGACCCCCGGGGGCTATGCGATCGACCCGTCCGACATCCACCTCAGGCTACAGCACTCCCCGGTCTGGACGCCCAGCGGCTCGCTGCTGCTCACCACCCATGATCCCTCCCACCTGGCTGCCCAGGTGATTCGCGAGTTTTCCATCGATGACGCCGCGCAGACGGCGACGCAGATCTGGTCCTACCAGAACCCCTCAGGCTACTACGGTATGGAGGAGGGCGACGTGTCCCGCTTCGACAACGGCGACACGCTGATCGGCTACGGCGTCGCGGGGATCATCGAGCAGATCGACGCCAACTCCAACGTCCTGGCCGTGTTGGACTGGCACAGCAAGCTCACGGGGCACATGACCGAGATCGCGGATCTCTCCCCGCTGATCGGGAATCCATAGCGCGCCGGTCGGCTCAGGCGCTCCGGCGCATGAGCACCGGCGCCTCGACAAGCACCACTCCGACCAGCTCTCCGCGCCGCGACACGGACACCGCGAATCTCTGAGCACCGTAGCGCTCGGATAGCTCACCCCCAAGTTTCGCCGACCAGGCTCCGTCGACGCAAGCGGTCACGACCTCGCGGGGCGTAGCAGCCATGCCGACGCCGAGGCGCTTGAGCACGGCCTCCTTGATGGCCCAGCGCACGGTGACGTCGCGATCGCCAGGATCGCCACACTCTTCTGGCGTGTACCAGTCGGCGAGGAAGGCGGCGGAGTGCGGGGCGACGGCCTCGACGTCGATGCCGACGGGCGCGTGCGAGGCGACCGCCCAGGCCTCGCCGTTGCGGTGGCTGATGCTGACGTGGACGTCGTCGCCGCGGGTATCGTGGACGACGGGCGCGCCCGAGGGCAGCCGCTCGATGGCGTAGTCGTCGTGCCCGAGCAGCGCGCTCACGGCCCGTCGCGCGGCGGTCTGACCGGCGAGGCGGTCGGCCTGACGATGCGGCAGTCCGCGCGCGGTCATCGCCTGGACATCTCCCGGCGGCAATTCGCCCGAATCCGCGGTCGTCGCCGACGCTACCGACGCCCAGCCGCCTTCGGGGACCGGCAGATTCTCACCCGGCAGGAGCGGTCCGCGATCGATGAGCCGGAAGCCGCGAACGCGCAGGACGCGGCCGTTGGTGCCGTCCACGTCGATGTCGTAGAGGTCGCCGCCTTCCGGACCCTGGCGCAGGTGCACCATGACGTTGAGCGTGTCGCCCTCGACCACCGGGCTGGAGCGCTCCAGCACGTCGATCGCGCTGGGCAACGCCATGACACCGTGGATCGCCATGCGGTGGAGTCCGGCAGCCTGGAACGCCGCTTCCAGCACCAGCGGGTCCGTCAGCAGGCCCTCCGCGATCGTGGCGTGCTCGACACGCGCCTCGGCGAACAGGCCCTGGAGGGCGACGGCCTCGGCGCTGCGGAGCACCTGGAACGACTGCCCATGGAAGAACCGGCGGTAGATCTCGCGCGAGGCGATCGGCTCGTCGGGCAGGAACATGGACGGCAACGCCGGCAGCATCGGCATCTCCTCCACGTGCACGAGCGCCTCGAAGTGGGCGGTGGTGAGCTTGCGGCCCGTCCGCGCGCTGCGGGAGGACTGCAGCGTGCAGCGCACGGTGCCGTCGCCGACGGGGGTGGCGCGGATCTCGACGTCCACGGGCTCATCGCCGTGCAGCTTGAGCGGGGCCGCGAACTTGACGTTCTCGGCGCCCGCGTACTCGCCGTGCGGGCACGCCAGCATCGCCGCGGCGACCATCAGCTCAAGCCCGATGACGCCCGGCAGCACCCAAACGCCGTCGATGGCGTGGTCGGCCATCCAGGGGTCGCTCGCCTGGGTCATCGACCGTCGGACGACGACGGCGTCGCCCTCGTAGGCCACGCTGTCCGCGAGCGGGTGCAGCGCGGGGAGCGGGAACCCGCCGAGCTTGCCGGCGACGACGACCTCGCCAGTCATCCCCGCCTCCATCATCGCGACCGTGAGACGTGCGCCCGGACCCGCGGGGAGCAGCTCCACGCCGCGCTCGGTCAGGAGCGTGTCCATCCCGCCGCGAACGGCCATCCCAACGTCGCCCCAGGCCGTCCAGCACACGTGCAGGGACCTCGGGCGCGCGAGGCAGACCTGCGCCATCGCCTCGTTCGCGGCCGTGTAATCGACCTGTCCCGGGTTCCCGAAGCGCCCGGCGATCGAGCCCATCGACAGGAAGTACGTCGATTCCGGCAGTTCGTTGCACAGCGCCAGGCCGCCCTCGGCCTTGCCGTCGTACACGCGGTGCCAGGCGGCGTCGTCCTTGTCGGCGATCGGGCGGGATTCTTCGACGCCGGCGCCGTGGATGCACGCGTCGATGCGGCCATGGGTCGCCACCACGTCGGCGATGAGCTGCTTCACGGCCGCCGGGTCACCCAGCGAGCAGATGCGGACGTCGACCTTCGCGCCGCCCATCTTCAGGCCGTTCACGGTGCGCCGGGCTTCCTCGGCGGTGCGCAGCGGACGCAGGGCGTCGTCGATCTGCTTCGGCGTCGCACGCAGGCCGGCTGCGGATAGCTCCTGCTTGATCCGTGCCTTCTCGATGCCCTCCTCCAGCGGTAGCGCGCCAGGGAGCGAGCGGGCGACGAGGACGAGCGTGCACGGGCCTTGCATCGCGATCGCCGAGGCGACCTTGGCGGTGATCCCGCGCGTCCCGCCCGTCAGCAGCACTACCGGCGAGAGCGGCAGCGAGCCGGACGTCGTCGGGAAGGCCTGCAGGTCGAGGATGCTGACCTCGCGGCCCTCCAGCGTGCGCCAGGCTTCGAGGGCGCCGTCGGTCTCGGCCAGCTCCTCCAGCGCAGCGCGCGCGGCCAACTCGGGCGTCAGCGCGGGATCAAGGCGGACAACCCGCCCGTCGCAGTCGGCCCACTCGCGCCCGAGCGCCTTGGCGACGCCTGCACGCGCGCCTTGCTCCCGGCATTGCTTCAGCCCAGCGGCGGCGTTCGCGACCTGTGCTGCGGCGTGCGAGGACGATTGGAGCACGCACAACCAGTGCTTCGGCGGCGTGGCGGCCAGCTCCCGCGCCCGGCGGAACGCCTCGATCGGCGCAGCACCGGCGTCGATGATCGAATCGGGGATCTGTCCGGGTTCAAGCTCGGAGACCCCGCCACGGCGCTCGATCTCCATGCGCAACGCGACCGCGAGCCAGCCCTCGCCGAGCACCTCGACCTTGCGGCCGGCGACGGCGGGCGTGCCGGTCGGGGGGCGGGACACGCGCAGCGGGCGACGGATGCGGAAGAGCTCGGGGAGGCCGAAGGGGCCGAGGGTCGCGAACTTCGAGGGGGTGGGCGGCAGCGAGGCGCCGGATGGCGACCGCGGGGTGATGCGGGCGCGTGCTTCGATGGTCGTGGGGGCGACGGGCGCGCTTGGCGGGATGGAGACGCGCGCCGGGGCGGGCGGCAGGGAGCGCGTGGGCGCGGCGGACGGTGGGACGGACGCGGTCGGTGAGCGGGGCGGAATGGACGGCGCCCGGAACGGGCCCGATGGCGCCAGCGTCGAGGCGGAGCTGGGGGGCAGGGAGGCAACGCGGTGGGGCGGGTCGGCGGGCAGCCCGGCTGCGTCCATGTCGGGGATGTAGTCGCGGCGGCCGACGCCCGATGTGCGCGCTGAGGCGCTCGGGAGCCCGACAAGCACGGATGCGACAGTGTTTCCGGACGCTGGCGCCAGGGTGGTCGCGACGGTGAGCTGGGCGGCGATGCTGGCGAGCGGGTCTTCCGGGCCCTCCTCGGCGTCCAGGACGTCGAGTGTGTCGAGGACGTCCGCGGCGGCAACGGAGGCCTCCGGGTGCAGGCTGATGTGCTCGCCACGCGGCGGCTCGGCGTCGACCGCGAAGGCGGCGTCGTCCGGCGTTTCCTGCGGGGCGGCGGCGGGTTCGGGGACGGCGGCGGGCTCCGGCGGGGCGACCGCGGTGGCGGGTTCGGCGCCCGCGGCGGGCGCACCGGTCGTGGCCTTGGACGCCAGCCAGGCGGCCAATTTCTCGATGGTCGGGTAGTCGGCGAGCCGGAAACCGTCGTCCCGGCCGATGCCGAACTTCTCGCGGACTTCGCCGAAGATCTCGGCCTGCTTGACCGTGTCGATGCCGAGGTCGGCCTCCAGCTCAAACGTGGGGTCGAGCTCGGAGACCTCGTACCCGGTGCGCCGGGCGACGACCGCGAGGAGCACGTCGAGGACGGACTCACCGGAGGGGGCAGGGGCGGTTTCGACGGGCGAGAGGGTGATGGTCGCGGGCGCGAGGCTGCGCTGGGCCGTGGGACGGGTGTCGGCGCGGGTGCTCTCGTCGTCGTCCTCGGGCTGGGCGGCCGATGGCGCGGGTTTGGCGGGCGCGGTCTCCGGGGCGACGCCGGCGACGCCGACGCGACCAGCGAGGTACCCCGCGAGCTTCACGATCGTCGGGTAGTCTGCGAGCTTGAAGGTGTCGTCCCGGGCGATGCCGTGGCGCTCGCGCATCTCGCCGAAGATCTCGGCCTGCTTGACGGTGTCGACGCCGAGGTCGGCCTCCAGCTCGTACGTGGGGTCAAGCTCGGAGACCTCGTACCCGGTGCGCTTCGCGACGACGGCGAGCAGCTCGGTGAGCATGTCCGCGGCCGACATTCCGACGCTGACAGGCGCGGCGACGGGCGCGGGCGCGATGGGCGCGGTGGCCTGCACGGGGGGCGGCGGTGTCGGTGCCCCGCCGAGCGGCGCCCGGCTGGCCCGAGGCGTGGTGCCCGGGGGCTTGGTCCGGCTCCCGAGCGGCACGCTGCGGAGCTGGCGGAGCTCGATCTTGGTGACGGCAACGCCCTCCTCGGCGAGCCAGGCGTCGTAGGCCTCGCTGTCGACGACGCGATTGTCCCCGTCCGCCGCGCGTTTCCAGGCGGCGAGGGCGAGCTGGCTGCCGAAGCCGGCGGCGAGGCGGAACGCGTAGTCGACCGGGTAGCTGCCGCCCGTCGAGAGCCGCAGCGTCCCGAGGTCCGGATCCGGCTCCTTCAAGTTCGCGATCGGCGGGACCCTGCGGTACTGCAGGGCCTTCACGGCGACCGTGTCCTCGATCCCCGCGCCCATCGGGTGCCCGGTGTACCCCTTCGTGTTGGCGATGACGATCTGCGACGCTGCCGGGCCAAACGCCGCGGGCAAGCTGGCCATCTCCGCCGCCGCCGACCCACCGCGCGCCGGCGTGTACGTCTCGTGCGACAAGAACACGCACCGACTCGCGAACCGCTCCGCCGTCTCGCCCGTCCGCTTCAGCACCTCCGCCGCGAACCGCTGGACCTCGCGCGTGATGTGGTCCGCGTCCAGCCGTGTCCCGTGGAACGCCGAATTTGTGATGTGCGTCCCGATCAATTCCGCGACGGGCGCCATGCCGCGCGCCGCGACGTCCTCAGCACGCTCCAGCACGATTCCGACGGCACCCATGCCGAGGATCATGCCGTGCCGACGCCGATCAAACGGGAGCGCCGCCTCTTCCACCTTCGCGTTCACCGTCGCCGCGCCGGCCGCCAGGAAGCCCGAGCCGATCCAGGGCATCAGCACGTCGTTCGTCACGTCGTCCGCGCCGACGACGATGACGCGCTTGCAGCGCCCGAGGCGGATCCAGTCCTCGCCGATGGCGATCGCCTGCGTGGTGCTCGCGCAGGCCGCGTTCACTTGCGTGTTCGGGCCGCGTGCCCCGATGAACTGGGCGAACTGGCTGTGGCCCATCGCCAGCACCTGGAACAGGAACCGGCGGTCAAACGCGACGGTGCCGTCCGGCTCGGTGGTCTTCGCGTTCTCGAGGACCTTGGAGATGAGCTGGTCATACCCGGGGAATGCCGAGGCGAAGATGATGCCGGTGTCGTCCCGCATGCTCGGCGGGAGCACCCAGCCGGTCGCCACGCGCTTGCCGTTGGAGGCCTCGCGGAAGTTGCGGACGAGCGGGATCCCGGCGTCGCGCAGCGCCTCAAGACCCGCCGCGAACGCCAGTTGTGTGGTCACGTCCAACGTCCGGACGACGGTCTCGTCAACGCCGTAGTCGGCCGCGAGGTCAAAGTGGGCCTTCACGCCCGCGAGCTGGATGACGCTCTCCGCGGTCGTCGCCCGCACGAATTCCCCTTCGCCAGTCTGGGGATTCTTCACGAGCCGACGGATGTCCTTGTCCGCCATCGCCTGCCGCGTGCCAAGCGCGATGGTGACGATGCGGTTCTCGCCGTCGAGCATGCGCTGGATGTTGTCGGGCGCGAAGACGTCGTCGCCGGCAGGCAGGCCGAGGGAGGCGCCGGAGCAGACGATCCGCATGGAGAGTGGATCGAACGCCCTGCCTTCCCGCTCCGCAGGAAAGTCGCGGGCGGTGAGGGTCGGGCTCGCCGGGACCGGACGCGCCACGGCGACGAGGGGGCGAGCTGCTTCGACGGGTGCGACGGTGGGCTCGGGCTTGTTGGCGTTGAACGCCTGCCAGCTCGCGGCCAGCAGGGCCTGGACGGCGGGGAGCATGGCTGCGGCAAAGCCAGGCGCGTCAAGGCCGCCGAGGTCCTTGGACGCGATGTCGCCGAGGAAGCGGGCGATGGCGTCGCCGCCAAAATCGCCGGCGGGCGCGTCGACAACGGCGACGGCGGGGCGACGGGCGGGCACGCCGACGGGTCGGGTGGAGCCGACGCGCTGGCCGGCGTAGTCGATGAGCTGGCGCAGGGTTCGGTAGTCGCCAAGCCGGAAGTTCGGGTCGTGCTCCAGTCGGAAGTGTTCCCGCACGCTGGCGACGATGTCCGCGAGCTTGACCGTGTCGATGCCGAGGTCGGCTTCGAGGTCGAAGTTGATGTCCAGCATCTCCACCGGCCAGCCGGTCTTTGCCGCCACGATCTTCAGGATCTCGCGCTCGATCGCGGGCGCGCCGTGCTGCACGGCGTCTTCGGCGCGACCCTCCTCGGGCGCCACCTGGGGATGGGTCTGCGCGCGTCCCTCCATCGCCGCCGTCGTCGATCGCCGCACGCCGTTGGCCGCAAACAACGCCTCGTCCGACCAGGGCTTCTGCATCTCGGAGGTCGCCGTGACCGGGAAGCCGAGCGCGTAGAGCCCCGCGAGGGCGTCGAGGAAGCTCAGGACACCGCCGCGCTTGGGCTGGTTGGTGTAGAGCGAGCGGTGCGGGCGGTGCTTGAGGATGTTGACGACAAAGCCGGCGAGCGCGCGCTTGGGCCCGCACTCGACGAAGATCCGCGCGCCATCGGCGTACATGCGCTCGATCTGCGCGATCCACTCGACCGGGCTGGCGACCTGTCGGGCGAGGATGTCGATGGCCGCGTCCCGGGCGCCCGCGCCGACCGGGTAGTACCGGCTGTTCACGTTCGTGGTGATGCGGCGACGGGGTTCCCGCAGGTCCAACCCCGCGAGTACGCGACGAAGGGGCTCGGACGCAGGCGCGACGATGCGCGAGTGGAACGCATGGCTGACCGGCAACGGGTGCACGGTCAATCCACGGCTGCGGAACGCCTCAATTGCGGCCTCCACCGCCTCGCTCTCGCCGGCGATGACCGTCTGCGTTGGGCAATTCTTGTTCGCCGCGACGACGTAGCCGGGGATCTCGGCCAGCACCGCCTCGACGGTCTCCACGCTCGTCGCCACGCCCGCCATCTTGCCAAAGTCTGGCAGCTTCACGGCGGCCATCTCGCGCCCGCGCGCGCTGACGGCGATGAGGGCGTCCTGGAACGTCAGCATCCCCGCCGCTACGGCCGCGCCGTACTCGCCGAGGCTGTGCCCCGCGACTACATCCGGTCGAACGCCGTAACTTGCCAGTAGGCGGAGGATCGCGACGTCGATGGTCAGGGTCGCCGGCTGGCTGATCTCGGTCTGGCGGAGGCGGTCAAACTGCTCGTCTTCCGTAAGTGACGGGTCGCGGCGGATGATCTCGGTGAGCGGGCGGCCAAGTTGCCCGGCCATGACCCGGTCGGCCTCCTCGAACGTCGCTTTTACGATGGGGTACTGCTCGGCAAGATCGAGCCCCATGTCGATGTACTGCGAGCCCTGCCCGGTGAAGACGAAGGCGAGCTGTCCGTCGCACGGCACGTCTTCGAGGTGGATGCCGCGCTGCCGGAGCAGGTCGTAGCCCTTCCCTTTCTGGACGGTCTGGATGACCTTATCGAGCTGCGAGGCGCGTTCTTCGGCGTTCTCGGCGGCGGCGGCCACGCGCAGCGGGGCGTCGGGCTCGTACGGCTGGGATTCGCCGCGCTTCAGCGCCCGGCAGCGCGCGATGAGCTCCTCGGGCGTGTCGGCCGAGACGGCCCAGATCCCGGTCGGCACGGCAACGCCACGTTCGCCGGTCGCTTTGGGCGGTTCGACGGGGCGACGGACGGGGGCGAGCGTCATCCCGCGGGGCGCCATGGTGACGGTCGGCGCGGTGCCGCGGGGCGGCGGGACGAAGGGTGCTTCGACGGGGGGAGCAGCGTCGACGGCTGCGGTCCGGGTGACGGGGGTGCGGACGGGGTCGCCCGCGCGGTACTCCTCCAGCAGGATGTGGAAGTTGGTCCCACCGAATCCGAAGGCGCTCACACCCGCGCGACGACGGGCGCCCGCGGCGACCTCCCAGGGCTCGGTCTTTGTCTGGACCTGCAGCGGCCCGCGATTGAAATCGACGTCCTTCCTTGGCTGTTTGCAGTTGATCGACGCCGGGAACGTCTTGTGGAAGATCGCGAGCGTGGCCTTGATGGTCGCAGCGGAGCCAGCGGCGGCCTTGAGGTGGCCGATGTTGGACTTGATCGAGCCGATCCGGGCGGGCCCGCTCGTCGAAGTGCGTCGCCCGGCGACCAATTCGCCGAGCGCTTCGACCTCGACCTTGTCGCCAACGTGCGTGGAGGTGCCGTGGCACTCAAAAAGGTCGACGCTGCCGGGGTCGACCCCGGCGATGTCATAGGCGCGACGCAAGGCCCGGCGTTGTCCCTCGGGGTTGGGCGCGGTGATGCCCTTGCCTTTGCCGTCGGAGCTCGCGCCTATCGAACGGATGATTGCGTAGACGCGGTCGCCGTCACGGACGGCGTCGCCCAACCGCTTCAGGACGACCACGCCGCAGCCCTCGCCCATCACAAAGCCGTTCGCGGCGTCGTCGAACGGACACGAACCATCGGCGGACAACGCGCCGATCTTGGAGAATTTGACGTAGGTCGGCGGGGCCATCGACCGGTCGGAGCCGCCGGAGAGCGCGAGGTCAAAATCGTGGTCCTGAAGGCCCTTGACCGCCGACTGGATCGCGGCCATGGACCCGGCACACGCGGCGTCTGTCGTGAAGTTCGCGCCGCCAAGGTTCAGCGCGTTGGCGACGCGCCCAGCGGTCACGTTGGCCAGCTCGCCGGGCATGGAGTCCTCGGTGACGGGCGGCAGCGACGCTTTGACGACGCGCTCAAACTCTTCGAGGATCGTGACTTGCCTATCGAAGGGGAGCGACGCGAAGTCGGGAACCTCGGCGAGGGCTTTCTTGACGGCCGGGAAGAAGATGCGGACGGCGTACTTGTCCGTCATCTCGCCGCCCATGGATTGGCCGAGGATCACGGCTACGCGCTCGCGGTCGAAGGTGCGGTCGTTGCCGTAGCCGGCGTCTTCCAGCGCGTCGGCCGCGGCTTCAAGCGCCAACTGTTGCACGCCGTCGATGAGTGGCACAACGGAGGGGGGGATGCGGAAGCGGCGCGGGTTGAACTTGAAATCGGTGATGAAACCACCGATCTTTGAGTAGGTCCGGTCGGGCGCGTTGTGGTCCGCGTCCCAATACAAGCTGTGCTCCCAACGGTGCGGCGGGACCTCGATGATGGCGCTCCATCCTTCGAGCAGGCGGGTCCAGAGCTCGGTGGCGTTGCTGGCGCCGGGGAGGCGACAGCCGATGCCGATGATGGCGATGGGCTCGGGGCCTGTGTTTTCAGGGGCGGTGACCGGCACGACCGCGGTCGGAGCCTGGCGCGCGCGTACGAGTTGTGGTGCGGCGGCGAGGTAGGCGCCGACGAGGTCCCCGAGGGTAGGGAAGCGCTCCTTCAGCCCGGTTGTGAGCAACGCGCCCTCGCCGGCAAGCAAAGCGTGCGCGAACGCGTCGCCATCGGCCCAGAGCCCGGCAGCGGCCAACTCTGGAGGTTCACCACCCGCGATCCGCCGCAGCGCGGGCGACGCCAACGACGCGACGAGCGTGACACAGTCCACCCGACGCAAGTCGGCTGGCGTGATGCGGGCGAGGCGTTCGACGAGCTTTTTCGGTGGGTCCAGGTAGGCGAGCAGCACGTCTGAGAGCAGGATGTCGTGTGTAGGCAGCGCCTCCGGGCCGAAGGGCCAGTCAAACACACATGCCATGTCTGTCTGCACATCGCGGACATCGACCGTCCCGGACTCCCCGCCCGACCCGCGCCCGCGCACACAGACGCCCGCGAACCCGAGCGCTCTTTGCTCGGCCGACGACGCCGCATCCGCGCCCTCGATCCACGTCTCCCGGCCTGCGAGCGGCTGGCCTACGGCTGCAAAAACGCCGGCTCCACCGGGCACAACGCCCGCAGTCGACCGCACGCGGACCCACGCGCCCGTCGGCACTACGGTCGCCTCGCCCGTGGTCAGGTCGATCACCGGTACACCGCCCGCGGCGCTGATGGCGCCTGCAAGCTGGGCCCTGGCCGCGGGGAGGAGGCAGAAGATGCGGGGCATGGGCACTCCGGTCGCGCGCTCTATCGCGGTCGCCCCGAAATTCCAAAGCGGGCCCCGACTGAGTGAGCATTCATGCGGGGTTTCGCGGGGGTGCGTCGGCATTGTCGCGGGTCCGGATCCCGCCCGCACAGGGTCGATTTGCGATAAGGCGGACGGACAAGGAGGTCACATGGTCCTGTGGGCGGTGGCGGGGTTGGCGTTGGCCGGCGATGCGGATGTGGTCTCGCCCGCGGACTACCTGGTGCGAGAGCAGGCCGAGTACGAAAAAATGGAGGAGGGGCTGAGCGCTGCCGGGGCGAACGAGGAGAGCGCTCACGCGGTGCTGGAGCGGGCGCGGGCGCGCGTCACCGCTCAACCGGCGTACCAGGGGGATGCGGGGCTGCGCACGGCGCTGTTGGCGTACATCACGGACAATGAGGACGCGGAGGCCTCGGCGGCACAGGCCGCGGCGATCGCCGGACAGGAGACGGTGACGGGCGACGACCTGCTGCACTTCCTGGAGCTCCGATCCCTCGCCGAGAAGCGCGCCAACCTCGCGAACCACGCGCTCGCCGACGGCTTCCAGGCGTTTGCGGAGCGGTACCAGCTCGAGGCTGCGTTCGGCGGCGTCGACGACTTGCCCGTCGACGAGCCAGCGTCGATCTGCCCAGGACACCCGGACGACACCGTCAAGGCGTTCTCCGTGGGGTACCTCGGCGGCCTGATGCGGTCGCAGAACCAGGTCGCGGCCGCGATCCGGGCCTATGACGACGTCCCGCCGGGCGATGCGGTCGCCCTTGACGCCGGCATCAACAAGGTGGAGTCGGTGGCGCGCGCGGCGCTGGTCTCTGCAGGCACGGCGGGCGACTGGTGTGGCGACGCCACCGCGCAAACGGCCGCTGAGACCATGGACCGGGCCACGGTGACAGTGTTTGAGGCCCACGCCCGCCCGAACGCCCAGGTCGCCCGAGCAGGCGCCTCCACAGCCGACATCGCAGGGTACAACGCGCACTCCAAAGCGTTGGGGGCCGCTTTGGGGTCCAACAGCGCCGCCTGGCTACACGCCGCTGACGTTTTTTCCAGGCAGTGGCTCGGACGGCCCCTCAAGGTCGAGGGCGGTCCGGGGGTGGGCGCGGACGCGAACGGGGCGTCTACCATCGATGCCTATCGGGCCAGCCTTGATCTGGAGGCCACCCACCTCATCGCGGACTTCAACGCGATCCAGACCTACACGCCTCCCGTGGACACCGCAGGGCGGGCCCAGTTCCTGTCCGAGTCGATCGACGCGATGGCGGCGTATCGCCTTCGGGTCGCCGCGCTGCCGCCCTTCGAGGGGGACGCCGGACTCCGGGACGCCACCGTCGCCCTCGCCGAAGCCGAAGCCGAGCTCATGCGCACGAGGCTGCCGACGCTGTACAGCTTCTTCGGGCGCGATGTGGTCGCGACGGCGGACCTCGGCGCGGCCTCGGAGGTGCTCGCCCAGATTGCCCGGGGCTCCGCGGATGCCCTGCAGACCTACGACGCTGCTGCTGCCGCGTTCGCGGGGAGGCACCACCAGCTCCTGGTGGCGCCGGTCGAGAACGAGGAGCTGGACTTCGAGTCCGCCGCGCTCAAGACGGCCGCTCCGGACAGCCCGCGGTGGCTGACTGGGGTGCTGGCAGTGCAATACCAGAACGGGATGGGTAACGACGAGGTCGCTGTGGTGACTGCGATGAACGCCCTGTTGGCGACCAGCGCGAAGGACCCCGCGGCGTTCACCGCCAGCTATCGGGCCACCGAGGCGGCGGTGCGGGAGGTGAATCAGCGGACGACCGCGCGCGACGCGTGGCTGGGCGACGACGGACTTCGGAGCGCTACGCTCGGCCTTGAAGCGGCGATGAAGTCGCTCCTCGCGGATGACTTCGGCCGCATGGTGAAGATCCTCGACAAGCCGCGGACCGCGGCGACGGTCGCCGAGTTCAACGCCAGCATCAAGGACGTCAACGCCCGGTATCCGGCGGCGATCTCGGAATGGAAGTCGGCCCGGCAGGCGTTCGTGGAGCGGTGGGATCTGCCGGCGTTCCTGCGCTGGTCGGCGGAGAGGGTGAAGGCGAGGGCGGACGCGGTAGGTGCTGCGCCCGCCGACGATGGCGCGGACGCTCCGGGCGACGGGCCGCCCACACCGGCGGGCACGGGGTCGTCGGCGGGGCCAGCGCCGTAGGGCGGCGTCAGGGTGCCGAATTACTCCGCCGGAAACCCGTAGATCGTCCCCGCGTCCGCCCCAGCGTCGTCGTTGCCCGGCGCGCCGATCAGGAAGTCGTCCACGCCGTCTCCGGTGAAGTCGACGTGCCCGACGACGGTGGCGCCGTCGGCCCCTTGCCAATCGGAGCTGCTCTCCAGCAGAAATTGCGCGTTCGCCGTGGAGAGTGACGAGACGCCGTCCGCGAGCCCGCACCCGTAGACGAGGAAGGCCATGCTGCCCTCGGTGGCCGCGATCAGGGCGTCGTCGCACCCGTCGCTGTTGACGTCGCCGAGCACGGTGGTCAGGCCGCCTGCGCCCGACCACGCGGTCACGCCCACCAGCCCGACGTCGGCATCCGCGCCACTGTAGCCCCCAGCCGGAATGGGCCCATAGTACACGTAGGCCTTTCCGGTCGGGTCGGCGCCGCCAAAGCCCGAAGCGCCGACGAGGGCATCGTTGGGACCCGCACCGTCGAGGTTCCCGGACAGGTCCAGCCCGACGCCCAATCCGGAGCCAGAGTTTTCGCCGAGGATCGTGATGTCGGCGTCCGTGGAGTCGGCGCTGCCGTCCCGGGTCGTCGAGCCCAGGAAGATGCGCACCGACCCGGCCTCGTTGGACGCCGTGCTGTCGTACGTGGCGCCCACGCCAAGGTCGACGATCCCGTCACCGTCGACGTCGCCCGCGCTGAGTCGCACCCCGAAGTCGTCGCGCGTGCGGCCGGTCAGCACTCGATCCGCGTCGCCGGCCTGCGCTATCCCGGTCGCGTGGGGACCGTAGAACACGTAGACAGCTCCCGCCTCGTCCCCGCCGTCATCGTTCGTCCACGAGCTGACGACAAGGTCCTCGATGCCGTCGCCGTCGAGGTCGCCGTGCGTGATCTGCCCGCCGAGCCCGTCGTTCGCCCCCTCGCCCTCGATCGTCAGGGTCGTGGTCCCGGAGGGACAGCCGGCGGCGAGGCTGCTGACGGGGAGGATGGCGACCGATCCCGCGTTGACGCCGTTTGTGTCATCGTCCAACGTCGCGATCGCCACCTCGCCTACGCCGCCGCCGTCGATGTCGCCGAGGCCTGCGAGCTGACCGCCGAAGTAGTCGCCGCTCGGCGTCTGCGTGCAGGTCGCGTCTGCATCCGCGAGCGAGCGCACACCCGGAGCGCCGGCCAAGACGAGGTAGACCTCGCTGTCGACGTAGGTGTTGTCGGGCTGGCGGTCGGCCGCGGGCGCTGACGCCACGAAGTCATCGCGACCGTCCCCATCCACGTCGCCGAGCCCCGCCATCGCGTACGGCGCCGCGTCCTCCGCGTGTGCGCCGGTCCACTCGTATTCGGAGGTTCCGACCGAGACATCCCCCGCATAGGGGCAGTGCAGGTCCGCACCGTCGCAGTTGCTGTCGATGCCGTCGTCGCAGGCGTCGTACACGCCGGGGTGGACGGCCGGGTCGGCATCGTCGCAATCCGACCCGTCGGCGACGTAGCCCTCCGGTGCGGTGCAGATCGTCTGGGTGCCGGCAGGGTCGCCGTAGCCGTCGGCGTCCCCGTCTCGATACCAGGTCGGCGCGTCCACGGCATTGTCGTCGACGACGCCGTCGCAGTCCTGGTCGACGCCATCGCACACCTCGTCGGCGCCCGGATGCACGGCAGGGTCCGTGTCGTCGCAGTCCGTCCCGTCCGCGACGTAGCCATCGGGTGCTGTGCAGGCTGACAGCGGGTCTGCGGCCTCGCCGTAACCGTCCGCATCTGTGTCCCCGAACCACGTCGGCGCGTCCACCGCATTGTCGTCGACGACGCCGTCGCAGTCCTGGTCCACGCCATCGCACACCTCGACGGCACCGGAGTGGATGGAGGGGTTCGCGTCGTCGCAGTCGTCGCCGCCGGTGCCCGTCGAGGCGTGGCCGTCGCCGTCTGCGTCGACCGCGTAGGAGATTCCGGTGTCGAACGGCGTCACGGCATCCGTTTTGAATGCTGGGCCATCGCCGGCGCCCGCACACGCGGCGAGGAGGGCGAGAACCCCGAAGCCCGCAAAGTCACGGTTCATCGACGCGAGCAACCCGTCGGCCGTGCACGAGGGTAGCACGGGCAGCAACGATCCAGGGGCCAATCCGTGCGCTCGGCAAACATGGCGTCTGTATCCACCTGAAATCGCGTGGATGGCTGGTCGGATTGGCCCCCCGCGCGGCGTTCCCCGCACGTTCGGTGCCGGCTGCCGTCTTCGGCGGCTGGCGGCGAACGTG